>NZ_JAVRCP020000027.1:0-9456 GCF_034530675.2 Nostoc sp. DedVER02
ACGGGCGGCTCATGGCTATTTAAACTTAGGAGTTGGCTTCTCCCTATTATATGCAGCTTCATATTAAATTGGTATTACGGCGGAAAATCTCAGATACATAGGTTCGCAAATCCGGGTTGTCATCTACAACTAAAATTAAGTGCTGAGTCTTAAGTGCCGAGTCTTGAGTATCAATATTAGGGGAGGAATTTATTGTAATATCTTCAATATTGTTTGTTGTTGACTCTACGAGTTCTAAATCAGCCAATTCTACACTAGCGCGGCTCGTATTGACTTCCGCAGGCGTTTCTAGTATTTGCTGTGCGGGTAAATGAGCATTTCCAGTCACAAGCCATAAACTAAAGGTAGTGCCTTGGCCATAAACTGATTCCACAGTGACTTGACCACCATGTAATTCTACCAATTGTTTAACTAAGGCTAAACCCAAACCACTGCCTTCATAGGAACGGTTTGCTGAACCTTCAGCTTGGCGAAAGCGCTCAAATAAGAAAGGAATTTGTTCTTGAACAATGCCAATTCCCGTATCTTGTACTTGCAATATGCAACGATCGTCCTCAGATTTTAGTCTGACACTGATTGTCCCGCCTTCGGGGGTAAACTTCATGGCATTTGACAGAAGGTTGTAAACCACCTTGTCAAATTTTTCCATGTCCAAGTATATGGGTGAACATTCATCTAACTGAGTGACGAGATGTAGTTTCTTTTTCTCACAGTACGGACGAAAAGATTCCACAATTTGGCTGACAAATTCTGTTAAATCGCAAGGATGGAAGCTAGGCTGCATTCTCCCTGCATTCAGGCGTTGTAAATCCAGGAGTTGATTTACCAGTCGCAGCAAGCGGCGGGAGTTACGCAGGGCGATCGCACTTTGGGAGTAAGATAATCCTTCGCCAGCTGCCACCGCCGACTCTAAAGGCCCTTGAATCAAGGTGATAGGTGTGCGAAACTCATGGGAAATATTTTGGAAAAATTCGGTTTTTTGTTTGTCTAATTCTAGTAAGCGTTCAGCTTGTTGCCGAGTTTTTTCATACAAGTGTGACTGCTGCACAGCGATCGCGGCTTGAGCCGCTACTGCTTTCGCCAAATCAATATCAGATTGCAGCCATTGGCGTACTTTTTTACCTTCATGTAGAGTAATACTACCGATACATTTACCATCTGCCAATAATGGCACAAACATTAGCGATCGCGCTGGCATTTTTAACGGCAAATTAAAACCCTGCACATCTGAGGGAGAATGGCTTACATTCCCAATTACCACAGGTTCATGTGTCTGTAGCATTTGTTGGAGGATAGGATTCTCCTGTATAGATGCTTGAGAATAGGGTAATCTTGGTGTGCTAAGCTGATGATTGCTACTTGAGTTATTGTCTAGGGCTAGCGATGCCTGTGGTGGGCTGTGCCTACGTAAATTTTCCAAATGTTGAAAACTGTCATACAGAGCCACACACTCGACAAACTCATCTTCTTCTGTCCACAAAGACAGGACACAGCCATCAACCTGTAAGGCTTGTCCCAGTTGTTGAGTAATCGCCGCAAAGATATCTTGGGGATCTAGACTAGAGCGAATTGCGCTAGTAATCGTATTAATTAAACTCTCTCGCTTGGCAAGGGCACGTACTTGTTCGTAAGCATAAGCTTGAGACAAAGCTAAGGCTGCCTGATCCGCTACCATCAACACTAGCTGCACTTCATCCTCTCCCCAGAAGCGGGGTACAGAACACTGATGCAATGCCAGCACTGCCATCAGTTCTTGCTGGCAGATCAATGGCACAACTAAACTAGAACAAATATTAGCAGCGACAAAAGCTTCCCCACGTTGGCGCAATTCGGGAGTATTACCGTGAATGCGTTCATCATCGTTTACATCGTGAATCACCTGAACTTCGCGGGTTTCCCACACCGTCTGAGCCAAAACAGTTAGAGGGCTTGAGGGGGAGAGGGAAACAGCAGAAGAATTATTTGCCTGCATCTCTGCTGGTGTGTGTTCCCCTGCTTCTTCAGAAAAAGACTTCTGATAAATGAATCCTTTATCCGTCAACTGCTCATCTTGGAAGGGGCGCAACAGACAAACATCCACCTCCAACATGTGACCCACTGTATCAACAATTGCCTGCAAAATTTGTCTATAGTCTAAAGCACTGCGAATCGTATTGGTGACAGTATTCAGCAGTGACTCTTGGCGGAGTGTGCGGGTAAGTTCGCGGGTGCGGGCTTTGAGGACATTGTGAGTATCCAAAGCTTGGCGCACTACTGCTTTAAGTTCCTCAGCTTCCCACGGTTTAGTAACGTATTTAAAAACCTTACCAGCGTTGATTGCTTCCACCAAATCTTCGACATCAGTGTAGCCAGTTAAAATAATCCGAATAATATCTGGATATTGAGTTGCTGTCAGGCTCAAAAATTCTGTACCGCTCATCATCGGCATTCGCTGATCGGAGATGATCACCGCGACCTCTCCCTCTTCAGCTAGGAGTTCGAGGGCAGCAGGGCCAGAGGTTGCCCTTAGCACTTTATAGTCACGATAGAAAGTGCGGTAAAGCAAGTCAAGGTTGTCTGGCTCATCATCAACAACCAAAATTTTAGGCTTACTGTTTGCTTGGGATTTCATGCACCGCTTTCCTGCTGCAACGGCAGTCGGATAAAGAATAATCTGATCGGGTAAGGATTTTTCTGAGTCAGGTAAGAGTAGAGCATTTCGACCAATATGGTTTGGCTACATGACTGCTGAGTGTAGGAGCGCTTATTCACAGTAATTCGTCTCAATGGCTTATGCCGATTACTGTTTGCTTTGGTGCAGTGTAATTGCTTTCATAATCAGTTTTAGGGTTATAGAGTCGATACTTACTAGCCAAATCTTCTTTAACCTCCTGTGAGCAACATCTAATACTACGTACAGCACTCATAGCTAGCTGAAAAATCCAGATAAAGCTGCATATTAAGTTTTCCCTTTGCAGCAGTTGTACTAACACTTGCAGGTAAATTTTATTTATGGTAGTCATGTATAGTCAGCAAAATTAAAAATAAGATTTAAAGTCAAAGTATACTATTAGACAAATACCTCTTTCTAATTTAGCAATCATAACTATCATTAAAACAAGTAGTATTGATTAAGAAGTTAGAGAGAGGAATCTGCAAGATTCTTGGCTAGTACCTGTACAACCTGTTTCTATGACCTAGCAGCAAAGTCTTGTTAGTGTAACGGCGATTGCATAAACAAGTTTAGTACTATAACCAAAAGTGGTTTGCAACTAGAGTTTGTCGGTAGTCTACTTACTTAACAATTTTGTAAGTAATGCTTACACCAGGTTATGCCATCTACCCATTCACCTAAACCTGTACAACTTTACAGATGTTTTTGTGGTAAACAGACTGATATCCTGCCTATATGAAGCAAGTGAAGCAAGGGATGCATCTGAACCTACTGAACTTAAGATTTTAGCTTTATGAAGCTGTAACTTCTAAGACTCTTTCAAAAAGACAGGCTATAAAGCCCCAAACTAAAGTGTAAAACTTTGTATGCGGCATTAAGCAAAAGCTAATTAGCAATCTTAGTCCAGTTATAATCTCCTGGGCAGATATAAAGTTTTTATTCAGTTTAAATGGTGTTTGAGGATATTTGAGAAAATTTTCGTTGAATAAAATCAATACTAAACTAGCCTTGAAATATCGGTTTTTTCATTCATACCAGCAACAACCAACCGATCCAGCTTGCTGCGAATTTCAAATTCGTACAGCTACACCTGCTGATTTGATTGGCGTTTCCCAAATTATTGCTGAAAGCTTTCACTCCCAAAAAGGTATGTGGGGATGGGCTTTTCCATTGCTACGTCTAGGGATTTACGAAGACTTAAGGCATCGGATGGCATCACCCCCACCCCGTCATGTTTGTTTAGTCGCTTTTGAAACTACTAGTGGTGTGGCTAATAACTTAGTAGGGAGTGTGGAAATGGGTGTACGTTACAGTGATTCGTGGAGTCAAGGTAATGTAGGTTTTCCTTACCTATCTAATTTAGCGGTTCACCCAAAATACCGTAGACATGGCGTAGCTTCAGGGTTACTGACTAGCTGTGAAAAAATTTCTCGAGAGTGGGGATTTCAAGACTTATATCTTCACGTTTTGGAAAATAACCACCAGGCAAGACAACTTTATTTCAAGGTAGGATATCGGGTGCATAAAGTTGAATCGAATTTGAATACATTTTTACTAGGACGCTCAAGCCAGATGTTATTGCACAAGCATTTGAGTGCTAATTCCACTAGCTGCTAGCAGAATGTTTGTAAATTTTTATATTGTATTAGGTTGGAGAAAATCTATCATAAATATCGATAATCAAAGCAGAACCTATACCTAACTAAAAACTCAGCTATTATTGGCTGAATGTCCTGCCATATATGATTTTCGATAAAACTTTAAGTATTTTGTTTAGGTTTTTAATAGATAATTAAAATATTAATTGTAATAAAAAATAACCTTAAAAGACTTTACTAACTTATTAAGTGTTAAGTTTTGTCTTTTTTAGCTTATCATTAAACAACAACGTTTTTATACTATTGATAAATAAAAGAATTACAATAGAATCTAGCTATATAATTTCCTTCTAAAAAAAGAAATACCTCATAACAACTTTGTAATTAAGATATTAATCTTTATAAAAACTTTAAGGAAACACTCTCTCAATTTGGGGACAAAGCTGGTTATATCTCATAAAATATAATCACTCAATTAGTAAACAGTGCGTATTTAATAACTATCTTAGTTGAGTTGACCAAAAAACTCTTGATAATAAAAAATTCAAAGACCTAATTTGACATAAAATTTAATTCCGTTTTGAAGTGCATACTACTACCAAATTCGTTGAAAGTTTAAAAAACATGGATAGCGAACACGATCAACGCTATCAAAACTCTATGGTATCAACTTATTATCCGGAAACTAGTTTCCTTGACTCTGTTGTCATGCCAGATGGAACTGAGCAGTCGCAAGGCTCGGATATCCTCACACGTTTACACAGTGGAGAAGTTTTCATCGTCAATAGTCGTAGACGCAATGGACTAATCCTCTTTAAACGCTACCATGCAGAGTTTGCTGGCCCTGGGGCTGCTGTGGGTGGGGATTACGATTGTGATTGCCAAAGGGCACTGCCCATAGGTAATCTGTCTTTATTAACTCCCGGATCGAATGAAGAACGCCAGAAGGCTTACTTGATTAGGCGGCAGTGGATTCGGTTAATTAAACAAATTACAGAAAACCCAGTCCCTGGGCAGCGAGTTCAGAAAATTCTCGATCAATTTGAACAATACTTTCCACCAGAAATAGTGGCTCTTTTGCCGGATGTTGCTTTTGCTCTTTTGGTAGGTGTACTGCCACAAACAGTAGGAGTAGTAAGGCGTTTGGGCAGTGAGATGGATAGCCGATTTAATTATTGAGTGAATTGCTAAAATTCCAAATCTGCTAAAACCGCTTGGACTCGATTAACCGTGCGGGCGTTTTCCTCTATCGTTCCAACAGTAATTCGTAATCCTCCACTAATGTGTCGTACAAGAGTGCCGAGTTTTCTAAGTTTCTGATGGAAAGTTTTTAGTACTGTATCTTGTGAATTCAAGCTATTTGATTTCAGGCGTAGGTAAATAAAGTTAGCAGCGCTTGCGTTAATTTGTAATTCTGGTTGCTGAGATAAAATTTCGATGAGTTTGGCTCGTTCACTCAAGGTTTGGGGAATTGACTCCAGTAAGAGTGTGCGGTTTTGTAAAGCAACTAATGCTGCTGCTATGGAAAAGCTGGGGAGATTGTAAGGTAGGCGAACTTTTTCTAAAATGGCGATCGCTTCGGGATGAGCAATACAATAACCAACACGGTGAGATGCCAATCGGAAGGCTTTAGAAAAAGTGCGTAATATTAACCAGTTTGGGCGCTGTGATAACTCACCGACTAGGGTTGTTTGGCTGAATTCAAAATAAGCTTCATCAATTACTACCAAAATATGCTCTGGCAAGCTTCTTAACCACGCCAATTCTGCAGCAGTTAAGCTATTAGCAGTCGGCGAATTAGGATGCACTACAAAAACTACGCGAATGGGGGGATTTTGAGTTTGTTCGATCGCAGACTGTGCGCCTTGTAAGTCAATTTCAAAATTTGTTTCATTTCTTCCCACCGCCACTACCGGAATTCTCAAAGTTTGGGCCAAAATTCCGTACATAGAGAAAGTGGGAGTGGCAACTAAAACAGAACCTTCTCCTCCTAAACAGGTGGCGATTAATACAGAGCGAATTATTTCATCTGAACCATTACCCACAGAAATATTGGCAGCAGTATTGGATACCGGCAGGGCAGCTGATTCATTGACGTACTCTGCGATCGCATCTTTAAGCGTTTCATACCCACCATCAGGATAACGATTTGTTTCAATTACTTGCTGATACGTCCACGCTAGCTTCTCTTTTAATTCAGGTGGTAAATCGTAGGGACTTTCATTTGTATCTAGGCGATCGAACTGTGTGGGGACAGAATTGGCTGTATCACTACTGGGGTGAGGTTTATACGCGGTAAATTGGGCTAAATCTGACCGGATGAAGGGGAGCATAATTTTAGTCATTAGTCATTGGTCATTGGTCATTGGTCATTTGTCATTAGTAATTAAATAAAACAAATGACTAAGGACATTCGTTATGTGATTTAATATTTTACAACTTCAAGGTAAATGGCAAAAGAGGCGAATTGCTTGCCAAATTTCTTCCATAACATTGCCCAAGGCGTGATCGCTGTCCAGTTCGATTAACTCTACCCAAGAACGGCAATGTGCAAAATCACGACTAGCTTCGATGGGAATAACTTCATCCTTTTTTCCATGCAAAATTAGGGTGGGGATAGGACGTTGCAAAAGCTTTTCTTGGTATTGTCCAGCATCTGTAACAAAATCGTAACTTAAAGGAATTGATCGCTTTTCCCCATAGTGGTATACCATGATAAATTTTTCTTGCTGCCAGCGTTGTACTTGTTCATCGCCTAGCTTGGGCAACCAATGGGATAAAAACTCAAAAGCTGGTGCTAGCAAAACTAAGCGTTGTACTTGTAAGTATTGCTGTCCCAAGTGAGCGGCGGCCAAACCACCTAAACTTGAACCAATTACGGTTACTGGTGTAAAATCATTACTGAATGATGCGGCAACTTGGGTAATTTGACGAGTGATTGTCAACTGGGAAAAATCGCCAGCATTGAGATCGGGAATTTTTAGCTTCCTTTGAATTTTGGCAAAGCGATCGCCTATATCCCGCGCTTTGGCAGAATTAGGACTAGAAGCAAAACCGTGAAGATATATATATTGCAAAGCTTTATTAGGAGACGCGATGAATCGCGTCTGTACAAAAGGTGGGAGTGAAAAGTTAAGAATTTTAAGTTATGAGTCAATACGGTTCAGTTAAGGACTACTGGTAAAAATTTTGGGTTTTTGAGACGCGATAAATCGCCGTCTCTACAAGTGTTTTGGTCTTATCTGAACTGTATTGAGTTATGAGTTTCTTTCTTCAACTAGATAACTCATAACTCTTAACTCCTAACTCTTTTTTCTTACCGCATTGTGACAAATTCTTCGGCTGCGGAGGGATGGATACCAACGGTGGCATCAAAGTCTTTTTTAGTTGCACCCATCTTCACAGCGATCGCTACGCCTTGGATGATCTCAGCGGCATTTTCACCTACCATGTGAGCGCCTAGTACTTTGTCAGTGTTGCTATCGACTACCAACTTCATCATTGTCTTCTCTTGCTTACCAGTCAAACTATGGTACATGGCACGAAAACGAGTGCGATAAATTGTTACCGCTTCACCGAGTTTTTCCCGTGCTTCGGCTTCTGTCAAGCCTACTGTTGCGGCTTCTGGGGTAGAAAATATGGCTGTGGGAACAGTTTCGTGACTAAATTCGCGGCGATTATTGCCGAATTCACTGTCTGCAAAAGCTCGTCCTTCGCCAATGGCGACGGGAGTTAAATTGATTCGGTCTGTGACATCGCCAACGGCAAAAATATTCGGTTGATTAGTTTGACTATATTCATTGACTGCGATCGCATTTGTAGTGTTGTAGCCTGGCCCTTCAATAGAAGTAGCTACAACCTCAACCCCAGCGTTTTCTAAACCTAGTTCATCTACATTGGGAGTTCGACCAGTCGCCACTAAAAACACGTCGGCGATTACTGGTTCTTGGTCTTCTCCTGATAAAGTCAGTTTAAACCCTTCTGGCACAGCTTCAACTGTTTTTACTACATTATTCTTAATCAGCCGGATTCCGTGGTTCGTCATCCCCTCTTCAATTTCTATGCGGACATCTTCATCAAACCCATTCAGAATTTTGTCGCCTCTGGTAATTTGTGTTACCTCAGAACCTAAACCGCGCATAATACAGGCAAATTCTGTGCCGATATAACCAGCACCAAGAATGACGATGTGTTTTGGTTGTTCTTTTAGATGAAAGATTTCATTGGAGGTAATGCCATGTTCCATCCCTGGTAAATCTGGTTTGATGGGACGACCGCCAACAGCAATTAAAATTTTGTCTGCTGTCACTTTGCGTCCATCAACTTCTACGGTGTGGGGATCTACCAATGTGGCGCGTCCAGAAATCAGTTCGACTCCGGCTTTTTCTAAAAAGCTGATGTGTAGTTGCGACAGTCGTCGAACTTCCTTATCTATAGATGTAATGAAATATTCCCAGTCCAACTCAGCATTACCGACTTTCCAGCCATAGCCTGAAGCTTCACTCAATAGTGCAGGAAAGTGAGAACCATAGACCATGAGTTTTTTGGGAACGCAACCGCGAATCACACAAGTGCCACCAACTAAATCATATTCAGCGATCGCTACTTTTGCCCCATAGCTAGCTGCCCGTTTGGAAGCTGCTAAACCTCCAGAACCCGCACCAATCACAAACAGGTCATAATCAAAAGTCATAAATTTATGTTCTCTCTAGCAAAAAGTTAGTTCTTGAGAACTCACACAACAGAATGTCATTGGACTATATAAGGATATCCGGTGAACCCTATGTAAATCCTATCCTTGATTTAATCTAGCGTTAGCAGATGTTCTCTGGTCGTAGGGAATATCACTTTTTGCTTTGGTTGCTGTAGAGGCGGTAGTTAACAGTTGTTATAATTCTGCTTTTGCTCTTGAGTATAAATTTATGCTTGTATTTCAGTGGAAAAACTAAGTTTACAAACTATTGCTGAAGTCTGGAAGTCTTAGCAAGGAGAACTAGTTTAGTTTGTCCCTGACCCACCGCCTGTTGGTTCTGGAGTAGTTGTCCCTGACCCACCGCCTGTTGGTTCTGGAGTAGTTGTCCCCGACCCACCGCCTGTTGGTTCTGGAGTAGTTGTCCCCGACCCGCCGCCTGTTGGTTCTGGAGTAGTTGTCCCCGACCCGCCGCCTGTTGGTTCTGGAGTAGTTGTCCCCGACCCACCGCCTGT
>NZ_JAVRCP020000027.1:9551-81929 GCF_034530675.2 Nostoc sp. DedVER02
CACCGCCTGTCGGTTCTGGAGTAGTTGTCCCCGACCCACCGCCTGTCGGTTCTGGAGTAGTTGTCCCCGACCCACCGCCTGTTGATTGAACTGAGGGATTTTGAGGTGTTGTTAGGGTTCTATTAAAATCAACACCTACCTTATTATTTTGAGTGTTTACATTGTTATTACCATTTATCACAGATTGCCGCTTAGTATTTGACAGGACTTGCCCTATGTCCTGAAAGGAATTTAATGGAGAATCATCTGTAATGGCTTCTACAGGGGAATTGTCTGTAATAATGTCGTTGGTGGAAGAAGTTGAAGGACTAGTGGTTAGCTTTACAAAAGATGGGTTTTCAACTACTCCCTCGCCGATAATTGGCGACTGTGCATTCAAAGCCGCAGCAGTTTCAGCTTGAACGCTTGCGATCGCTGGGTCTGCTGTAGGTGTAAGATTTTGTCTAGTTAAATCAAGCCCCCGAACCATATCGCTCGTTTCATAAAAATTTCTCAAATCAAAATCGTATAAACCCTGAAATTTGCCTTTCACTATAACCATCATCTGTCCTGCTTGCAGCACCTGACTTTGAGAAGCTTCCTTATTAAAAACTTCAATGCCGCTATTTGTCAGCGCACCCACAATTGTGGTGTCAGTTTGTTTGTTGTAGCGGACAAATAATGCTGAACCACGAATTGCTGCTGCTGCACTTGGCGTTTGTATACGTGTTTGCCCCCTTCCAGGTGGGATAAGCAGCAATGCGGTTCCATTTGACAATCTAAAACTACGAGTTTTTGGTAAAAATTGAAATATGGCCTGTTCCCCAACTCGTGCTAAAGAACCATCGTTAAAGCGCAAGTCTGCTAGGGAAGCTCGACCAGTTGACAACCCATCCCCAGGAGTCATTGCATCTGATTTGCGTGCAGGACGCTTTTTATGTCTATCTTTGGGTATAAGTTGTACTATGTTGCGGAGGCTTTGAATCTCCGCTCGCGTTAGAGGTGTTATGGCACTTACCCTATTTGACAAAGGTAGTACCATAATTCCCCATAGACTAATCACTAATAATGGAAATGATTTATAAAACATAGTTGGATAATTTGTGAACTTCAACTAGTATCAAAAAACTTCAATATTTAAGTTCTGCTCATTTTTATAGGAAAGTTTTCTTAGTTAAACTTTTTGAGTTTTTATTTTAAATCAAGTACATAAAAATTAATAAATGAACTACACAATACACTATATGTTTAATTTATTTAAGTTTTTCTTCCGAAACATTTTAATCAGAATCGGAATCAGCAGCTACAGCATTATCAATGATATGGGAAAAAAGTTTTTATAAATCTATCTATGAAATGACTGAATGGCTGTATCTCATTAAAGGTGAGCATAAATTATATCGAAAGATTCTAGATTATTTTTGAAAAAGTGGGAGAAAATCTGAAAAACGGCAATTTCCGTTTGTAGTTTTAGTATATACCTACAAAGCTAGAATAGATGCATTCAATTGTAGGGGGCTTGCAGAAAATCAATTATCCCAAATTATCTGCATATTTGTAAGGGTGCAAGGCATTGCGCCCCTAGAATGGGATATTTTTTAACTGGAAGTCCCTATATTCTGAATCTAAAATCCTGATTTAGCTTGTATGTCTACATTTGCCAAACGCGATTGACGCGATCTAACTAGATGCGATTCAAGAACTGGAAAAATTTATTTTTTTGTATTTTGTTAACGTCCAATGGTGGAAGCTGGTGTTGCATTAGAGTAGATGCGGCAGAATCTGTAAATACAGAGATTTGGCGTTATAAAAATTTAGCAAGCACACAGGTAACTTATCAAGTGTGTCAAAAGTTGCAGAAAGAGGTAACTAACTCTTTGTGTAAGCAGTCCAGTGCATCGCATCTTTTATACTTACAAATGCCGTTAAATCTGGCACAGCAACCACCCGAAACAACTCAAGTCCAAGACCCAACCGAAGAACTTGGGGATACTCAAAAGCAAAATGACCCACCACAGCTAGAATCGCAACCAAGTGTTTTGCCTACATCTCCTTCAGATTCAAAAGAGGAATTATTAAATGCACCTAATATAAATTATTCCCAAAGGCTAGAGAGGCTAACACGACTGCTACGATCGCCAAAATCACCGACTGAGTCTAATAGCGATCGCGAATTAGGATTGCGTGTGCGGTTAAGACCCCTAGAACAACCTCCTCTTCCACCGACACCCCAACCCCTACCTGTACCTAAGTCGAAACCCATAGGCTATCTACAGGGCCGTGTTGGTTATTTCCAGACAACTAATATTTTTTCCTCAGATGATAATCCTATAGAAGATGGTTTAATTATTTCTGGACTGACGCTAGCCTCTGCATATTTCCCTTTAGGATCTAAGACTTATTTAAACGGCTCAATTGATGGCAATCTCATTCGTTATATAAATCAGTCACAATACCATTACAACCAGGTAAGATTTAATCTCAGTATTTACCAGCAGCTATCCCAACGAATGTACGGTGAACTCAGTTGGAGTAATCAACAGTTATTTTATGCAAACAACAGCGATCGCTTGAATAGCTTCAAAGCAGGCGATCGCTTTTTAAATGAGAATTCTCTGCAACTATCTTTGGGACGGCGAGATCCTTTAACTTCAAAATTAACGTTAGATAGCTTCTACGAGTTAAGTGTAAATTTTGCTGACCCCCAAAGTCGCGATCGGATAATTAATTCCTTTTGGGTGTCTCTGAACTACTATTTGCAAAAGCCTCTCCAGGTTGGTATTAACTACCAGATGAACTTATCGGACTTTACACAGCGCGATCGAGAAGACGAATTTCATCGGCTGTTCGGGCACTTAAATTACCGAATATCCGATACTGCTAATATGAATATACAGGCTGGGGTAAGTTTAGGTAGTTCAACCGTCGAAAACATTGATTTTGATGGCTGGTTCTTCAGTATTAATTACAATTTGCAATTAGGTCGGTTTTGAAATTTGTGATTTGTCAAAAATGAATACACATTTCCAAAAAAAAGCAAAATATTTTAAATAGTTATTTAAAGGAGAATTAAGAAGTCAGAATGGGCTAAACGCCCTGCTACCGCTAACAAGGCTCAGAATTCATCAGTCGGGGATTCGGACTCGTTAACGCTGCGCTATCCGCTTTTTCGGTCAAAGATTAATTCTGAATTCTGACTCCTAACTCTTCAATTCTGTTCGATAAATTACCATATTTCTGCTTAGTTGGGCTTGAATCATACTTTTTCATCCCCTGCTTGTGGGCTTACATCCAATACGGTTTGGATAAGCACAATGAACTTTCCTTCTGGTCTGGGAAATGGTTTTGGGGTAAGGGGTAAAGGATGTATTTAAAACCTTTCACCTTTCCCCTTTCCCCTTTAACCGAACCGTATCGGGCTTACATCTGCATTTTTTTTATATATAAAAAATATCCCCTACCTCAGATTCCAAAAGCAGGGGTTTTGTTAAAACTACTTAACCGAAACAGCATCAACATCAATAGTGCTTGCAGCAGTAGTAGAAGTCTCAGTAGTATTAACTGCTTCAGCTTCAGTTCCTACATCACCCTTACGAGCTTTCCAGCCCTCAATTACTAGCCCAGACACCTCACTAACCAGGAGAGTCAAAAGGAAAACATCATCAACCTGTCCGATTATGGGGAAAACGTCAGGAAGAAAATCAACTGGGCTGACCAAATAAACTAATGTTCCTAAAACTACCCACCAACGATACTTGGGGTTACGAAGCAAATTGCCATACCAGGTGTAAAGTGATTGGATTGAAAATTTCATATTTTGAACCTCCAGTTATCTTTAATTTTGACAAATTATGCTAAAAACTCCCGGTGGGAATAACCGTCCTAGTTAGTCTGGTAGACGCTACTCGTCATTTCTTACCAAATACCTGCTTTGTAATTTTGTACAAAAGTCTGGTATTGCAAGAGTTTTATTGTGCTTATACCGACTTTTTAAGTTTTCGATAAATTTATATTTTGGAAGTCCCTCATTTTGCATTAATCTCTAGAATTAAAATGCTTTAGCACATTTGCTCTAGTCGTGGAGGGAGGAAACTTAAACAGTGGATATTTTAGATTTGTTTTATAAGGGCGGGCCAGCGATGTGGCCTTTGCTTATTCTGTCGATTCTATCTTTGAGTGTCATTTTTGAGCGCCTGTGGTTCTGGGTGCGAATTTTGACTCAGGAAAAGCAAATAGTAGATCGCATTCTGGATGCAGCCCAGGATAATTGGCAAGCAGCTGCGGATATTGCAAGAGGTGCAAGCCATCAACCTGTCGGGCGTTTTCTCTACGCACCCTTACGTTTCCCAAAAACTGATGCGGAAACCTTTCGACTAGCACTTGAGGCTACAGCCGAAGATGAATTGGCTGGAATGCGGCGGGGCGAAAAACTTTTAGAAGCCGTGATTGCGCTCGCCCCGCTTCTGGGATTATTAGGTACAGTTTTAGGTCTAATCCATTCTCTGCGCTCAATTCGGATTGGTGATTTGGGAACTGAATCTACCGCCGGAGTGACTACTGGTATTGGGGAATCCTTAATTAGTACGGCAACTGGGCTAATAGTTGCCATTATTAGTTTGGTATTTTACCGCCTATTTCAAAGTTTTGTAGTTAACCAAGTCAAAGTTTTTCGGAAGGCAGGGAATGAGATGGAATTGCTCTACCGCCAGTCCCCCCCTGATTTTAGTAATAGTACATCAGCAATTGTACGGGAAAATTTTACTCCACCCCGCAAGCCAGGAAAGACTAGGTTGCCTGAACCTCCTGAACCACCGAGTCTACCTAATTAGTCTATAATTCAACCCCCAAATCAGGCGTTTAAATTGAGAAAATGAAAGTTAATCTACATACCCCAATTGAAGAAGTCCAAATTCAAATCATCCCTTTAATTGATGTTGTTTTTTGTATCCTGACATTTTTTTTGTTAGCGGCATTACAATTTACGCGACAACAAGCAATAAATGTTGATTTGCCCAAAGCCAGTCCCAGTACAGTATCTGGAATAACATCCCAGAGTGGAAGTTTGATTGTAACTATCGATGCTGTTGGCAACACTTATATCGAAAAACAGGCTGTAAAACGGGACGATTTGGGAGCAAGGTTAAAACAGTATCTCCAAGCAAATCCCAGTGCTGTTGTGGTGCTAAATGCTTCGCGGACAGCAACTTACAATGATGTGATTGAGACATTAGATTTGCTACGGCAAGTAGGAGGCGATCGCGTTTCTTTAGGAATTATTCCTGGCCCATCTCAACCACCCATTAACTCACTCAATCAGCCGAATATTCCCTCTTTGCCAATTAATCCTAGTACAGCACCATTTCCAGGCATCAATCCTGAAGGCAATCTTAGCCCTAAATTTCCCTTAGCACCTAATTCCGCACCCTTACCTGGCGTAAGTCAGCCTCCAAGCGGGCAAGGTATCAGTCCTATCAATCCTGGCATTTCTAACCCACCAGCATCACAAGCGCCTGTAGCACCGAAACAAACCCAACCTCCTCTTAAAAGATGAAATAGGGATCGTGGGGCATGGGGCATTGCTTATTTCTCCCGTGCCTCTCCCTTCAAACCTTTTCCTAAACCTAAAGATATCTAGAATAAATCTCGGCTAGAGAAAAAAAACCTGCTAATTTACAAATAATTGGTTGAGCTTTAAAGATTTCCCATTGTATAAACTAAGTAATTTCTCACCAATTACCATCCACATTTCATACCAAATTGGGGAAGGATGTTTTGTTTAACTAGATGGGTTAACAGATTGGAAAACGCTTGGAACAAGCATTTTTCACTGTGTCATAATTACGAATTACGAATTACGAATTACGAATTAATATCAGGGGTTGTGGCATGAATATCGTTACGCTTTTAATTGTTTGGGTAGTAACAGCTATCAGCCTGTTGATAATTAGTAAATTACCTTTAGGAGTTGAAATTGATACTCCTGGGAAAGCTTTTCTTTCTGCCGCAGTGCTTGGTATTGTGACGGCAATAGTCAGACCGATTTTAAGCCTCATTTTTGCAGTCCCAAATTTACTTACACTGGACTTACTATCCGGCATTTTTACATTTATGATTGCCGTGGTTTGTTTTAGTATTGCTGCTTGGTTAGTAGAAGGCTTTCGCTTACGTTACGGGATTTGGAGTGCTGTTATTGGAGCATTTACGCTGACTATAATTAACAGCTTGATCTACAAAATATTGGGCGTTTAAAATCAATAGTAAGGAGTGAGGAATTAGGAGTTATTAACAACTCATCACTCCTAACTCCTAACTCCTGTACAGACGCGATTAATCGTGTCTCTAGCATTTCCTAACTATTCGTTGGAACTTGGGGGAGCAACGGGTGTGCTTGATTGTTGTTTGCGTTGTTCGCGTTTTTTGCGATCGGCTGAGAGCATATCTGCCATCACCACTAGCGCTTGCGCCATTTTCTCTAGGTTAGAACGGTATAACTCCAAATCCTTGTTGAGTTTGTCATCAGATATATGCAAGCCGGCAGCGATCGCTTTTAGCGCCTCAGTGAGTTGCTTTTGATCTTTGACTAATTCAGGATCTGACTGTTCCAATAACGAAAATAAACCAATTGCGAACAAACGGTTGTATTTAAAGTTAGGATTATTGGCGATCGCTTGCAGTTGTGCTTGCAAGTCAGTATCTCGATCTAAGTAAGTAGTTTGGCCTAGCCACCCAATTAAATCTTTAACTGGCAAGCCTTTAGCTACAGCTTGCAATCTTTCAGCATCCTGCCGATAGTGTTGCGGATCTTGTTCTATAGCCCGACATAGGGCGTTAAAAATTGATTCTTGATCCCTTTCTGGTTGATAGCCTTGCATGAAGCGGTCAAAAGTAGTGACGACGCCCAAGGCATAAATTGGATTGTAGCTAAAATCGATATTTACTGACAGTAGATGCATTTCTACCATCAACTCTTCTACCACCCGACGATAAATAGTGTTAATCGGACGGGTGTGAAGATTGTAAAAAGTTCTTTTTGTATCAGAGACAGTACGGACGTTATTCACAAAGAAAATGTTAAGGGCGACGTATCTTTATTTTCTCGCTTAAAGGCTACTTTGCCAAGTTGAGCTTTTGACTGGTGACGGTTTCATTTACAATATAAAAAATCACAAGTATTTTATAAGCTAGTAGCCATAGGGGATTAAGACCCTTTTTTCTAAAAAACTAGCCAAAAATATTTATCCTTAATGATTTATTTATCGCATTTATGAACTTTTCGCCACAGTTAATTGCTTTAGGTGAGTACCTAGCTGGTGAATTTGATAATCAAGAACAAGCTATAGGAGAACCTATTTGGTATGTCCATCTCCGAATGTGGCAAAGACCAATTAATCTTTTTACAGAAGATAGCATTACCCTGTTCGCTGAACAAGCTAACGCGCTCAACCTAGATAAACCTTACCGCCAAAGAATTATGCGGTTGCGTCAGGGCAACAATGACAAATCTTTGGAAGTACAATATTATATGCCTCAAGATCCAGATGTATTAAGAGGCGCAGGCAATAACCCTACTCTACTGAACACACTGACACCCGAACAATTAGATTTACTACCAGGTTGTATCCTAACAGTAACTCAGGAAACACTAGCTGGCGATCGCTATAAGTTCACCGCCACTCCACAACCAGAGACTCTTTGCAGCTTTACTTATCTTGGCAATAGCATCTATGTTTCCTTGGGGTTTGAAACCACTGCGACAGCATTTCACAGCTACGACAAAGGAATCGACCCAGCAACTGGAAAAGCAACTTGGGGAGCGATTATGGGCCCTTATCGCTACACCAAGCGGAATCAGTATTCAATAAGATAAAGTTATGATTCATTAGTTACGAGTTATGAAGTTTCAATTAACTCCTAACTCTTTTTTAGCTAGCGATGCTACGAGGTACACCTTCTAAAGCTTCCTCTTCTGTTTCAAAGATTTCAAAGACAGTATCCATCATCGTCACTTCAAACACGAGTTTGGCTTCTGGATGTACATTACAGATACGGAAACTGCCCTTGACTTTATCAGCATCACGCATTCCCGCTACCAAAGACGTAAGACCAGAACTATCAATAAAATTTACCTGAGCCAAATTTACAACTACATGGCGGCTGAGTTTGGAAATACACTCTTGTAATTTCAGGCGAAATTGCCAAGCAGTGGTAATGTCGAGGCGACCTGCTGGTGTCAGGACAATAACGGTGTTTCCGTCTTGGGTTGTATAAGTTTTTTGGTCTATATGAATCACTAAAGCCCTCCCCTTGGCATTTATCTTAAGATTAGCTAGTTACAGAATTCTCTAATGCTGTCACTCGAGATTAACAAGCTATAGCTAAAATTGTCACCTTTTTCTGCTAAGTGCTTAACTTTAGTAGTTTAACTTACTAAACAAATACTGAGTAGCAATTTAAAGTGGAGAGTGGGGGAGATGAGGATGAGGGAGATAGGGAAGAATTCCTAACTCAGCACTCAGCACTCATTACTCAGCACTCATTACTCATTACTCAGCACTCATTACTCAGCACTATTTGGGTGTCCAGTTGATCCAATCTTGAGGCTTAAGGAAGGTTTCATACAACTCAGCTTCGGGGGAATTGGGTTCTGGTTGATAGCCGTATTCCCAGCGCACTAAGGGCGGTAGGGACATGAGAATTGATTCGGTGCGCCCGTTGGTTTGTAGTCCAAAAATGGTGCCTCGGTCGTAAACTAAATTAAATTCTACATACCGTCCCCGGCGATAGAGTTGAAAATTCCGTTGGCGATCGCCATACTCCATCCCATGCCGCCGTTCTACAATTGGTACGTAGGCTGGTAAAAATGATCTGCCACAGTCTTGGACAAAGGCAAACAAATCTTCCCAATTACGGGTTGCTGGTATTCCTACCTGATTGCTATGAATAGCCGCTTCCCCATTGGGATTTGGCCCCCGATATAAAGCACCTTGACCATCTTGGTAATCAAAAAACAGACCACCTACGCCCCGTGTCTCATCACGATGCTTGAGGTAAAAATATTCATCACACCACGGCTTAAATACAGAGTAATAGTCTGGGTGGTGTCTGTCACAAGCCTGTTTTAATGTTTTATGTAAATGTGCGGCATCTTCAGCAAAGGGGTAATAAGGTGTCAAGTCAAGACCACCACCGAACCACCACACTGGCCCTGCTTCAAAGTAGCGATAATTTAGATGAACTGTAGGTACATAAGGATTGTGAGGATGTAACACCATTGAAGTTCCCGTGGCATAAAAGCCATGACCTGCGGCTTCAGGGCGTTGGGTTAAAATTGAGGCTGGCAAATGGGAACCCCAAACTTCAGAAAAGTTTACACCTGCTTGTTCAAATATTCTACCTTCTCGCAGCACGCGCGATCGCCCTCCGCCTCCTTCAGGGCGTTCCCAACTATCTTCATTAAACTTAGCCACACCATCTAGTTTTGCCAATGATTCGGCAATTTCGTCTTGCAGTTGTTTCATAAACTGACTGACTCTAATCTGAGCGTCAGGTGCTGGCAAAGACTTGGATGATTCTGCTGCTACAGTTGGTGTTTGCGAGTTGGTCAACATAGATTCCCGAACCTAAATTACAATTTATTTCCAGAAAGCCACAAATTTCTTATTTTAGAATTTGGGGGAAACACGTGCCAACAATCAAGTTCTATTTGCATAACCCGCTTTTTTCTTACTGGTTAAACATTTATACGATTGATAGGCATCACTAGAGTTATTTTCCCTCAAATGCGTATAGGCTTGTATATTGACTGAGTTTTTTTTGTTAATTTTTACTATTTCGCTCATTTGGTATTTCAGGAACTGAACGTAGTTGCACACGATACCAGAGTTACCAGAAAGTGTCTAGAGAGGGGGAGGATTAGGAAAATGCAAGATTGGTTATCCAAATTCATCCACCGCAAACGTCGTCGGTTTTGCGCTTCTCTGGTGCGGACGTATCGAGAAATTAGCTCTGCTTCTGTAGATGAATTGTGGCAAAAAGTCGCTGACTTAACAGATGTTTCCTGGCATCCATTACTTAAAAGTACTAATGTACCCTACGGATTAGTACCCAAACCAGGATTAATTTTTCACGCAGTAACACGTTTTTCGCCGATTCCTATCCGTATTTTTGTTGAGCGCGTCAATCCTAGAGAGATGCTGACTATCCGAGTGCTAGCGATTCCGGGGATAGAAGAACGAGTGACTTATCAAGTAGAGTCAACGGTTTGTGGTACTTGTTTGTCTTATTCTGTAACCCTACGGGGTTGGTTCTCGCCTCTGATTTGGTCTTTATCCCGTCCTTATGCAGACCGCGTAGCACGAGCTTTAGTAGAAGCAGCCGAAAAGACGGCATTACCAACGGTATCTGGTAAGAAAAAATCCATTAATGATAGTTGTTTTGATTTTTAGGTAAGGGATAAGAGAGACAAGGAGACAAGGAGAATAACTATACCCAATTCCCAATGCCCAATTCCCAATGCCCAAACAAAGTTAAGATTCTATTAGGTAATAATGCTATTTACTAAGTTTTATTACGGCATTGACAGTGAAAACACTAAGCTGACCTTACTCAAGAAAGTATCGAGTTAATAGCTAAGATGTTCGCCACAAGTGTATCTATTCATTAATTGAATTTTAAATTTTTATGTACGATGTCCTTGATTCTCGCTCAGTCTTAGAAATTTTGCGCCCTGTGGAAGATCCAGAACTCCGCAAAAGTCTGGTGGAACTGAATATGATTCGTAACGTCAAAATTGACGATGGGAAAGTGAGTTTCACTTTGGTGTTGACAACTCCTGCTTGTCCTTTACGTGAATTTATCGTTGAAGATTGTCAAAAAGCTGTCAAAAAGCTACCAGGTGTTACAGATGTCAGCATAGAAGTAACCGCAGAAACACCGCAACAAAAAAGTTTGCCAGACCGTACTGGTATTTCTGGTGTCAAAAATATTATTGCTGTTTCCAGTGGCAAAGGTGGCGTTGGTAAAAGTACGGTAGCAGTGAATGTAGCAGTGGCTCTAGCCCAAACTGGGGCGAAAGTCGGCTTGTTAGATGCTGATATTTACGGCCCCAATGATCCGACGATGCTGGGTCTAGCCGATGCCCAAATTGTAGTGCGTTCTACTGAAACAGGTGAAATCTTGGAACCTGCTTTTAATCACGGTGTCAAATTAGTTTCAATGGGCTTTTTGATTGACCGAGATCAACCAGTAATTTGGCGGGGGCCTATGCTCAATGGCGTAATTCGCCAATTTCTCTATCAAGTGCAGTGGGGAGAACTAGATTATTTGATTGTAGATATGCCACCGGGAACTGGAGATGCTCAGTTAACTTTAACTCAAGCAGTGCCGATGGCAGGGGCGGTAATTGTCACCACACCGCAAAATGTAGCGTTGTTAGATTCTCGCAAGGGATTGCGGATGTTCCAGCAGATGAATGTCCCGGTATTGGGAATCGTGGAAAATATGAGCTATTTTATCCCTCCCGATCAACCAGATAGGCAGTATGACATCTTTGGTTCGGGTGGAGGCTCCAAAACTGCTGCCGAATTGGAAGTGCCACTTTTAGGGTGCGTACCGCTAGAGATTTCCACACGAGTTGGCGGTGACAGTGGTGTGCCGATAGTTGTTGGCGATCCAGATTCAGCTTCAGCAAAAGCATTGACAGCGATCGCTCTTACCATTGCTGGTAAAGTATCAGTTGCTGCATTGACATAATTAATTTTAATTTCTATCTGCTTCCTGGGCTATGTCTTGGGAATACTAAAGATTGATTGGGAATGGGGAATGGGGAATGGGGCAGGGAGCAGGGGAGCAGGGGAGCAGGGGAGCAAGGAGAATAACTATTCCCAATGCCCAATGTCCCATTCCCAATCCCCAATCCCCAATCCCCAATTCCCAATCCCCAATCTCCAACACTAAAAAAAAGTCTAAATTGGCACAATGTTATTAAAACGATCGCTCCCCAAAATTCGCTGGAAGTCTTGGGTTAAGCCCTGGCAGAATGTAGATTGGCTACTATTTTGTTTGCCTGTTGCTGTGAGTATCTTTGGTGGACTCATGATCCTCAGCACGGAACTGAAGCAGCCAGTAACTGATTGGTGGTGGCACTGGATGGTAGCGGGTATTGGTGTACTTATAGCCCTGTTTTTATCTCGCATCCGCTACGAACTTTTGATGCAGTGGCACTGGGTAACATACTCACTTACGAATTTCAGCTTAGTCGCTGTGATGATTGCTGGTACTAGCGCTAAAGGGGCACAGAGGTGGATTAGTATTGCCGGCTTTAACGTGCAACCCTCAGAATTTGCCAAAGTTGGCATGATTATCACCTTAGCAGCGTTGTTACACAGACGTACTGCTTCTAGCCTTGAAGGTGTTTTCCGGGTTCTGGCAATTACCGCTATACCTTGGGGATTAGTGTTTTTGCAACCAGATTTAGCAACATCACTGGTATTTGGTGCGATCGTCTTAGGAATGCTTTACTGGGCAAATGCTAACCCAGGCTGGTTAATTCTGCTAATATCTCCTGTCGTTGCTGCCATTTTGTTTAGTATTTCTTGGCCTTTATCAGAGCCGATAGTTTTATTCAAAGAACTATCTTTTGGGCCATTAGGAATAGTTTGGTCGTTTGCGATGGCGATTTTGGGCTGGCAAACTCTGCCTTGGCGTAGATTTGGTTGTGGTGCAATCGGTGCGTGGACTCTCAATATACTGGGTGGTGAATTAGGAGTTTTCGCTTGGAACCATATTTTAAAACCCTATCAAAAAGCTCGGCTAACTGTATTCATGGATCCCGATCACGATCCACTCGGTGCTGGGTATCACTTAATTCAATCTCGTATTGCCATTGGTGCTGGTGAAATTTGGGGATGGGGTTTATTTAAGGGGCCAATGACACAACTGAATTTCGTACCCGAACAGCATACAGACTTTATTTTCTCCGCAGTCGGGGAAGAATTCGGTTTTGTTGGTTGTTTGGTAGTGCTGTTTGTCTTTTGCTTAATTTGCCTCCGTCTGCTGCATGTTGCCCAAACCGCCAAAGATAACTTTGGTTCCTTGTTGGCTATTGGGGTTTTATCCATGATCGTGTTTCAAGTTATTGTGAACGTTGGTATGACTGTAGGTTTAGCGCCTGTGGCAGGAATTCCCCTACCTTGGATGAGTTATGGGCGTTCTGCTATGCTGACTAACTTCATTTCCTTGGGAATAGTAGAATCGGTAGCAAATTTTCGCCAAAAGCAGAAGTATTATTGATTCGTCAGTTGTCATTAGTCATTTGTCAGTTGTCCTTTGCTAATAACCAATGACCAATGACAAATGACTATTAACAAGTATTAAGCTATTAAAAGGAAACAAACGAGGCTAAAAATATGATTCTGCCTGGAGCAACTGTTCGCGTCAAGAATCCCGCAGATACCTATTATCGTTACGAAGGACTCGTGCAACGGGTGAGTGATGGCAAAATAGCCGTATTATTTGAAGGTGGTAACTGGGATAAATTAGTTACCTTTCGTCTAAGCGAATTGGAACTCATAGAAACCATAGCCGGACGGAAAAAAGCCAAATAAGATTAGTCATTAGTCATTTGTCCTTTGTCATTTGGCAAAAACTAATACTTATCTTCTTAGGCTGCGCCAGAGGCAAAGCTTAGTACAAGTGACTAATGACCAATGACTAATGACTAAATTACTATGCGCCTCCCCTTACCACAGTTTGCCACTGGCGATCGCCATCCCAACCACATTGCGGAGGTGATTGAAACTACTAGTACCGAATTTTTAGCTCAGTGTCTAGAACCAGAAGATTTAAGCTTTCCCTCAATGCCACCCTTTGGTAGTTGGGTTTGTTCTGTAGATGAAGAATCTGGCAATCAAGTCTATGCTGTAGTATATTATGCTACTACTATGCCTATAGATTCTGTACACCGGGCTAGGGCTTTGGGGTTGTCATTGCAAGACTTACGCGAGGAACAACCCCAAATATTTGCCATGTTGAGAACAGAATTTCGCGCTGCGATCGTGGGATTTGAGCAATCTTCCCAGAATCGAGGTTATAACCAAAGAATATATCAGTATCTACCACCCCGCCCCCCGCAAATTCATCAAGCTGTTTATCGGTGTGAACCAGAAGCGATCGTTAAATTTACTGAAGAACTAGATTTTTTGCGGACACTGCTTTGTATTAACGGTGCGCCAGTCGAGTCTTTAACCGCAGCAGCCATTCGAGATGTATACCAGTTACGCAAAGCTGACCGAGAATGGCTAATTAAAGCTGGACGTAATCTGAGCGTGCTACTTAAAGACGACTACGATCGCTTGCGGTTTATTTTAAGTCAAATCCATCCGTAGGTAGTTAGTTCTTAAACAATTACCTAGTTAGTGTAAATTAATATTTTTAATTTTTCGTCAGGTGGCTTCCCAATTTTATATCCATCAGGCGATCGCCCCAAGGTAATCGCACTTTTACCATAGCCCCTTCAATTCCTACATGATGGAACTCATATCACAAGTTCTTGTTTTGGAACTAAATTCCCAAGTTCTTGGCAAGGAACCAATTGTTCCCTTTGCTATTTTGCTGGTGGTTATCTTAGTTATCCCCATCATGTTTGAGCGGCTAAGATTACCAGGATTAGTGGGTTTGGTTTTCTCAGGGCTAGTACTTGGGCCTTCAGGCTGGCATCTATTTCAGTCTGACTCACCGATGATTAACCTGCTATCAGATATTGGGTTAATTTATTTGCTGTTTGTCGCAGGGCTAGAAGTCGATCTCGAAAAGTTTCGTCGGCAAAAAAGTCGTGCTTTTGGGTTTGCTACCTTGACTTTTATTGTCCCCCTAGTAATGGGAACCTTATTAGGGTTGATTTTAGGCTATGGCTGGAATACCTCAATCTTAATTGGCTCTTTATTCGCTTCCTATACCCTTTTGGCATATCCCATAATCAGCCGTTTGGGAGTGGTAAACAATGAAGCTGTTACTGTCACCATTGGAGCTAAGATTTTTACAGATATTGGCGCAGTACTGATATTAGCCATTTGTGTAGGCATCGCTGATGATGGGGTATTCAGCTTTGCTGAACTACTCACCTTTTCCGGGCGGTTAACTATTTACTCTGTTGCCGTTGTTACAGGCTTTGATTGGGCAGGTAAGGAATTTTTCAAGCGGTCTAGAGATGACGAAGGAAACAAATTTTTGTTTGTATTACTTTCTCTATTTCTGGCGGCTGTGGGCGCTCAATTGATTGGAGTAGAAAAAATTGTTGGCGCTTTTTTAGCAGGTTTGGCAGTAAATGAAGCCGTGGGTGAAGGCCCAGTCAAAGAAAAGGTAGTATTTATTGGGAGTGTGCTGTTTATTCCCATTTTCTTTGTTGACCTTGGTTTACTGATCGATCTATCCGCCTTTGTGAACAACTTGGACACGCTCAAGTTAACACTGTTGATGATAGTTGGTTTGATTATCAGTAAATTGATTGCAGCTTTATTGACAAAACTCGTTTACCGCTATAAATGGCAAGAAACGCTAACCATTTGGTCGCTATCACTTCCCCAAGTTAGTACAACTTTAGCAGGTACGTTGGTGGGATATCGGACTGGGTTGCTGCCACTTGAAGTATTACACAGTGTCATTCTTTTAATGCTTGTCACATCAACCTTGGGGCCGTTGATCACCAGTCGAATAGCTATTGGTTTGAATTCCTTACCAACTCAAGATCCAGCAACACCTTTACCTGAACAGAATGCACCAGATACAGATAGTGCTTTTACGATAGTTGTACCTGTTTATAATCCTCATACTGAACAGCATTTGATTGAAATGGCAGCATTATTAGCACATCAGTCTCAGGGGAAAATTATACCACTGGCGATCGCTAATGCTGCTGCTCACATGGATGCACCGCAGTTAGAAGCTTCTCTGCAACGCAGCGAGCAGTTATTGACCAAAGCTACGGCACACAGTCGATTATTAGGTGTTACCGCAGAACCAATGCTGCGAATTGATGATGCCTTTGCTCAAGGAATTAGCCGAGCCGCCCGCGAACAAAAGGCTAATTTAATTGTTATGGGTTGGGGTAAACGGACTGGGTTACGAGCGCGTTTATTTGGAAATGTGATTGATGGTGTGCTTTGGGCATCCCATTGTCCAGTAGCGGTGACACGTTTAGTAGAATCACCGAAAAAAATTCAGCGCATCTTAGTACCAGTAGAAAACTTAACAGCACCCATATTACAACCTGTACAATTTGCCCAAATGCTGGCGGAGGCTAATCAGAGCCACATTACTGTGCTAAATGTGTGCGATCGCCGCACTAGTTCCAGTAAAATTGCTTGGAGGCGATCGCATCTCTCCCTAATGGTATCTAATTTAGCTTTGGCTAATGCCCCAGAAATTCAAATTATCGCTCATGAAAATGTTGCCCAAGCCATTTTGCAGGCAGCACGATTATATGATTTAGTAGTTTTACCTTTTATACGCAATCGTACCAGTCCTGGAGGGTTAGCCATTAGCGATGTTACAACCCAGTTAGCCAGACAACTCACCTGCTCCATTGTCATGCTTGGAGAACCGCAACGCACTCAAACCACAAATGTAGTTATCTCTAACACAGTTACTAGCATTACGTCTGCTGTATAATACTGGGCAGATTTCAGTCCATCTGAGTGAACTGGATCGACTGTAGGAATATTTGTACATTCCTATAGTCCGTTTTTTGCTGCTTTGCATCCAGCTAAGAACAGCAGTAACCATAAACACTTTATATTATTGAAGATTTGATGAACTTTAACTAGAACACTGACAATATTGAGGCTAAGTTTGTTATTTTGCTAGTTAAATTATTAAAAAAGCAGGTAAAAACATCACAAAACTATAACTGTAAAAAATAAGTAAGTTCAACAACACTTTTGATTAAACCTTGTTCTTTTTTGAGTTCTGTATTTTTGTCCCCAAGCTGGGTAATCTAAAAGTAAGCGCAATAGCTACTGAAAATATTTGTAAGTAACTAGGAAACTATGAGAATTTTGGTGACGGGCGGTGCTGGGTTTATTGGTTCCCATCTCATCGACCGACTAATGAATGATGGGCATGAATTAATATGCTTGGATAATTTTTACACAGGTCATAAACGCAACATCCTTAAATGGTTAGGTCATCCGTACTTTGAACTAATCCGTCACGATATTACCGAACCAATTCGGTTAGAAGTGGATCAAATTTATCATTTAGCTTGTCCTGCTTCACCAGTACATTACCAGTACAACCCAGTTAAAACTGTTAAAACTAACGTTATGGGAACCCTGAATATGTTGGGGCTGGCTAAACGTGTGAAAGCTAGGTTTTTCTTGGCTTCAACCAGTGAAGTATACGGAGATCCAGAAGTTCATCCCCAAACTGAAGAGTATAGGGGTAGCGTTAATCCGATTGGGATACGTTCATGCTACGACGAAGGTAAAAGAATTGCTGAGACTTTAGCATTTGATTACTACAGACAAAATAAAGTTGATATTCGAGTTGTTCGGATATTTAACACCTACGGCCCAAGAATGTTAGAAAACGATGGTCGGGTGGTGAGCAACTTTATAGTTCAAGCCTTGCGGGGTAATCCTTTAACCGTGTACGGGGATGGTTCGCAAACTCGTAGTTTCTGCTACGTTTCCGATTTGGTAGAAGGATTCATCCGCTTGATGAATAGTGACTATATTGGCCCAGTCAATTTGGGCAATCCTGGCGAATACACAATTTTGCAATTAGCGCAAGCTGTGCAAAATATGATCAACCCAGACGCGCAGATTAAATACGAGCCACTACCCTCGGACGATCCCCGCCGTCGTCAGCCTGATATTACCAAGGCAAAGACTTGGTTAAATTGGGAACCTACCATTCCTCTGCAAGAGGGGTTAAAACTGACAATAGAAGATTTCCGCGATCGCATTCAAGGCGATGTCAATAATTCAATCAACTAAGCAGGGCCTAGCGTTGCTCTGAATTTTCATGCAGGCTTACCCGAAGGGTAGCTAGTATGCTTAGTTGCTGAATTTACTAACCATGTGTTAAGTGTCTTATTGATAACTTCTTTTTGAAAACTACACCCAAATTAAGTTAGGGAGTTAAAGAATGCGTGTTTGCGTGATTGGTACTGGTTACGTTGGTTTAGTTACAGGTGCTTGCTTGGCTCATATTGGGCATGATGTAATTTGCGTAGACAACAACGAAGAAAAAGTTAAGTTAATGAAGTCTGGACAGTCGCCAATTTTTGAGCCGGGACTCTCAGAAATTATGCAGTCTGCCATTCAAACAGAGAAGATTCATTTTACAAGCGATCTGGCTGCTGGAGTTGCCCACGGAGAAATTCTGTTTATTGCAGTGGGAACACCACCTTTACCCACTGGTGAAAGTGATACTCGTTACGTCGAAGCTGTAGCCCGTGGAATTGGGGAAAATCTCAACGGTGGTTATAAAGTCATAGTAAATAAATCTACAGTTCCCATCGGCTCTGGTGACTGGGTGCGGATGCTGGTTCTAGATGGTGTTGCAGAGCGGCAAAAAGCACTAGTACCCGCAGGTGGTGTGCCAAGTGATGATAAATTACCTGAGTTTGTAGCCGAGTTTGATGTCATCAGCAATCCAGAATTTTTGCGCGAAGGTTCAGCAGTTCACGACACCTTCAACCCCGATCGCATTGTACTCGGAGGCAATAGTCAAAGAGCAGTAGCTTTAATGCGACAACTCTATGCCCCAATTGTGGAACGCAAGTACGCTGAAGATCAATCTTTACCCCCAGTACCAATTCTCGCAACAGACCTGAGTTCGGCGGAGATGATTAAATACGCCGCGAATGCCTTCTTAGCCACTAAGATTAGTTTTATTAACGAAGTTGCTAATATTTGCGATCGCGTCGGTGCTGATGTCACCCAAGTAGCTAGAGGTATCGGTCTAGACTCCCGCATTGGTAACAAGTTTTTACAAGCTGGTATCGGTTGGGGTGGTTCCTGCTTTCCCAAAGATGTCTCCGCTCTGATTCACACTGCTGATGATTATGGCTATGAAGCCCAGCTAATGAAAGCTGCTGTCAGTGTCAACGAACGTCAGCGATTGATTGCTTTGGAAAAACTCCAACAAGTTCTGAAAATCCTCAAAGGCAAAACAGTCGGACTACTCGGACTGACCTTTAAGCCAGATACCGACGACTTACGCGACGCACCAGCCCTTATTTTAATCGAGCAGCTAAACAGATTAGGAGCCAAAGTTAAAGCTTACGATCCTATTATTTCCCAAACAGGTATGCGTCATGGGCTTTCTGGTGTGTTAGTAGAAACCGATGCCGAAAGACTAGCTGATGGCTGCGATGCCTTAGTACTCGTTACTGAATGGCAGCAGTTCAGCACTCTCGACTATGTGAAAATGGCAAAATTGATGGCACACCCTGTTATCATCGATGGTCGTAACTTCCTCGATCCTGAAGCAATGATCCGCGCTGGATTCCAATATGTAGGTGTGGGAAGGTAGAAAGTTAGGAGTTGGGAGTTATGGGTGAAAATTAATTACAATTTATAATCAATAACTCCTGATTTCCTTAAAAATCTAAATAATTCAAGTTGCTAGGCGATCGCTTCGTGTAAGATTTGGAGCGATCGCTTTGAAGTAGAAAACTAGCTATCATCCGACTAAAGCAGGTTTTGTAATCAGACTAGTTTTTCGCAAAAAAGCGCGGATAGGTAGGTGTTAACGAGAGGGTGGGTAGAAAAATAGCTGTATTACTTTATATGTAAGCACTTGAGAGCGAATACATTCTCTAAGCATCCGCGCACCTTATCTAGACTGCATTTCAGCAATTTACATCTAGCCAAATTACAAACCGTCGTGTTATGATTCTTGCATTCGCGCTATTGAACCTTGAAAACCAAATAACACAAAGCTTTCAGACGCAAGCGATTGCAATTAACTAAAATCCCTATTAGGGATTGAAACAAGTTTAGTTAGGCAAAAGAAGACCATAAAAGGTGGGCAGCAAGATTGCAATTAACTAAAATCCCTATTAGGGATTGAAACAAGTTTAGTTAGTACGTATCCTTCCTTCTATATGATTGCAATTAACTAAAATCCCTATTAGGGATTGAAACTTTTAGTATATGACATACAAAGCAGAAAAGCTTATATTGCAATTAACTAAAATCCCTATTAGGGATTGAAACGCAGCATTTAATAACAATCCGATTAAACCTAAAATTGCAATTAACTAAAATCCCTATTAGGGATTGAAACATAAACTATTATACTTTACCTTTTATATGTATGGTAAAATTGCAATTAACTAAAATCCCTATTAGGGATTGAAACTTAAAGTCTTTACTGGTTTTCTTTCAACCATAGATTGCAATTAACTAAAATCCCTATTAGGGATTGAAACTATTACTGTACAAATTACAGAATTCATCCATCCTTATTGCAATTAACTAAAATCCCTATTAGGGATTGAAACACGTTTTTACCCCAGTGAATGATTTTGATGAACTTATTGCAATTAACTAAAATCCCTATTAGGGATTGAAACTGGTTCAGATTTGCTTGAACGAAGGCGATTACTAGATTGCAATTAACTAAAATCCCTATTAGGGATTGAAACATCAAACTCTCTAACAAAGTCCCCTGGTTGAATAATTGCAATTAACTAAAATCCCTATTAGGGATTGAAACGGATAAACTCGATAGACATCAGAAGTTAGTAAGATTGCAATTAACTAAAATCCCTATTAGGGATTGAAACTTAGACTGGCATACTAGTAATTTATCACAACTATCATTGCAATTAACTAAAATCCCTATTAGGGATTGAAACGGATTTTCAGCAACTCCTGAACGACTAGACGGTAAAATTGCAATTAACTAAAATCCCTATTAGGGATTGAAACAGAACCATCTAACATATTGGCGACCCATAGAACTCCATTGCAATTAACTAAAATCCCTATTAGGGATTGAAACTAGAAAGTTTCCGGGGTATTCTACAACCGAAGACATTGCAATTAACTAAAATCCCTATTAGGGATTGAAACTGATTTGAAACTAGAACTTACGAATTTTACACGCGATGAAATTGCAATTAACTAAAATCCCTATTAGGGATTGAAACCCAATAATTCTTTTACTTGCTGGTTGGTTTCGGGAGATTGCAATTAACTAAAATCCCTATTAGGGATTGAAACCAAATGAAGATCCAAGAGCATCAATCAACACAATTGCAATTAACTAAAATCCCTATTAGGGATTGAAACAACTGAAGTTTGCCATTCTTGTCTTTAGGGTCACATATTGCAATTAACTAAAATCCCTATTAGGGATTGAAACCACACGACTTGCGGATGTCTTTGCCGAGAATGAGATTGCAATTAACTAAAATCCCTATTAGGGATTGAAACTCACCCTGTTTAGCATTCATAGCGATCGCATTCTATTGCAATTAACTAAAATCCCTATTAGGGATTGAAACCATCAAATAATTTTTGAAGCAATAGAGACGCGATCATTGCAATTAACTAAAATCCCTATTAGGGATTGAAACCATAATCTTAACCCTATTCCCCCTTGAGATTGAGCAAGATTGCAATTAACTAAAATCCCTATTAGGGATTGAAACGTTGATCAATCCCTCTTTATTCATAGGTACTAGCTTATTGCAATTAACTAAAATCCCTATTAGGGATTGAAACGCTACCGTTGAACGTTTTTATATGGGTGTAAGCACCGTAATTGCAATTAACTAAAATCCCTATTAGGGATTGAAACAGATCCAAAGCCTGCAAATTTACGCATTACTGGTATTGCAATTAACTAAAATCCCTATTAGGGATTGAAACCAAGCGATCTTGAGCTTGAACATAAGATATTTTTAATTGCAATTAACTAAAATCCCTATTAGGGATTGAAACTAATGTATTCGGCATACTTTTCAGCATTCCTATCCCAATTGCAATTAACTAAAATCCCTATTAGGGATTGAAACAAGCAACCTAGTAGCAAAACCAACTTTATACACAATTGCAATTAACTAAAATCCCTATTAGGGATTGAAACGAGTTATCTGTAGACCTTACAGAATTCACCGACGATAATTGCAATTAACTAAAATCCCTATTAGGGATTGAAACATTTCCGTATGGGTTGGTAGAGTCTGTCAAACCACTATTGCAATTAACTAAAATCCCTATTAGGGATTGAAACGCTGAATCATTAGGATTTGGCAAAAAAGAAAAAGCATTGCAATTAACTAAAATCCCTATTAGGGATTGAAACCTATTGGGCTAAGATTGCGCTCCCTGCATTTAATTGCAATTAACTAAAATCCCTATTAGGGATTGAAACTCTATAGTACTCAAGTGGTAAGCAATAATGACACGGATATTGCAATTAACTAAAATCCCTATTAGGGATTGAAACAGAAAAGGAACTGAATCAGAGCGTTGGGCGAATTGCAATTAACTAAAATCCCTATTAGGGATTGAAACGGGGCAATACCCTGCGCCTAGCATCAGATTCGTAATTGCAATTAACTAAAATCCCTATTAGGGATTGAAACGCACATCGTGATATTCAGGGCATCAAGGCTAATAATTGCAATTAACTAAAATCCCTATTAGGGATTGAAACAGCACTTGATACTTTGTTTAACACTGGAAGACCCCAAAATTGCAATTAACTAAAATCCCTATTAGGGATTGAAACCGATCCTTCCCTTTCGATGATTATCGGGCTTGCGCCAATTGCAATTAACTAAAATCCCTATTAGGGATTGAAACTTACAGGAGCTACATCGCGCATTCCCCAAACATACATTGCAATTAACTAAAATCCCTATTAGGGATTGAAACTGGGAAGAAGAAGATTTAAACAAATACTTGTAGGATTGCAATTAACTAAAATCCCTATTAGGGATTGAAACAGCGGCGCCATTTCTGGCTCTGTTGTGGATTTGCGCCCAAGATTGCAATTAACTAAAATCCCTATTAGGGATTGAAACTTAGAGCAAACCTGGAATAACCCGATTCCCCCAAATTGCAATTAACTAAAATCCCTATTAGGGATTGAAACTTTTCCACTTACCCTGATACGCTTTGTGATAGGTATTGCAATTAACTAAAATCCCTATTAGGGATTGAAACGATCTGACCAATTGCATCAAAATGACACCAGGATTAATTGCAATTAACTAAAATCCCTATTAGGGATTGAAACAAAAACAATGAAAGTAATTATCAGGTGCAAGGAAAATTGCAATTAACTAAAATCCCTATTAGGGATTGAAACTTTTATATTAGAACATCCAGGAAAACTTTCCTGGAATTGCAATTAACTAAAATCCCTATTAGGGATTGAAACTGGTTTTATGACACTCGCACTTCACTTGACCAAAATTGCAATTAACTAAAATCCCTATTAGGGATTGAAACGATGAATTGGGAATTTAGTTTTTAAAAAAAGGCTGATTGCAATTAACTAAAATCCCTATTAGGGATTGAAACTTGGCGATCGCATTCAAGGCAGCGAGCTAAAATTGCAATTAACTAAAATCCCTATTAGGGATTGAAACAAAATAACCAAGGGCAACCACCAAGGCAAAAAAGATTGCAATTAACTAAAATCCCTATTAGGGATTGAAACAAATATTAAAACTACCGCCTAGATCAATACGCTTGGGTTAAAGATTTCTTTCTTTTCTTCGCGTCCTTCGCGTCCTTTGCGGTTCGTTCAAAAATTGACTTTAGCGAAGAGTTTCAACCTTAAATAAACAGTGTTACCGCCTAGAATCTCTAGACGGGAATTAACTTGTATAAAGCTTCAAGCAAAGCTGTTCAGGAAGAATTTTTCTTTGCGTTTTACGTTTTTATTTCATATCAAGCGCTATTTGGAATACGTTCAATTTCAGCATATCCACTGAAAATAAGTTTTTGACCTTCAGTTTCTAATCGGTTGAGTCGCATTTTCACTCCATCAAGGTCAAAACGATCCAAATCAACCATATTATCTAAAATTTCTACCAGCGCCACGCTCAGAGTTTGCGAGATTTCCCGTTGTGCTTCTGGTACTTGCTCTAGTTCGATTTTTGGATCTTTAAAAGAAACTCGCCGCCGCCTTTCAATCCCTAAAGTTAGGCTCATGTTCAGGGGAACGAGTTCGCCATTGTTTAAATCCGCTTTTGCTACAAGCTGTAAGCGATTTCCTGGCAATAGCTGTACCTGAACTTCCGTAAAGGAGACTGGTTCACCGCCAGATAATGCCGTCAGTGATGGTACGGTGAGGTTAAGCAGACGCTTTTTCACTAGTTCTGCATTAAAGGCTTGGTTGATGCCTGCTTCTGATAAAATTACTTGAGCGATCGCTTGAGTAGGTTGCTTAAGACTGAGCTTGCCCTTTAAAACCGAGCCGAAGTCAATGGCAACCGCATCGGTTTCAAAAGACATCTCTTCTACTGCGAAATCTTTCCGAATCACCAAGCCACGACCGCTCATTTTGAAGCTATCAATGCTGCCTTGCAACAGTTTGCTGGAGGGGTAGCAGCGCACAAAGACTTCTACTGACTCGCTTTGCGTAAACAGGTGGCGAATCGTTTGGCTGGCGACCGTATTGAGCATCCGCTCTCCCCAATCAGTGCCTTTAGGATCTTGTAAACCAGTAAGTCCGCCGAACATGTGGTTTTTAGTCTCTAGAAGTTCTTTGTACTTTTGTAACAAACTATGAAGAATACAGCAAGCGATCCCGTGATTAATTGTGCTGATGGGTAAGAGTTGGATACCTGATGGTTGATGAACTTATGTATTAAATATTACTGTTAATAAGTGTACTACTCATTTTCTTTAGTAGACATACAAGCAGTATTAAAAGATTATCATAAAGCTATTGAAATATATAAATCTCAAGGTGAAATAATTAAATTATAGAGGATACAAATTTTATTAAAAGGCTTACGCGAGACGTAGCTTGTTTCAGAACTCATATTTTTCCGAGTCTACCAATCCCACACTTTTATCTAGCACTATCTTTATGTTTTATTTCCAGAAAATCTTTAGTTACTCTAACTATAAAATCTCTATTTATGTGGAGTGAGGCTCTACACAAAAGTGCGATCGCCTCCTTCATAATCATGAAGCTATCTGGTAAATTGCCGATCGATATCTCGGTTCAGGAATTGGTTTTTCCTCGATTTTAGCCGCATCTAACCATGCTTCTTTTGCTTTCAAAACTTCACGAAGTGCTTCTTCTGTTGAACCAAACGCTGAACAGTACTTCAAATCAGGAATGTCAGCGATATAGCCCTCATCTTCTTGACTGTAGAAGATATTAATATGATAGTTTTTCATCCTTAATCCTCCAAAGTGAGTGCATATTCTTCAACCAAAATCACAAATTGACGGACTTGATAAGGAACAGCTTCGCCGTTTCGATTTTGCAGATTAACAAGCTCAGTAATATCTGGATGAGTAAATATATGGTGACTGCTATTAACGCGTGATAGAGAAAATCCAAACGCCTCAACCAAAATCACCAGTTCATTAAATTTAATATTTTTATAACCAGAAAGAACTTTCTCCTACCTCGTTAACAACTTCCGCCGCAGATTATCCAAAGCTGCATTAGCACTGACATGACGAATTAGAGCGCGTCCTCGCACTGTGCCAAACTGATACTCAAAACTTGCCACTTCATCCTTTGGGCCAGCTAAACCAACGTAAACTAAACCCACTGGCTTGGTATCTGTTCCTCCGGTTGGGCCAGCAATACCAGTGATACTCAATCCCCAAGTTGTTGCGAGGCGGGTTTTTACACCAATTGCCATTTGCTCTGCAACAGTTGCGCTTACTGCCCCAAATTTATCTAAATCTTCCTGGTTAACCCCCAGCAGCCGAACCTTCACCGAATTATCATAAGAAATTACTCCACCCCAAAAGTAATCAGAACTCCCAGAAATCTCTGTCAACATTTGCCCTAAACCGCCGCCGGTGCAAGATTCTGCCACCGAAAGCGTTTCTTTTGATGCCCGCAATAACTCACCGACAACGGAAGCAAGGGTATCATTATTAACGCCGTAAAAATCTAGTCCGGCAATTTCTTTAAGTTGTTTCTCAATGGGCGCAATTAAGTCTTCTGCGGCTGCTTCTGAAGTGGCTTTAGCAGAAACTCGCAATCTTACTTCCCCCTTACCTGCATAAGGGGCTACCGTAGGATTTGGCAACTTCAAATAAGAAGAAACTTTTTCCGCCAAAGCAGATTCACCAATACCCCAAAATTTTAAACTCCGGCTGTAAATAATTTCTTTACCCCAACCTTGACTTTTGAGAAACGGCACGGCTGTTTCTTCCCACATCGGGTACATTTCACTAGGAACACCAGGAAAGGTAAAAATCGTGATTTCAGGACGGGGTTGCCAAATAATACCCGGTGCTGTTCCAGTGGGGTTGGGGAGAATTTCTGCACCTTGGGGAATCAAAGCTTGCTTGCGGTTACTTGGTGACATCACCCGACCGCGTTGGGCAAATTTTTGGGTTATGTCTTCGATAATTTCTGGGTTTTCTACCAAAGGGGTTTTAAAAAAATCGGCGATAGTTTCGCAGGTAAGATCGTCTGGTGTGGGGCCGAGTCCACCAGTGAAAATGAGAATTTGCGCTCTGGAAATAGCAATCTCTATAACTTGCTTTAACCGTTCTGGATTATCCCCAACGACTGTTTGATAGTAGTGGGGAATACCTAGCTGCGCTAATTGTTGCGCTAAAAATTGAGCATTGCCGTTGAGGATATCTCCTAACAACAGTTCAGTACCAACACAAATAATTTCTGCACTCATTGGAATTGGGAATTAGGAATTAGGAATTAGGAATTGGGAATTGGGAATTGGGAATTGGGGCAGGGAGCAAGGGAGAAGATTTTTCCCCTCTGCCCCCCGTACCCCGCCCCTCTGCCTCTTTTCTATGCCCAATTATGCTAGCGCTGGTATAGGAATTTCCAGGTGAGCATATAAGGGGAAGCGATCGCACAATGATGCTACCCGTCTTCTACAATCTTGGGTTACTATGTCGGAATCTGGAGAAAGTAGGCGATCGCTAATAATATTTGCAATCTCGGTAAATTCTGCTACTCCTAAGCCTCGTGTGGTCATCGCTGGCGAACCTAATCTCAGACCACTGGTAACAAATGGCGATTGCGGATCGAAGGGAATAGTATTCTTGTTAGCAGTAATATTTACAGTACTGACTAGCTGATCTGCTTGCTTACCAGTTAGATTTACAGAGCGTAAATCCACGAGGAGTAAATGGTTATCAGTGCCATTTGACACTAATTTTAATCCCCGATTTTGTAGTTGTTCTGCCAAAGCACGAGCATTTTCAATTACTTGGGCAGAATAGGTTTTAAACTCCGGCTTTAAGGCTTCTCCAAAAGCCACTGCTTTCCCAGCAATGACGTGTTCTAATGGCCCGCCCTGGCTGCCAGGAAAAACAGATTTATCTAGCTTTTTACCTAGTTCTGCGTCGTTGGTCAAGATTAAACCACCTCTAGGGCCGCGGAGAGTTTTGTGTGTAGTTGTTGTTACTACATGACAATGAGGAATGGGATCGGGATGAAGACCGCTAGCAACTAAGCCAGCGATATGAGCAATATCGGCAAGTAAGTAAGCGCCAATTTCATCCGCAATACTACGGAATTTTTCAAAATCAATTATCCGGGGATAAGCGGAATAACCACAAATTAAGAGCTTAGGACGCTCCCTCAGCGCCAGTTCTCGAATTTGATCGTAGTCAAGTTGTTCTGTTTGTTGACTGACACCGTAGTGGCTAACTTGAAACCACTTACCTGAGACATTTACAGGTGAACCGTGGGTAAGATGTCCACCATGAGACAAATCCATCCCCATAATTTTGTCGCCTGGTTCCAGCAGCGATAGGAACACAGCAAAATTGGCTTGTGCGCCAGAATGGGGTTGCACATTGGCATGAGCAGCACCAAATATCTGTTTAGCACGGTCGATCGCTAGTTTCTCGATTTTATCGATAAATTCACAACCGCCATAGTAGCGTTTACCAGGTAATCCCTCGGCATATTTATTTGTCAGTACCGAACCTTGAGCCGCCAGTACCGCAGCAGAGGTAAAGTTTTCACTAGCAATCAACTCTAAGTGATCTCGCTGACGCTGGAGTTCGTCGTTGATCAAATCCGCGATCGCTGGATCGCTGGAGGAAAGAAAGTCTGAATTAGTCCTAGTCACTTCTATTATCCTTATGGAAATTTGTACAACGTCGATTTGGCTTAGGCACAGCACCTAACAGTTCTACAGAGGCGATTAATCGTCTCCGTACTTGGAGGTTTAGCTTGTGCCAACTTAATTTATTATTAGGCGTAAGCTTGATTAATGCATTAATTATCATAACGTTGCTTGTGTAGGCGTAGCCCGTCGGAGACATCGCTTCTCCATCGACTTTCGACACCGTTAGAGCCAAACCATACTCATTTTGTACTGTTTCCTAGCGATAATTAGGGCGATGAGTCACCTTGGATATCTCGCGTTGCAACTGTGTTGGTCAATAACCCACCTTCGCTGACTATACTTTTAAACGGTGGTGAGATTAACTTTGAAGATGCATTTTCTAGCGTTGATACTGGAAGGTTAGTTGTTGTGGTTGCTGCTAGTGGTAGAACCGCAGATATCCCAATACTACTTGGGTTTTGGATTTTGATGAAATCAGAATTGGGTTTGGGGAAAAGGTTAAAGGGGAAGGGTTAAAGGTTTTTTCTTTCCCTTTTCCCCAAAACCCGACAAGTATTGGCAGATATCCTTGCAAATGCCTTGGGTGGAGAAGCTACTGATAAGCGAGCTAAAAAGCTAGCGAAATCTGGTATATTACAATACGTTAATTTAATCGACATAGAGAAGGGAGTTAAGAATTTAGGCAAAATAATTAAAGATTTGCTTTCTAATGAGGAGTGAATAATGGCAAAAAAAGATAGTTATCAAGAATTTTTAAGGGAAGATTTTAACAAGTTATTTGAAAGTATGAACTTAGCCGATGTGCAAAGGCATTTCTTGCGATCGCGTTGGTTAGAGCAAGTACTCTGGATGGAAGGTAAGGCGAATTCATCACGCGATCGCCATTATTGGTTGCGGATAACAACTATTATTGGTGGTGTAATTCTCCCAGCATTGGTAAGTCTAAACATTAGCACTACTCAACCATTTAACGATAGAGTCAAAAATGTCATTATCTGGTCAACTTTTGGTTTGAGCCAAATAGTTGCTATTAGCGCTGCTGTTGAGGAATTTTTTCATTATGGAGAACGTTGGCGACATTATCGCCGTACAGTCGAATCTTTGAAAACCCAAGGGTGGCAATTTTCACAGTTAGCAGGGCCTTATAGTAATTATACAAGCCACGAACAGGCGTTTAATGTTTTTGCAGGTAATGTAGAAGATATTATTCAACGAGATGTGGAAATATATGCTACTCAAGTTGTCCAAGAAAAGAAAGAAGAACAAAAGAGTCAAGAAAGTTATATCTTAATGCAAAATACAAAAATAACCAATTTGCAAGAAAAGAAAGAGGAAGAATAAAATTGTTGAAGAAGAATTCAGGAGTCAGAATGGGCTAAACGCCCCGCTACCGCTAACAGGAGTCAGAATTCAGGAGTCAGAATTAAGACGCTCGAATGCAAGAGCGTGCCGTAGTCAAGACTCGCTCTAAGCGAAACGGTAGAGAGGAACGAGCGTCGCGTCTTGAAGACCACCAAATCGTAAATTTGGTGGTCTTCAACCCGGTTATTCATCCGCTTTTTCGGTCAAAATTTATGTCTGTTTTCTGACTCCTGACTACTGAATTCTGTTCGGTAAAACAATATATGGCAAAAGCCATTCAGGTTTAGATTTTGGATTTTTTCTTCAATCCAAAATCTAAAATTAATTAAATTAATTAACTGCCCTTGGGTACAGCATCTCCAGGCCCGGCGGTGACAATTACCAGATTTTCTGGCTTAATTAAATCTTCAATTGCTTGTCGCATCTGAGCCATAGTGACTGCTTGAATCTGTTGGGGAAAGTCTCGAATTTCCGAACGTGAAAGTCCTAAGACAGCATTATCCAAAATGATGCTTGATACATTACTAGGATTAGCTAAATCCACGGGGTAGCTATTGCTAATTGAGCGTTTTGCTGCGTTCAATTCAGCCTCAGTTACTCCTTGTTCGCGTAACTGTTTAAGTAAAGCAAGAGTACTAGCGATCGCTTTTTGGGCATCACTAGGAGCAGTCTGCATCTGAATCAAGAAGGGCCCCGGATTGATTCCGGCGGCAAAACCACTATAGATACCGTAGGTTAGACCCTGGCGATCGCGCACTTCTGTACCTAAGCGACTCGCTAAGGTATCACCACCCAAAATTTGATTCAGCACCAGTGCCGCATAATAACGCGGGTCTTTCCGAGCAATGCCGCTATAGCCGATGTAGGTAACAGCCTCTGCTTTACCGGGAATTACTTTGTTTAAACGTGTTGAAGTTTGCGGTAATGGCACAGTTGGTATTTTGAGTACAGGTGGTTTACCTGTGACTTGCCATTTGTCAAACGCTTGATTTAGCAAAGTTTTTACCTTAACTGGATCAAAGTCTCCAACTATTGCGATCGTTGTACTATCTGGTCGGTAGTGTGTCTGGTAGAAGCCAAGCAAATCATCACGAGTAATGCTCTTTAAGCTCTCGGCTGTGGGAAAGCTATGGAATGGATGATTTTCTGGGTAAATTGCCTGCTGGAATACTTCTCGTCCTAAACCTGCGGGGTCATCTAACTTGACTTTGAGACTTGTCAGTGCCCGTTGCCGACTCAGTTCTAACTGTTCGGCGGGGAAAGTGGCGTTTTCTAACACATCTGCCAGAGTTTGAATCAATATCGGCAGGTTAGCAGAAAGTCCCTCACCGCTAACGCTAACTCCCTCGCGGCTAGCACTGAAGCTTAAACCGGCTCCCCGATCTTCTAAGGTTTTTGCTAGGGTAAGAGCATTTTTAGTCTTTGTCCCATTCATCAAGTTAGCCGCAGTCAGATTCGCTAATCCAGCTTTTTGATTGCCATCAAATTCAGTACCAGCGTCAATTTGTCCACTTAGGTTAATGGTGGGGAGGCTGCGATCGCGCAATAACAAAACTCGCAAACCATTATTTAAGGTAAACTCTTCTGGTAGTGATTGTTTGGTCGAATCTGTTGTTGATGTGGCAGGTGGAAGATATTTAGCTAGTTCTGCTGGATCTACAGGTTTACCAGGGCTAAAATTTTCCACAGTGCGCCCAGAACCAGCGTTAGAAGTCCCTGGTTTACCATCTGGTTGAGTTGGCTCAAAAAAGCCGATGGTTTGTTTCGCCGGATTTAGGTAAGTTTTGGCTACTTTCTGTACTTGGGCTGGGGTGACTTTCGCGATCGCAGCTAGATACTGTTCAATAAAACGATAATCACCTGCGATCGTTTCGTTATATCCCAGTTGGGTGGCTTGACTAGTAATGTCTTGATTACCCAAGATATACGAGGCTTGCAGTTGCGTCTTCGCCCGGTTCAATTCTTCAGTGGTGACTGGCTGCTGTTGCAACTTTTCTAAAGATTCTTGAAGCACCTGGGCAATTTTCCCTAACTCTTGACCTGGAGCCGCCGTAGCACTAATGTCATACCAACCTGGTTCGATGAGTTCGGCAGCACCGCCACTCACTGAACTAGCAAGTCCAGATTCTACCAAAGCCTGGTAAAGTCTAGAGCTACGTCCACCTGTAAGAATGGCATCCATCACATCAATTGCCGGCACATCAGGATGCTTGATATCTGGTAAAGGATACACTGCTTGCAGTAGTGCCGCACTTCCAGGTTGCTTCAAAACAATCGGTGCTTTTTTAGTAGTAGAGGCAACTGGAGAAGACGGGGCGACATTTTCCCGTGTTCTCTTTTCCTCGCTTCCTCGTTTTGTCAACTTCCCATAAGTTTCCTTAACAACTTTGAGTACAGGTTCTGTGGCAAAATCCCCTGTAATTATCAACGTGGCATTGTCTGGGCTGTAGTAGGTTTGGTAATAATTCCGCACCTGTTCCACCGTGAATTTTTCTACATCAGCTTTTGTGCCTCCCACAGATAAGCCATAAGCTCTCGTAGGGAAAGCATCTCGCATCACTGCCCGATCTAGACGGTAGGATGGTGAATTTTCGTACCCCTGTAACTCAGAGATCACCACCCGCTTTTCACTCTTTAGTTGCTCAGGGCCAACTAAGGAGTTTTCCATGCGATCGGCTTCCAGTGTTAACAATGCTTCGAGTCTGTCTCGTTGTACAGTGCCAAAGTAAGCTGTTTCGTCATAGCTCGTAAAAGCATTGAACTGACTACCCAAGGCACTAAACAACCTGCCAAACTGCACTGGACGGGCAGTTGTACCCTTAAACATCAAATGTTCTAGCTGGTGAGAAATGCCATTTTCTCCCTTAACCTCGTTCCGGGAACCAACTTTATACCAAACTTGCACGCTCACTACTGGAGCAGTATGGACTTCCTTGGTTAGCACCGTTAAGCCGTTGTCCAACACCGTTTTTTTTACCCCTTGGGTGAATGAGGTAGCAGATACAGGTGCAACTGCTGTTGGTGTTGCCGCATTGATGAAATTGCCCGAAAACGGCACGATAGTTAGGAGCAGACTGAGAAAAAAACCTACAAGCATATATGAACGTAGCTTCATAAGCAATGCCAAATGCCAAATTTCTAATTTTGAAGAAGAATTCAGAAGCAAAGCCAGAGACGTTTCCGTTGCTCCGGTCAGAATTAGTTAGTAGGGAAATCGCTACTGCTATGCTATCCGCCAGTTTGTACAGTATTCATTCTGTTAGCGGATAGCTATGGTTTAGCCTATTCTGACTCCTGAATTGTGTTTTGATCGAACAAAATCTTAGTACCAGTTTGTCGAAGTCAGAAGACTTACATTTTCGCCTTTTTTACCATTTTTAATGGTAGCTTTATTTTCTCAATGCCGTAATAGTCGGTTTTCAAGTTTACCTATATGCAATCCACTTACGATGAATAGTTCACAATAATGGTATAAAAAAATTATATTCCATACTACTTAATTGATATTTTCAAGATAGATGTAATTTTACGTACTATTAAGAATTATTTTCACTATATTAACAACTATTGCAATGTGTTCCAATTGACAAGCTTTTTAGAATATCTACCTTTACGATTGATTTGATTCCTAATTATCATCCCATCAGGGTAGGTATCTCCGTCAAACTAGCAATAACTTTTTGAGATATACAAACAAGATAGCTTTAATAGCAATACTTATACTACAGTCTCATGTTTCAGAAAAAAGCACCTAACTTATATAATTTAACTTACGATGCGGTATTTCTTGCTTGTGCTGAAAGTACGTCTACGGAGTTTTAGACGGCTGATGCTGCACTGGTTAGGCAACTCATGCCCCAACTTGCTTATCTCCGATAAATAGGGGAAATATCGCAGTTTAAGAAAGTTTAACGTTTAATGTGTTTAGGAAAGTTAGGAACTAACAAAGATTGCTTTAATTCCCCTTGTTCATTATAAAACTTCATTTTTTCTTGTTCATTACATAACCATACTTCAACAGCTTGGGCTTCTAAATATAAATTTATTTTAAATTCCATTTCTTCTAAAGTGTTACCACTGGATTTAACTTCTACACAAATTTCTGGTGCAATAGATGCTGATACTTCATCTTCAATTTGAGAAAATCTTTTTTCTGAACACCAGACAACATCAGCAACTTTTACACCATCTGATGTATTAACAGCACATTCTGGCATTACTTCTCCTGTTTTCAATAAAGATTCCAATAAACGTTGGATTCTTCCTTGATAAAAAGAATGTTTAATTTTGACTGGACTCATGACGATTTGACCCCATTTATTTAATTCTATTTTGAAGGGTAAATCTTGCAATTGCTTGTGTTCACAAACTTCTTCCCATCTCATAGTTAATATTTTCCTAGAGTGATTAATTTAATTTTAACTCATCTATCAATATTGATAGTCACCATCTAATTCGCAGTTTTAGAGAGAATACAGGAAGACGTTACTAAAGTATTGCGTATAGACTATAGGACTAGTATTTGATTTGGAGAAAAGATACGTAGGGTGTGTTAGCGATAGCGTAACGCACAAGCATCAAGGGTTTGGTGCAAAAATCAAATATGATTCCTATAGGACTTATGCACTGTACAAAAGAATAATGTTGAGAGGCTTTGATTCCTGCTTTCCTTCCCTCTCTTCTCTACGCTACTGTGTATACACAAGTCATAAAATCCTTTGCTTAGAAGATACAAGCCTTAATAGACAGGGATTTAGCTTGAGCTAATTGATTATCAATAAGATCAGATTATTGATATAGGTATAACGGAAAATCAAGGATTTTATCAAAAATTTTCCGTTCTTTTGTGTCTATTTGATTCCTACTTCGACTTGTGTATATACGGTAGCTTCTCTACGAGACGCTGCGCGAACGTAGGGAAAGGGTTGGGGGTTAGGTCTGAGAGTAAAGTTGCACACAGCGTTAATTTTGAGTACAGAGCCAGTATCGATCGCTAACAACCGTGAAGTTAGTTTTGTAGGCAAGTAGGGAAAACTATTCTTACTAGACATGGTGCTTAATTAAGAGATTTTGGTGTGTCACTGACTTTTGCTTAACTAAGTGCTATTGATGCTTGTCCTATCTAAACATCCAGGGAATAATACCATCATGGTTAACATCTCTTCACTCGACAACCAAATAAAATCCTTAGAATTACCAATCGAACGCGATCAATTTCTGCGTACAATGATTCGAGAATTGGCTGGAACTCTACAAGATGTTGTTGGGGTTGAACAGGCAGAAGGCTTTTTGAATGTGGTCGGCTATCGAACAGGTAAACATGTCAATCAGCTTTATCAGAATGCTTTGCAACTGTCAAATCTTTCTCGCGATCAAGTAACTGCCGTCCTTGTAGATTGGAAACGTCGGATTCAAGGCGACTTTTATGTAATTGAAGAAACTGATGAGAAGATCGTTTTAGGTAATCGCAGATGTCCCTTTGCAGAACAGGTAGAAGGGCGCGAAGCCATGTGTGTTATGACATCTAATATTTTTGGCGCGATCACAGCCGACAATCTTGGTTACGCTAGAGTCGAGTTACAAGACACAATTGCCAGAGGCGCACAAGAATGCAAAATCGTCATTCATCTCAAACCTAGCGAAGTATTAGACGAGTTTGCAACACAAGAATACTTCAAAGCATAGTAGCAGCGTCAGGTAGAACATTGCAGACTATAGCTCATGACACCCGATCAATTTTTGACGTTTGCCCAGGTTTTACCAGAACCTCTGCTGCTTGTGACTAGCGCAGGTGAAATATTAGCAGTTAATCAACCTGCTGCCAGACTCTTTAGCAAGACTAGTAAAGCACTGATTGGTCAACTTATTACCGAGTTTGTAACTGATCCTCCAGAGAAGGTGATCGACTATCTTCGAGCTTGCTCCCAAAGTCGTCAAATGATTTTGGGAGCTTTAACTATCCACCAAGCCGAAGGAGAGGGAATTGCTTGTCGTAGTCAAGGATCTGTGATCCAACCGCGATCGCTAGAAAGCCCAGCCATTAATTTACTACGCTTAGAAAAGCGAACGATCGATCAATTCGTTCTGCTTAACCAAAAAAATCATGCACTGAGTAAAGAAATTCAACAACGCCAACGCATTCAGGTAGAACTGGCACAATCGAATGAAACTTTAAAACAAACTCTGCTCAAACTCCAAAATGCCCTTGAAGTCGTCCAAACGGAAAAGATGTCTGGACTAGGACAGTTAGTAGCAGGAATTGCCCATGAAATTAATAATCCCATAAGCTTTATTCATGGAAATCTGACCTATGCCCGTGAACATTACAATGATTTACTCAAACTGATTCAACTTTATCAGCAAGAATATCCTAATCCGAGCCGAGTGATTCAGCAAGAAATTAAAGCCTTGGATCTTGACTTTATTCAACAGGATATTAAAAAATTACTCCAGTCAATGGAGACAGGTTCCCAACGCATTGAGGAGATTGTTAAATCCTTGCGGAATTTCTCTCGATTAGACGAAGCAACATTCAAAGTAGTTGATATTCATGAGGGTTTAGAGGCTGCATTGATGATTTTACAAAGTCGCCTCAACCCTAGCGAACGGCATTCTGGTATTGAAGTGATTAAGGAATATGGAGAATTGCCTTGCATTTATTGTTCTGCTGGGCAACTCAATCAAGTGTTTATGAATCTCCTGAATAATGCGATCGATGCTTTAGAAGAAGCTGAACAAATACGATTACAAAAATCAATCCAAAATTATTCTAGTCGAATCTGGATTCGCACGCAGAAACTAAACGATCGCTACATTGCAATTTTCATCAAGGATAACGGTAACGGAATCCCTACCCAGATTCATCATCAGATATTTAATCCCTTTTTCACTACCAAGCCAGTCGGTAAAGGAACAGGATTAGGATTATCGATTTGTTACCAAATTATCGCCAGCCATAATGGTCGAATTGATGTAATATCCGATCCAGGGGGAACTGAATTTAGTATTGAGTTGCCCATTGTTGACTGAGTGTAGGGTGAGGAATACCCACCCGACAAAGTTACTACAATTTCACATCTAAAGTACGCACTAAAAAAGCCCACTTATCTGCGGCTTCTTCGATAATTTTAGCCGTGGGTTTACCTGCACCATGTCCTGCATTAGTCTCAATTCTAATTAGCGTTGGCGCATCACCTACGTGAGCTTCTTGCAAAGCGGCGGCAAATTTGAAACTATGAGCAGGGACAACGCGATCGTCATGATCGGCTGTGGTAATTAGAGTTGCTGGGTAAGCTGTATCTGGTTTGATGTTGTGGAGTGGCGAATAAGCGTACAGTGCTGGAAACTCTTCGGAATTATCTGCTGAACCATATTCGGAAGTCCAAGCCCAACCGATGGTAAATTTGTGGAACCGCAACATATCCATGACACCGACTGCGGGTATTGCTGCACCAAATAAATCTGGGCGTTGAGTTATGCAAGCACCAACTAATAAGCCACCATTACTACCACCTGCGATCGCTAGCTTCTGTGTCTTAGTATACTTATTCGCAATCAACCACTCCGCAGCGCCAATAAAGTCATCAAAGACATTCTGCTTTTTATCCTTCATTCCAGCTTGATGCCATTCTTCACCGTATTCTCCACCGCCGCGGATATTGGGCATAGCATAAATACCGCCCATTTCCATCCACACCAACAGACTCACCGAAAAGCTAGGTGTCATTGAGTTATTAAAACCACCATAAGCGTAAAGATATGTGGGGTTATTTCCATCTAATTTAATACCCTTTTTATGGGTAATAAACATTGGCACTCTAGTACCATCTTTACTTTGATAAAAAACTTGTTTTGTTTCGTAATTATCTGGATTAAAATCTACCTGTGGCTGGCGAAAAACAGTACTTTTACCAGTTATCATATCGTAGCGATAAATAGTTCCTGGTATAGTGAAACTGGTATAAATATAAAATGTTTCGGTATCATGACGTTTCCCACCAAAACCTCCGGCTGAACCGAGGCCAGGTAATTCTACCTCACGAATAAACGCACCTTTGAGGTCAAATATTTTAATTTGGCTATGAGCATCTTTGAGATAATCAGCAACAAATTGGTTATTGAGTATGCCTACACTTTCTAAAGTTTCTGCTGATTGGGGAATGATTTCTTGCCAATTTTCTGGCGCAGGGCTTTTAGTGTCAATCGCAATAACTCTTCCCCGTGGTGCATTTAAATCCGTGCGGAAATAAAAGACGCTATCATAATTGTCAATAAAGCTGTAATCTGCCTCAAACTGATTAATTAATTCTACGACTTCAGCATTAGGGTTAGTTAAATCTTTGAAGAAAACCAAATTTTTAGAGTCGGTACCCAGCCAAATAGAAATTATTAAATAGCGACCATCTTCAGTGACACCACCACCAAAGCCCCATTCTTTTTGGTCAGGACGATGATAAATTAGTACATCTTCTGACTGAGATGTTCCTAATTGATGATAGTACAGCTTTTGATAATAGTTAACATCTTCTAATTGAGTTTTCTCATTCGGCTCATCGTAGCGACTGTAGAAGAAACCTTGATGATCGTGTGTCCACGATGCACCAGAAAATTTAATCCACTTTAAATGGTCTTGTAGGTCTTCACCAGTTTCAACATCGCGTACTTTCCACTCTTGCCAATCAGAACCAGAGGTAGATAGACCATAAGCTAAAAGTTTACCATCTTCGCTAATAGATAATCCTGAAAGAGCAACAGTGCCATCTTCAGAGAGTTTATTAGGGTCAAGTAAAACTTTGGGTTCGCTGTCGAGAGTTTTCAGAGTGTAGAGGACACTTTGGTTTTGTAGCCCATCGTTTTTAAAATAAAAGTAACGTTCGCCTTCTTGAAAAGGGATACCATATTTTTCATAATCCCAGAGTTTGGTAAGGCGCTGTTTAATTTTTTCTCTGGCAGGAATTTCGCTCAAGTAGCCAAAAGTAATTTGATTTTGTGCCTCAATCCAATTCCTTGTTTCTTCAGAGTCAGGATCTTCTAACCAACGATAAGGATCTGCGACTGAAGTACCGTGATAATTATCGACTTGATTGCTTTTGTGGCTAGATGGGTAGGTAAAGGGTTTTTTAGAGGAGGGCATAATCTCACGTCGAAGGTACTTCTTTACATACTACAAAAGCTGACCAAATCTGCTGGAAAATTTTAAGGGAAAAGAGTAGCTGTTGGTTTACTACTAAGCACAATAAAAACCTAACCCCCAGCCCTTCCCTATAAGGCTACCATGTACACACAAGTCCTAAAAACCTAGCTTGATGAGGCTTCCTCATTCTCATATACAGCATAGGAATGAGAGAAATAGCATTGTCACTCAATGCAATGTGATTGTCAGCCGAGGCAATGCCATTGTATGGTCAAGAGACTTGTGTTTACACCGTAGCCCTATAAGGCAAAGGGAGTAAGATTCAAAGTCTTTTAGATTAACAGCAGGTTTAGTAGACTACTTGCCACCAACCGAAGGCTGGGCCAATAAAACGGATAGTTGCCCATCCTACAACCATAAGGATAATGCCTATCCAAGCACCACGAGTTGTCCAACTGACAAATTGTTCGGCTTGAGTTTTTGTGATGGGAAGCCAAGACAAGATTCGAGTCTCTTGACCGTAGGTTTCCCCTTGTGTAGCTTTCCGACGCTTTGCTTCACCCATAATCGGCAACTCAATTTTTACTTAGGTTCTAAATTTATCTTGCCAGGAATCATCATTAAATAATTCGTAATTCGTAATTCGTAATTCGTAATTATGTTAGTGACGCGAAAAGCTAGTCTGCTTACTCCTGGAAATAAGCAAGCTAGCACGAGAATTTCGCAGGGTTATTATGAATTATGATGAATCCCATTACCTTCAGAAAATGTAAATTGGGCATTAGGTATTGACTTTAAGCAGAATTTTCTTCATCGGTATTAGAAAATAGACTGGGATCGAGATAGTTAATGCGGGCGAGAGGACTTAAGGCGGTGAGAATTTGAGCGCCGTAGCTACGATTAACTACACGACTATCAAGTAATGCAACAATACCTTGACTTTCTCGAACAGGCGCGATCGCTCTTTGTAATTCACTTAAGGCTGTCGGCAATAAATATAAACGAAACCAATCTTGATGCGATCGCTTATAAAGAGCTACTCTACCAGCTACAAGCGGATTTTCTAAAGATGGTAAAGGCAAAGTAGCAATAATTAACAGATGGGGTGCTGGCAAAACTCGCTGATGTTCTCGCCAAAATTCCCAACCGCTAATCAAAATACCATTTTCATCTAAACAAGTTTTTTCTACCTGCACCCGCGAACCAAACTCTGAAGCCAAAATTGTCGCCACTTGAGCCTTGAGTGGGACATCTCCCACCAAAACAACTGTTAACCCCGGTGCTGTAGCACTCAGACAAACCAGTGTGCGAACTTTGTGAATAAATGCCGCTTGAAATTCTGGCGTGTTAGGTAGAGGCAATTTATAGGGTACATAAAGTTGAATTGCTTCCGCTTGACTCTCCGAAGAAAACTTTAGACAAGTTAAATCGTCCAAACCAAGGCGCTGTCGAAAAAGAGGAGCCTCAGTTTCCGGTTCTATAGCACTGCCAATTAAAACTACTGGTTGTCGTTGCCACAAGGGTGAGAGGATTTCCCTTAATTCCATTGGGGCATAGTGCAAAGAAAATAAACCTTGTCGATGGGCAATAGTCGCCCAGAAGAGGGGAGGGGGAGCAGGGGAGGTAAGGGAGACAGGGGAAGCAGGGGGGAAAAGATTTTCGTCGAGGGTTTGTAATTGCTGCCAGAAATGTTTCCAATTATTTGGGAGATTTGCTGGATCTAAAGCAGCATAAAGACGGCTTAAAATCTCAATTTCTGGCTGAGAAATTAGATAGCACTGATATGGATTAACAGGATGCTGAAAAAGCTCGTTCGTTAGTTGTATCCGTGCTTCGCTAATTGCCTCAGCTTGATTTGGACAAGCCAGCATGAGTTCATCCCAATCATGGGGTTGAATATCTTGGGTAAGTTGATCGCGTACCCAATCTTCGAGATCGTCTACCCCATCAATAATTGTCGGGATGCCTTCGGGAAAGCGATCGCCACCAGCCAATTGTCCTCTTAACCAAGCTTCTGGAGAGGTTAACAGTAGCCCTTGGAACTCAGCACCAGGCCAAGCGTCACCTGTTCTAATTGATTTATTGGCTGGTAGCCATTGTTGTAAACGGGGAATTTCCACCCGCAGCAGAAGTTGCTGCACGGCTTCTTGAGCAACAATAATTACAGGGCCATGCCACATTAGGGCTGATGCTACGAAACTTGTGCGATACCGCCCTTGATAGCCAGAAACCGCTCCTACTTGAATTAGGGCACTACGTCCCAGGCGCAAGGCGCGTGCTACCAACCGTGCCATCGTCAAATGATGGGGCCAGGAAGGGAACCCCGCTTGCGATCGCAAAAAGTTATGTAGTGACAAATGAACTTCTGCCTCAATCACACGCTTTTAATTCCATACAAAGTGACTTTTACTTCCAATTGCCCCATTTCTATTATGTTGTTATTTGTCATTTGTCATTTGTCATTTGTCCTTTGTCATTTGTATTGAGCAAAGCCGTAAAGCCTGCGGCATAGCTACGCTTAGGGCGCAGCCTCTCGTAGAAAAGTATTTGTCCTTTGTTTTTAACCAATGACCAATGACCAATGACCAATGACCAATTCCCAATTCCCAATCCCCTAAATTATGCCAACTTACACAGGAATTTCCAGCGAAGCCTTCAGGCATCCACTAGATCGTCAAGCCGAGCAAGCTTTACGAAATTTACCAGGATTTGATTTAATCGCTCGTAAATTTGTGGAATTTATCTACGAACGCCCTCAATTAGTCTATCTAATGGGTAACAGCATCCAAGTCGGGCCGCGTCAGTATTCCACTATTTATCAGATGTTTCGGGAATGCGTCCGAGATTTGGACATTTACCCAGAACCTGCACTGTTTGTCTCGCAAGATCCGCAAGCAAATAGCTATGCACTGGGGCAAGAGAATCCTTACATAGTCATAAATACAGGGATACTAGACTTACTAGACGAAACTGAGATTCGGGCGGTACTAGCCCATGAACTGGGGCATATTAAATGTGGTCATACTATTTTAATTCAAATGGCGATGTGGGCGATGAGTGCTGCTTCCGCCTTGGGAGAATTGACCTTCGGACTCGGTAATCTTGTAACACAAGGCTTGATTTACGCCTTCTTTGAGTGGCGGCGCAAAGCCGAGTTATCCTCAGATCGCGCCGCATTGCTAGTGATGGATGACTTGAATCCGGTCATGTCAACCATGATGAAACTCTCTGGCGGTAGTCACAAATATGCCAATGAATGTAGTTTACAAGAATTTATCAAGCAGTCAGAAAATTATCAGGCACTAGATGAAGATGGGCTGAATCAGATATATAAATTCTTGCTTTACAATGGCGCTCAAGGTACGATGTTGAGCCATCCTTTCCCCGTGGAACGCCTGCATTACTTACGGGCGTGGGCAGTATCCGAAGAATACCAGCAAATTCGCCGAGGAAATTATCAGCGATCGCCTGCTTCCGGCTCAGTAAATGTTGCAGCAGAATATCCTGCAAATGAAACAGATAATTTGCGCCGTCAAATTGAGGAATTACAACGTGAAATCGACAGAATAAGAAGACCTGATAATTCGTAATTCGTAATTAAAGAGTAATCACTGTAGGGCGGGGACTAACATAAGTAAATAGTGCCTGTCCTATTTAAGATTGATACAAGATGTGAGTTTTACTCCATTAACGTACTTTTGGGGGTAGGATAAATTCAATATTCAAAATTAAAGGCTTGAAAACTGCTTAACTATATCTGAGCGTTAAATGAGATGTAGGTATTTATGAATATGGCAATTCACTTGACAAAACGGCTCTCTGTGTTAGCTGCTATTCTAGCTCTTGTCCTTTCCATGCCGGGAATTGCCTTAGCTGTACCGGTTACTTCTGGTGTCATTTTCGCCCAAATTCCCAAAATTGCAAGCTACTCCACCTCGTCAGAGATTAACCTGACTCCCTTGCAAAGCCAAGAACTTCAGGCTGTGCGTCAGAGAAGAAACAGGGAAATTGAGGCAGTATTAAACACATCGCAACGTGTCCAACTTAATCACAATCTCCGGGCTGGTAATAATATGAATCAAGCCCTACAAAAGCTGAATTTGCAACCAGAACAGCAAGATTTTGTAAAGGCGATCGTCCAATTTACTAACTTGAAAATGAAGGCTATTGCATCTAGGCATTCGCTAAAAATCGTACAGAAATAAAGATTTTACTTGTAGAGGAAAATTTTGAGCTTTTGTCAGAAAAGATATCAATAATATTTTCTCTGACATCCTTTTGGCTAAAATGCGACCGAGCGATCGCACTTTTCTCTGTAGCTATTTCATCTCAATTTTATTAAAAATAATGTTAACTAACTTATGGAAACATTTGAATAATCTGGATTTCAATTTCTGGAAACGCAATTAAGGATAATGTTGCATCTTCATCCAGAATAAATTCTTCATTGTAGCCTTCCAAACCAGGCTGACGGAAAACATAAACCTGACGCTGATTCACATCCAAAATCCAGTAATCAATAATTCCTGCCTTAGCATATAAAGGTGCTTTCTGTTTTCGATCCGTGTCTAGCGTCGTATCCGCTACCTCAATTAGTAAAAAGATTTCATTTGGTGCAGGATGATGAGCAATGTACTTTCGCGCATCAATGCGGACAACCGCAATATCTGGCTCAGGTTGCGAGTATTGGCTCAACTGAATGGGATCTTGCACCCTAACTAAGGCAACTTCTGCTAGCATTCGCTTCAGATAATCTGATGCACATAGGGTTGTCGCTGCATGAGGGGGATTTTTGGCACTCATAGGGATAACTTGCCCATCAATCAGTTCTACCCGTTCATCCTCTGTAATAATACCCGTTTCAAACATCCGGTGATATTCGTTTACAGTCCACAGGCGAACTCTAGTTTGTATCATTGTGTATTTCCTTGCTTCGATTGCACATCACTTTTAGGCGACATCATCATCTGTAAAGCTCAAATATCTCTTCCTCTCAACTTTTGCAGCATCTATAATTAATCTTGCCCTATTTAGTTCGTTACCATGTCGGAAGAAGATATCCGAGCCGCCAGGCTGGAGAAAGTAGAACAACTCAAGCAGCTAGGGACTAACCCTTATGCCTATCATTGGGAATCTACCCATCATGCAGCGCAGTTGCAAGAGCAATTTGCCGATTTAGCCAGTGGTGAAGAAGTTGACTTAGAAGTTGCGATCGCTGGGCGCATTATGGCGCGTCGCGTTTTCGGTAAACTGGCTTTCTTCACTTTGCAAGATGAAACTGGCACAATTCAGCTTTATTTGGATAAAAATCGCATCCAAGAAAGCATGGCAGATATTGATGCTGATGCTTTCAATCATTTAAAACAACTTACAGATGCAGGCGACATTCTGGGAGTTAAAGGTACTATTAAACGGACTGAAAAGGGCGAATTATCTGTCTACGTTAAACAATATACTATCCTGACTAAATCCCTGTTGCCCCTACCCGACAAGTGGCATGGATTAACGGATGTTGCCAAGCGCTACCGTCAGCGCTACGTTGACTTGATTGTTAACCCAGAAGTACGGCAAACTTTCCGCCGTCGCGCCCAAATTACTGCTGGGATTCGCCGTTATTTGGAACAGCGAGATTTTCTCGAAATTGAAACGCCAGTTTTGCAAAGTGAAGCTGGGGGTGCAGATGCGCGTCCATTTATCACCCACCACAACACTTTAGAAATGGAGTTGTATCTGCGAATTGCCACAGAACTCCATCTCAAGCGGTTGATTGTAGGTGGTTTTGAAAAGGTGTTTGAATTGGGAAGGATTTTCCGTAATGAGGGAATTTCGACTCGACATAATCCCGAATTTACGACGATTGAAATTTACCAAGCCTACGCCGACTATAACGATATGATGGCGTTGACTGAGGGGATTATTACCACTGTCGCCCAAGATGTACTCGGCACATTGCAAATTACCTACCAAGGGGAATCTATAGATTTAACACCACCTTGGCGGCGGGTAACAATGCACGATTTAGTTAAAGAATTTACAGGCTTAGATTTCAATTCTTTCCAAACATTAGAAGAAGCAAAAACAGCGAGTAAAAATGCTGGTATTCCTGGTATAGATGAAGCCAAATCAATTGGTAAGTTATTAAATTTAGCCTTTGAAGAAAAGGTAGAAGCTAATTTAATTCAACCTACCTTTGTAATTGATTACCCAGTAGAAATTTCACCTCTAGCAAAACCCCACCGTTCTCAACCTGGTTTGGTGGAAAGATTTGAGTTATTTATCGTCGGGCGAGAAACTGGAAACAGCTTCTCAGAACTTACAGATCCCATCGATCAAAGAGAACGCCTAGAAGCCCAAGCTGAAAGGAAAGCTGCTGGTGACTTAGAAGCCCAAGGTGTAGATGAAGACTTTTTGACAGCCCTTGAATACGGTATGCCGCCTACAGGTGGTTTAGGAATTGGGATCGATCGGTTGGTAATGTTATTAACTGATTGTGCCAGTATTCGGGATGCGATCGCCTTCCCGCTACTTAAGCCTGAAGGCAGCGTTATTAAGCAATTTACCTATGAGCCAAAAACTCAAACACTGACTATTGAATTTGATAGTGGAAGTGTTTACGAGTATTTCAAAGTACCTCCCAGTGTCAAGGAAGACTTAGACAATGCCCCATCCAAAGGTCAATACTTTAACAAATTTATTAAAGGGAAATTTAAGTTTGAACAATTAAGTTGAGTTAATCGCATTCAACAGTCGGGTGCGTTATGGCTTTCCCAAGGCACTATAGTTACCGAAGAAGAATTCAGTCCTTCTGGAGCCAGAATTCAGAATTGAATTCTGTGCGAAAAAGTGGATGAATCATGGTATATTGCCCCCGACTTCTCTACGAGACGCTGCGCGAACAGTCGTGGAGGAGAAGAAAAGTATTCCTTGCTTGAAACCCCCTACCTAGTACATGGGGTATTCTGACTCCTGTTAGCGGTAGCGGGGCGTTTAGCCCATTCTGACTTCTGACTCCTTTTCATTTATTTGATTAAGTCAAATGTTTTCACAGAAGATGATTTTACTCTTCCTGACGAAAAAGGAGGTGTATATCTTCAACCTCATGCGTTGAAAAAGTTTCTTAAGCACTGGGAAGAAAAGCTGCAATCTGAGTTAATACCATTTCACTAAAAATTTGATGCGGATGTAGGTTGGGTTGAGGAACGAAACCCAACACCTCAAAGCCTTGTCATTGTTGGGTTTCACTTCGTTCAACCCAACCTACGTATCTGTATCATTCTTTTCGGGAATTGGTATAACACACCCAAATACAGGATATAAAGTTAGCTTTCGTAAGTGTTTAGAGTTACAAGTGCGGGAGTATGTAGCTTGTCTAATGGGAGAGGTTAAGATGTATCGACCAATGATGTGGAAACCTTAATAGAGAGATTGCATTTAGTCGGTCGCTATGGTATGGTTTATACCAATATATGCACCTTGAAAATTTAATAAGTACATATTTTTTACGTATAACTTAATAGTTAGTTTCCTGAAGCCATTTTGTTAAGAAATGTAAACTGAGGAGGTCAGACAAAGGCTCAAAGGCTGATTGTTTCGTAGACCCCCTCAGATGACTTACTGTATAAGGGTTTGAGTTACCTGGAGACTGTAGTTATTCTCAATAACTATGCTCTGTTGACAGGTAAAATAGACCCCCCTCAGTTTTGCACTTCTGTAAGGCTTATTTGGTAAGCTTTCTGTAACAGTAGGGTTTTAAATCTCTTACCCCTCACGGGGATGGAAACAATTAGCAACAGAGTTGCTAATGTCCGAAGAAAAACCGTTTTAAATCTCTTACCCCTCACGGGGATGGAAACTTCGTAACCCTGTATGGAACATTCCAGGTACCAATGTTTTAAATCTCTTACCCCTCACGGGGATGGAAACAATCAAATGACCATTAGCTTTTGCTTCTGGAATTGCTTGTTTTAAATCTCTTACCCCTCACGGGGATGGAAACTTTGAGCAGCTGATTGAACGCTTAGCCAATAGGTAAAGTTTTAAATCTCTTACCCCTCACGGGGATGGAAACGGGAAAAAACATTTTGATAATTTTTTGCAAATTTGAGTTTTAAATCTCTTACCCCTCACGGGGATGGAAACCTTTGTTGTTGCTTTTGGTTCTGACTAAGTTGACTAACTGTTTTAAATCTCTTACCCCTCACGGGGATGGAAACCTGCTGCTATTTCTTCGGGTGTTTTGAGAAGAGATATAAGTTTTAAATCTCTTACCCCTCACGGGGATGGAAACTAATATTAAACCCATTAAAAATTTTCCAGCTCCACTGTTTTAAATCTCTTACCCCTCACGGGGATGGAAACCAAACAAGGATGTTGCTGCGATAATACCCGTGCCAACAAAGTTTTAAATCTCTTACCCCTCACGGGGATGGAAACTTTACACAAATATAAGCGGTAACCACAAACAGGATTGTCAGTTTTAAATCTCTTACCCCTCACGGGGATGGAAACATTTCGGTGCAGGAACCTTAATAGGTTTTATTGTTAGCGGTTTTAAATCTCTTACCCCTCACGGGGATGGAAACTGAAGATACTCTTTAACTGCCTGAATTGCAGTAGCTGTTTTAAATCTCTTACCCCTCACGGGGATGGAAACTTGCCCGAATCACCAAAAAGGTGATCGTTACCCAAGGTTTTAAATCTCTTACCCCTCACGGGGATGGAAACACAATCACTTTTGCGCCGGAGCTATCCAAAAAAGCAGTTTTAAATCTCTTACCCCTCACGGGGATGGAAACTCTCAATGCAGCCATGAAAGCATACACGGTAGAAGTTTTAAATCTCTTACCCCTCACGGGGATGGAAACCAGTGTTCTTTGCGGATGTGGAAATCCATCAGACCATAATTGTTTTAAATCTCTTACCCCTCACGGAGATGGAAACATTACTGTAAGACCGGTTGCGGCTGGATTAGTATGGGTTTTAAATCTCTTACCCCTCACGGGGATGGAAACATCTGACAAAGTTTTATGCGTCCTATTTTGTGCTGATTCAGTTTTAAATCTCTTACCCCTCACGGGGATGGAAACGATTTGGATTAGGTGCTTGGGTCGCATCAATACTTCGATAAGGTTTTAAATCTCTTACCCCTCACGGGGATGGAAACGTCAAACTAGTTTGTCTGACGTTAGCAAAAACTATCACTTGTTTTAAATCTCTTATCCCTCACGGGGATGGAAACCTTGGAAATGCTTTATTAGGGCTACCAAACGAAAATAGTTTTAAATCTATTACCCCTCACGGGGATGGAAAAGTTAAAAGGACGTTGCGATCGCATTTACTAATAATCAAGCATGAGTAGTTAGAGACTTGAGACTGAGTGCGAAGGCGTAACCGCACACCGTAGGCGATCGCATTTACTAATAATCATTGAGGCTGAGTGGGAAGGCGAACCGCACACTGTAGGCGATCGCATTTGCTAAGTTACAAAAATAGTCAGATGATGTACGACAATTTCAGACGAAGAGGAGTGCGGTCTTCTCCCAAAGGGAGAGGCTAGCGTCAAGGGGTCTCCCCATTCTTGAGCAACTCCGGGGGATTTAAACCTCGACTGAAACTGGGGCTACCTGTAGAGGTAGGGGTCTTAAACCCTTTTATTTACGATAAAATAGGATTGAGAAATTACTCGCTCTGCTCATTAAGCTGATTCGGATTTGGTAAGAATTCAGGATTTAGAGTTTCGCCTAAAGTGTAAGGACATACTTCTGGAAAAACTTGTTCGCCTAACTCAGTTTCTCGAATCGCTAAAGCTAAACCTAGTTCATAAACACTCACGAAAACTTCATCAAGATAGGGTTTCAAACTAGGGCTATCTTGCAGAAGCAGCTTAATTTGAATACGTTGCTCTCGAATTGTACTCAACCAGCTATTGCTACGTTTTTCTGGTTGAAAATACCATTTGAGTAAGTGTCCTAGCAATACTCCGAGCCGATTTCTCAATTCTTGTCGTTCTCTTCTGCCCAAAGTTTCAATTTCTTCAATTAGGTTGACTGTATCTAATTGATTCCACTGTTGAGTTTTGAGCAAGCTAACCTGCTCTTGAGTCCAACTATAGAAATCTGTTTCATACAGCTGAGATACGTAAATCTTTTCAAGGGTCATAAGTTTCTACCTAGCAAAACCCTATAATGACTATTCGTAGTGAGCGATTCATTGCTCATAGCAAGGTTTATCAGGGCTAAAATCCTTACTACAAACTTTAATTTATTTACGCCTAACTACTTAAAAAAATATTGTGTGGCGCGATGCCTACGACGGCAAACTACGCACCCACAATATAAAATCATCTAAAATCTAACGATTAATTCGCTACCTCAGCCACCTCAATCACTCGCCCTTCATAGTCTTTGACCAAAAAGTTCAGTGGCTTCTGGTTACGAATCTTGAATTTCAAACCGCGCGTTTCGACTCGCATTAAAATCATTTCCAGGCAGTCGTGGTCAAAACAAACGTGGCGTTGCTGATTTTTGCTACCTAAACTCGCACCAGTAATAACGTGTAGCTGGGTGTTTTTCTTCAATTGATACCACAGCCCTTCAGTAGCATTATTCATCATTTTGCTTGACAAACTCGGGCCTGTAGACATATATAGCGGATCGATCCCAGTTGCGCCTATAGTTTGTTCGTAGTTGTAGTAATAGTGCAATGGCACTTCAGCTGCTGGCAAATCTAGCAGCCCTTCATACAACTGTCGGGCAATTTCTAAATCTGACACCATTACAGTGTGTACTTTTGGGGCACTGGTGAGGAACATCCACATCGCACCAGCGTAAGCTGCTAGCAGCATTACCATAATGCCTTGGGTGGAAAACAGGCTATCTAAAGGCAAGGAAGGGAGGAAGGAGCCTAAAGTAAGGGGACTGAGGAGAAACGACATCACACTAACTGCTATAACCATGAATAAATAAGGATTCTATAAAGGAAGCGATTTTATAATTGTCGATTAAGACTAAAATTAAGTCCTTGTTTCTAGTTTATCAATAACTCAAGTTGTCTGAGTCTCGGCTACAAACTGGGCAACACCAAGATATTATGCGATTAACTACGGGAGTGCAATTCCCAAAATTATTTTAACAACTATCAACTCAAAGACTTGTGCAAATTCCTCATTTTCCTGAAGCTAATCACCCTCTGGTAAAGTCGCTATTTCATCACAGCGATGAAGAACTACTGACTTTGTTTCAGCGTAATCCAGATGCCGGAAAGTATTTTACGGTGATTTTTTGCCGCTATAGCCCCATAGTGTATACCTTAATTCGGCATTCGGCGCGATCGCCTGTGCAAGCAGATTATCTGTTCGCTCTCACCTGGCGGCATATCTATTACGAACTTGGTGGACTAAATTTAACTGCCCCTGAATCTGGTGAGCCAGCTTTAACCATGCAAAATTGGTTAATTAATATGACAGCTTTCTGTATTAACGAAATTAAGCTACCACCCACAGAAGCAATTCATTATTCTTTGCAAGCGACTTCGCCACCGCTATGGTGCTATGTACAACAGGCATTAGACCAACTACCACCTGTTTTACGATTAATCGTCTTAATGTCTCAAACTTTCCACTGGAGCGAAACAAGAATCGCTGCCTATCTGCAAGCCGAAGGAGAAGCGATCGCTCCTAACGAAGTAGCCAATTTTCTCCAGGAAGGCTATCGTATGCTAGAGGACAAATTACCCACAGATATCCGCTCTATATACTTTGGGGAAGATTTTACTTAATCCTAACTTAAGTGTAAATGCGTATATTGTTTGTCTTCATTTTAAAACTTAAAACTTCTTCTTAGACCTTTTACTTAAACCCGCAGCTTTACGGGTAATTTTTATGAAACAACGGCTTGCATTTCCAAGGCAATTAGTTTGTGTAGGTGTGATTTCTCGTCCCCAGCTACTTTTACAAAGCTTTTTAGTATTTACTTTTTTGCTGAATCCCATCGCTGCGGGTGCGGTTGACATTACGCAACAACTCCACCGTCCTTTAAATAGTTCTGTTGGGCGACAATCAAGAGATGAAGCAGATAGCTTGCTGAGTATCGGTAAACAACAATACGCTTCCGGATATGCCGATAAAACAGTTGCATCTTGCTTGCAAGCACTAGAACTCTATCACTCAATTGGCGACTTAAAAGCACAAGGTCTGACTTACAATTTACTTGCAAAGGCATATATCCAGCTTGGTAGTTCAAAAGAGGCGGAGGATGCTTTACGACGGGCATTAGCGATCGCTCGTGATACCAAAGACTTCCAAACTCAGATTTTTGTGCTAAATAATATTGGTACATTTCTCCTACAACAAGGAGAATTTGCTGATGCTGGTAAAACAGTTGCAGATGCACTCACAATTGCTCACGGTGTCAAAAACATTGAAGGGGAAGGACTATCTCTGAGTAATTTGGGTTTGGTAAGTGCCAGGTTGGGAGATTATAACAAGGCGATTAAATTGTATGAAAATGCTTTACTTTTCCGCCGTCAGACTGGAGATGCCATCGGTGAAGCAAATACCCTGAATAATTTAGGTGATGCTTATTTAGCATCGGGAAATTATCAGGATACCATTGCTAGTTATGGTGAAGCGATGCGGACAGCTAAAACTAACCGCGATCGCACCAATGAATTACGCGCAATTGACGGTTTAGTTACGGCTCACACTGCTGTTGGACGCTACGAACGCGCTTTTGATTTACTAGAGCAACGTTTAGCACTCGCTAAAGAATTGCAAAATTTGCGAGAAGAATTAAAATCTTTTGAGTCTTACGCTCAGTTATACAAGCAACAAGGTAATTACCTCACTGCTCGTAATTTTTACGAAAGGGCAATTATACTGGCGCGAACATTAGAAGACAGCAAGGAAGAAGTGCAATTGCTGGATCAGTTAACTCAAATGCTTCAGAAAAAGTAGAAGTTATTCCAATACTGTTCAGTTAAGAGACGCGATAAATCGCCGTCTTTACAATAATCACTCCTTTGTAGAGACGGCGATTTATCGCGTCTTTAGAATCGTATTATTTTCATCAACTAACCTTAACCGAACCGTATTGGGAGTTATTCAATTTTAGATTTTGGATTCAAAGAGAAATCTGAAATCCAAAATTCCTACCTCTACAGAGGCGATAAGTCACATCTCCCACCTTTTGTAGAGACGCGATAAATCGCGTCTCTCTTTGATTAATTCAAAAAGACTGAACCATTTCGTTCAATTCTCATAGCGCTTCTACCCTGGGTTGCATTGGTGGCTTCGTTAAATCTAACTTCCAAACTTCCTGGCTCTGAAGAAGCTTGTGGAGTCACTATCAACTGTCCGCCATCCTCTCGCTCAAATGTCACCGTGACTGGTGCATCTAAAGCTTGCAGTGTTACATCTGACTTACCTTGTAGCGATCGCGGTGCTGTATCGCCAATCACTTGATAGGTTACATTAGCCGCAGTGTCATTTACTAACCTGACATTAACTTTACCATTTGCCAGTGCGATCGTTGCACTGGGGGTTTGTCGTGGTTGTAGCAGTCGTTGCTGATCGTTGGAAACCGCTCCTGGTGAGGACTGTTGAGTTTGATTGCCAGGAAGTCTAGCGCCTGCTTCTGGAGCGTCACCACCGACACCCAATCTTGTTTGCTCTGGTGATGGGTTAGCAGACGCAGGAAGAAGCCCTTGAGCAGCTAATCTTTGTGTTAGCGCATTGGGAGGACATCCCGCCGGCACTACAACCTGACTATTATGTGGTTCTTCGTAAAAAATTCTGGGACAAGGATTAACTTTGGGAGTAGATTCTTGTGCTAGTGCTTGAGGAATTGCTGGCGCACTAATCAATAATCCCCCAAAAACAGCACCAAATAATTGAGCAGACTTGCGGAAATTTTGAGACTTCATATTTTTTGTTGACTCCTGGAAAAAGTTCAATTTTTCTTTCTTAAATAAATTATTTTTCAAGCAATAAGTAAATTAGATTAGAGATTATTGGCAATTGAATACATATAGAATTTAACAACGCATTCTCTTATTCACATCTAGCTCAGGATGCGGAAATAATCTAAAAAAATAAATATATTTCATTCTCAAGACTGAAAACCCAATCAGAAAATAAGCCCAAAGGCTTTAACCATTGTGATTAGCAACCACATTTTTGTAACAGTCAAATTGTGTTCTTCAAGACTCAATAGCTATTGCTAAAGTCACAGTAAAGGTTGTGCCAATGCCTTGAATACTTTCAACTTGAATATGACCCTGATGATGTTCGACAATAGCTTGAGCGATCGCTAATCCCAATCCTGAACCAGTAGCGCTGGCTGTAGCTGTATTCCCAGTTGTATGAGTCCGTGCCGGATCTACCCGATAAAACCGATCAAACAAGTGTGGTAGTGCTTCTGCGGGGATGCCAACTCCGGTATCACTCACCTTAACTTGCAATTGGGCACTGGTGTAACGTAGTCCAGAAACGCGATTTATTCCTTCAATCCGCGCCAATTCCACTTTTACCCGTCCACCGCCTGGAGTGTAATGTAAAGCATTGGCAATTAAATTTGTGAATAGCTGCACCAGTTGATCCCAATTGCCCACAAGGGTAAACCAATTTTCCAGTAGTTCGGGGTTAGTTTCAGAAGCAGGAGGATCAACTAAGTCTAGAGAAAGGGTGATCTTTTTTTCAGGCGCTAACAATTGTTGTTCTTCAACCACCTCCATCAGCAAGGCATCTAACGGACAAGGTGAAAAAGTTTCTTTGCTAATACCGCTATCCTGCCTTGCTAAAAAGAGTAAGTCATTAACTAACCTACCCAAACGCTGCGTTAAGCGTTCTACTATCTTTAACTGTTGCCGATATTGCACAGAAGTAGTAGTTTCTGCCTCTGCTAACTCCAAGTCTGCGAGGGCGACTTGCACATTTGTTTGAATCAAAGTAATGGGACTTCTAAGTTCGTGGGAAGCATCAGCTGTAAATTGTTTGAGGCGTTGATAAGACTCGCCTACGGGTTCCATCGCTTTACCCGAAAGAAACCAGCCACTTGCGCCCACAGAAAGCAACATTAACCCAATACCTAGCGCCAAATCAAAAATTAACTCACGACTAGGTTTAGTAACTTCAAACCAGGGATGACTAACACGCAGATATCCTACTACTTGCCGCCCCACTTCTACCCGTTGGGTGATTTGCCGTAATAACAATGGTGACGGTAGAGACGCGATTAATCGCGTCTTTAATTTTGAATTTTCACTTTCTCCCTTGACGACGCGCACAGTTTCACCCGTGGGGTTGACATGAATGGGAACATTTAGGGGTTCAGATAGCGTTGACCAAAGTAGTTTACCAGTGGGACTAAACCATTCTAGGTCGATGTGGTCATCTTCTACGGTGTAGGTATTGTCACGAAAACTGGCTTCTAAATTAATACGAAATTTATCTGCATCAGCATTAATTGGCTCAAATATGAGCGTAGATGCACAGGGATTTGTGGTGAGACAACGCTCGACTATTTCAACTACATGGTTAAGAGTATCATCAATCCGCTCAACCAGTGTGCTACGAACGTATAAATAAACGCCACTAGCGAACAGTAGTAGTAATACAGCAGTGACAGAAGTATACCAAAGAGCGAGACGGCGACGAGTAGCTTGAAACATATTGCAATGCCGCAAAAAATGCTGTAGTTAAGCGAGTTAGCAAAGAATAAAAGAGATATGGTATTACCAATTATTTTCCTTGAAAATACCCTTAATCAGGATCTAGTAAAAAAATTTTTGTACTAAAATTTCCTACAAAAATAAATTATTTTTTTAACAATTAGCTTTGTTGAATTAAGTACTTTCACGCAGGCATTCTCTTTTCCCTAAGAGTTAAATTCTATTTGCAATGAAGTTTAAAGGAGAGATGCCAAAGAACATTAAAAATTTTATCGCATCAGCTAATACATAGATCTTGTGTGGATGAATGTTCTGAGTAATTTGTAGCCAGTATATGTGCTTGAACTTTATAAAAAATAATAAATAACTATGCCAACTTATTCAGGATTTCCCGACCCGGGAAGTACAATAGCCACAGCTTTAAATACTGCAACTTATATTATTGGTGGTTCTCTCACTAGCGCAACGGACATATTTCAAGACTCTCTTAGTAGCTCTGACACTCTCGATACTTATAAATTTACTATTAATAGTTCCAGTATTGTTACTTTAGGCTTGGATGGCTTGAGCAGTAATGCCGATTTAAAATTGCTCAATAGTTCTGGCACTTCTATTTATAGCTCCACTAAGTCAGGCACTACCCCAGAATCAATTCGTTCTAACTTAGCAGCTGGCACTTACTATGCCCAAGTTTACTCAAATAATTTCAGTCCGAGTAATACAAACTATAATCTCAGTCTCTCATCTGAAACCATCTTAGAAAGTAACCGCTCTGATAATTCATTTGGAACCGCATTTGATATTGGTACAATCACCAGTTATAACACTGCTGATTTTGTAGGTAGTACTGGTGCAGTTGCAGATGATAATGACTATTACAAATTTCAATTAAATAACAACGGGAACCTCAGCATTAACCTAAATAACTTAGGGGCTAATGCCGATGTATACTTACTTACCTCTTCTGGAACAACCTTGTCCAGTTCTGTTCAATCTGGCACTGCTTCAGAGTCAATCAACACCAATATTAACCAGGGAACGTACTACATTCGTGTAGTTCAAGCAACATCAGGCTTTACTAATTATAATTTGCAGATTTCGCTGGTTTCAGACCCAGTAGATAACGCGGGTAACACTTTAGCAACCGCTCGCAATATTAATCCATTAACTACTAACAGCTACTCAGATTTTGTTAATTCATCTGACAACAAAGATTATTACCGCTTTGATTTAACTTCTGCTGCTTTAGTTAACTTCAGCTTAACGCCAGCAACAGGAAATGCAGATTTACAGTTAGTAGATAGCAACGGTAATAATATTCAAAGTTCCAATCAAGCAGGAACTGCTATAGATAGCATTCGGCGCAGCTTGAATGCAGGTACTTATTATGCTCTAGTTACTCCTGGTACAGGGGTAGCAACAAACTACACTCTTACTACCTCTGCTCAAGCCATAGCAGCAGATCAAGCTCCCAATTCTTTACCTACAGCGAAAAATATTGGTACTTTAAATGGTTCCCAAAATTTCAACGATTTTGTGGGTAATATTGACACCATTGATTACTACACTTTCAATTGTACTACCAATAGTACATTCAATCTCACCCTCAGCGGATTGATTGACAATGCCGATGTGCAACTGTTGAATAGCAACTCTAGTGTAATTCAAACATCTGCTCAATCAGGGAATACGAATGAAACTATAAACGCCAATTTGGGGGCTGGAACTTATTACGTTCGTATTTACATATCTGGTGCCAACACTTACTATACCTTAGACTTGTCTGGATCTCCTCAAGCTAGCATGCTTGATCTCAACTCCGGTTCTGGTAGTTCTAACCCCAGCAATCTAACAGCCGGAAGTAATATTTTGTACTTTACTGCCAACGATGGTAGCACTGGCTCTCAACTGTGGAAGAGTGATGGTACTGTAGCTAATACTACCCGGCTGACTAATATTAATCCTGGCAATTTTAACCCAGCTAATTTGACTGTCTTTAACAACAAGCTGTACTTCAGCGCTAATGATGGAAGCAAAGGTAGAGAACTTTGGGTATACGATGGTACTCAAGCCCAAATAGTTAGTGATATTAATCCTAATTCTGGCAGTTCTAACCCTAGCAATCTGACTGTTGTCGGCAACAAACTCTTCTTTACTGCTGATGATGGCACGCATGGTCAGGAATTATGGCAATATAACGGTACAACATTTGCGCTCGTTAAAGATATCTACCTTGGTGTCAATAGTTCCAGCCCATTGAATCTCACCAATGTCAATGGTCAGCTGTTCTTCACAGCTAATAACCCTACTTATGGAACTGAGCTTTGGTCAAGTGATGGAACCCAGAATGGTACACAAGTTATTGATATCAGGGCAGGAGCAGCTAGCTCATCGCCAAACAGTTTCACTTCTATAGGCAGTACTCTTTACTTCGCTGCCAACGATGGTACGAGTGGATTTGAAGTCTGGAAGTATCAGGCTGGAGCAGCTAGTTTAGTTAAAGACGCTACACCCAATAACAACAAGTTAGCACCAGCATATTTAACGCCTGTTGGCAATACCTTATACTTTGTCAAATATAACGATAACTTTCAGGCAGAACTTTGGAAGAGTGACGGCACTACAAACGGTACTGTTAGGGTTAAGAATGACACTACACAAGCACCAAATATTGGTTCTGGCCCTACTGATTTAACTGCCGTTGGCAATACCTTATACTTCGTGACCTATGGCTCAACAAGTGGTCTCGAACTCTGGAAGACAGATGGTACTGATAACAATACAGTACTAGTTAAAGATATTTGGGCTGGTAACGATTCTAATAACCAGCCTAATAATAGTGTTCCTACTAGTCTCGTCAATTTCAATAGCACCCTGTATTTTGCGGCTTCTGATGGTAGCAGCAGGGAAGTGTGGAGCAGCGACGGCACAGTTTCTGGTACGCGGAAATTCAGCAATATTTACACTACAGGAATTGCTGACCCTGCCAAGCTCACTGTCGTTGGTACACGGCTGTTCTTCACTGCTACGAACGGGACTAACGGCACAGAATTGTGGGTGATTTAACAAGGAGGTGATTTGTAAGACAACAGCTATAAAACTACGTATAAACCAAGATTAATAAGCAGTAAATTTACTGAAGTTTTATTTCTTGGATATTAACCCCAAATCAAATTTGTTTGCTTAAGAGACATTGGGATTTGCTCAAGCTCAAATTAAATTCACACAGACACAATATTACGGAGAAGTTTTTCATCATGAAGACCAAATTTTTAGTAGTTATCGCCGCTACCTCTGCCTTTGTTAGCGCCTTGAGTAGTGTGATTGTTGCACCTGCAAATGCTCAAGTTGCTGCTACAAATAACGTAGCCGTTACTCTCACAGTACCCGAAGTTCTCTACTTGCGAACTGTCAGCACAATTGATTTAGATCTTACAACGGCAGACTTGTCTTCACAGACATTCACTGCAAATGGAAGTGGATTTTACGGTAGTGATAAAAGTGGTACAGCAAATTCAACCACCAGTGGGCTTGATACTACCTCTCCATTCAATAACAACGGCACAAATCTCACAGTGACTAAGACAATACCCCAGGTGTTTGCAGTTTGGTCTAACAGCCCTCGTGGAGCGGGCATTAACGTCAGCGTAGCACCGGGAACTTCCAGTACCCTCACAGGTGCTAATAGTTCAACAGCAACCTTGACAAACGGTGCCGCTAATCCAAACTTTGCTAATGTCCCTGGCTTAGTTACACCTTTCATTGGTGGTGTTGATTTATCCGTAGACGTTGGTGGAAATGGCATTGCTCAAGCGGGTGCATATACTGGAGCAGATATTAACATCACAGCTACAGCTAACTAATTAGTATTGCTGTTTTAGGGATAACAGGTGTCAGAATTGGCATTTTGATTACACTTTCATCCCTTCATTCAGCAACTTTAGTTAATCAAGGCTAAGGTTATTAGATTATTGATATCAACAGATTTTTCATCTACCCTTAGCCTTGCTTCTATTCTATAAGACTTACGCAGTGGTTACTCTAATTCTCTTGGATTGGGGCTTAACTCTGCGTTAATAAATTTTGATGTCCATTAAGGATACTGGAGATCAATGTGAAATGTCAGACAAATATAAACAGGGTGACAGCAATTTAGTAATCCGAAAGATGCCGTGGAGTGAAATTATTAATTGCTTATTTATAAGCATAACACTTTTAGTTTTGCCACAGCCTCCTTCTTTAGGGCAATCTTTTTTGAGAATTGCTGAACCTACAAACATTAATCAGTTATCTACACCTCAAACACTAGTTATTCCTCCTTTATCAGCATCAGACATTATACCAGTAGCCAAAAGTGAGTCTGTCGCCAATTCACAACAATTGCTGTCTCCTCCAGGCTTTAATACCTTCGTCAGCCGTGAGTTTCCCAATTTCTGGCAAATGCGCGTGCCTATAGACCAAGTGGGTTTTCTCTATGCCACCTATGAAATGAAGGCTGAAAATGGACGCAACGATGCGGTTAGTAATCCCCAAAATTCTAATTCAGCAGTTCAAGTGGTGCTAGAACCATTACCCATTATCGAAATTTCCCGCGATCAAAATAGCAATACAGCTTTAGTACAAGGGGGATTCCGATTGAAAATGGATCTTTCAACAGCCCAATCAGCAGGTTTATATGGTGGCAATGTGGCGGTAACAGTTAATCGCCGTTAGTTTTTTTTCGTGATGTGGAATATTAAAGTGAAAAACCCAATCCCAACTTTCCAAAAATTCAGCAAAATAGCTTTAAGCTTATTAGGGGCTTTGGCTCTTGGCGTACCTTCTGCTTCAGCAATTAATATTGGTGTCACCCCGCCCCGATTGGAAGTCAAAATTAATAGTAATAAGACACGCACTGAAATTATTCGCGTTCTTAACCTTGCTTCTGAACCAGTTACGCTGAAAGCTACTGTCAAGTCTTGGGTGATGAATCAAGACAATAAAGCTCAAGACATTGCTTCCAATGAGCAATCTTTAGACCAGTGGATCGTTTTTACTCCGTCTCAATTTACAATTCCAGCCGGGGGCGCTCAAACTATACGCTTTGCGATTCGCCCGAAAGTTCAACCCCAGCCAGGTGAACACCGTGCTGTACTTTATCTCCAAGAAGTCTCTCCAACTTCCCCTATCAAAGCATCTCGAGGAGTGAGGGTAAATGCACGGCTAGGGGTAGTAATTTATGCTTATGTGGGAGAGATTAAAAAAATTGGCACTCTCAATTCTATCACTGTCGATGCCAAACCGAATGCTCTCAAGGCTGTATTTGATATTACTAATAAAGGTAATGCTTATGTACGCCTAAGTGGTCAATATGCCATTTGGCCTGCTGCTCAATATCCAGGTAGTGAAGCTACAAAACCCATAGCTAATACAGGTAAACCGGGAGAAAAGTTCCCCAAATCTGTATTAGATGTAGGTTCATTACCATCATCGCCAGTATTACCTGATAATACTCGTAAAATCCAGCTACCTATTACTAAAAATCTACCACCTGGAAACTACGTCTTAGATATCAACGGGGAATTGACTGGTGTACCAATTGATAAAGGTATTCCATTCACAGTTACAGCAGCTAATAGTAACCAATCGGGAAATAAGCCCTCTGCAAGTAATTTGAGAAATTCTCTTCGCCGTAGATAATTTTTTGTAGCTTCCAAATCTCAATTTTTCAAAGTTAATTAATTCTCACTTTTTCTAAAAATGATTTGGTAGCTGAAAAATTTTTCGGCTACCTATAGGAACTTTTGTGTTTAAATATGCTCTACCATAATCCAACACCTCCCCCAACCATTACAATAAGCGAAGCTCCGCAAAAGGCGATCGCACAGCCGAAAAACTTATCTTCCGCAAAGCAACTAGATGCCAATAGTCGGAATATAAACAATATAATTGCAGGAGCGATCGCCCCACCAGAAATCTTACCTGCTGAGTTTTCTCCAGATATAACACCAGATAGAATACCAGAAAGCTCTGTCAACAAGGAACTTGTTAAAAAACTAATTGCCCAAACTACAAAAAACTCAGCTTCTGGTGAGTTACCCGCAACCTCAACAGACCTAGTAATAAAAACTTATCCTGCATCTAATAGTCTTGCCGAGAAGAAGCCTGGAGAAGCACAAACTTTATTATTAGGAATAATTATTAATGAGCGAGAAGCTGGTAATTTAGATGTGATCCAGCAAGGCAATATTTTATTAATTCCATTACTAGACTTTGCTAAAATTGCTGGCTTTACTGTTGAAAGTTCTGGCGAAAATACAAAACTTAAAACACCTGCTGGTCAAGTTGCACTGACATCGAATGAACTTCAAAAAATAAATGGTATTACCTATATAAGTAATACTGTTTTGCAATCTAAATTAGCCACAAATATTGAGTTAAAAGCCTCAGATGCAGCTTTGATAGTTGACTTACCTTGGCGAAGGAATAATGGGCAATATAGCACTCAGGCTACCGATCTCCAACCTGAAGCTTTACCTCCTAGCAGCGGGATATCAAATTTAAGGCAAGAGTTAAATTTTACTAATACTTTTGGTAGTTCAGGCTGGCATAGTTCTACTCTTTTGGGAGGACGTTTAGCTGGTGGTTCGTGGCGTATACGTCTCGAGAACGATTTTATTAACCAGCCGGAGATTGCTGAATACTTTTTCTTCAAACGCTCAAATCAATTTATCTATCAAATTGGTCGTCAACAGATCGGCTTACATCCTTTATTGTCACATCTTGACCTGACTGGATTTCAAGTTGGTCATACCAATCTCCCTTTAAATAGATTTAGGGCAGACTATGGTGCAACTGAGCTTTTATCTAGACAGTCCCAGCCTGTACAAAGCTTTAACGGTCGAGTTCCTCCAGCAAGTTTTGTACAGTTAAGGGTTGGTGGAGGCATAGTTGCTCAACAGCAAGTAGGGCTGAGTGGAGAATACGAATTTTTAAATGTCAATTTACCTGCTGGCCAAACCAATGACATTGAACTGTTGGTTTTTAGCCGTAATAACCTAAATATACCTACAGAAATTCGTTCTTTAAGGCTCAGAGGTTCTGATTTATTGTTACCATCTGGCGGAAGTACTCAGTTAGCAGGTTTTGGTTTAACTGGTAACTATGTCCAAAAAAGTTTTTTTGATGATTTTGTTAACGCTGACTCAGGTAAGGTTGCTGGATTTGTTCAAGCGCGTCAAGGAATTTCCAATGACTTGACTTTGGAAGGTTCGGTGCAAGTACTCCCTGATAGAACACAAACACAAGCAGGTTTTGTTTGGCGTTTAATAAATCCAGCAGTTATCGCTGCTAGTGTTGGTACTTCTAATGGTGAAGTTGGCTATACAGCTAATTTAGATTTCCAGTTAGATCGCTTGCAAATTTTCGGCAGTTCTGAATACTATCCTGCTGGTTATTTATATAGTAGGCAATCATCAGATCGGTATAACCATAGCATAGAAGCTAAATATGCTTTTAGTAATACTTTTAATCTAGGAGTTGTAGCTCGCGATCGCCAATATGAGAAGCGTTCTAGTAGTTACATTTTGCCCACTTTTTCTGTTAGTCCGTTTTCTAACTTATCTTTAAGAGGCGCACCTGATTTTGCCGGACGTTATTTATTCAACGCTTTTTATCGACCAACGCGAAATAGCAATCTGGCTTTGAGTGCTGTCAATGATATCTATACAACAGACTTTAGCTATAACCTTAGTAGAGAATATTTACTATCATTTGGGACTGAATCTGGTGGGGACTTGCCTACTCGTTACACTTTAATCCTCAATCGTAATGCAAGTAGCTTCTCAGACTTAAGTTGGCGCATAGGACTAGGATATAGAGACGGAGAGGTTGGCCCAGTTGTTGGTGCTAGTATGCGTGTGTTACCAGGTTTGTTTGCTAGAGTGGAATATCAAGGTATCCCTTCTAGGATTAAAAACATTTTTGGTGGTGTTGGTGACGATCGCCTCTTTATCTCACTAGTATCGGATTTATCCTTTTTAGGTGGAAGAGTAGCTCCTGCGGAGTACACCTCGATTGGTAAAGACAAGGGTGCGATCGCTGGACGAATTGTGATAGAAGGAGCAAAGAAAGGTTTTAATTTAAGTGAATCTACTATCCAAGTGATCAATAACCAAGGTCAAAGCGTTGGTGGAACTGTAACTGACTCTAAAGGTAATTTCTTCATCGGCAATTTGCCAGAGGGTATATACACAGTTCAATTTGACCCACAAGGATTACCTGTGGAACTTGCTGTGAAGAAAAGTACAATAATTGCGAAGGTGGAAAGCTCTGCTGTAACTAAGTTAGATTTCCCTGTCAGAATAGAATATGGTTTAGCAGGACGAATTACAGATACCGCAGGTAAGCCAATACCAGAAATACAAGTAGAATTGATCAATGCTGAGGGTAAAAGAATTTCTGCATCCACAAGTGACGAATTTGGTCTTTATCGTCTAGATGCAGTTCCGCGTGGTCAATATATTTTGCGAATTCCGCCTCAAGATGGCATCACAAATAACAGTAACTTACCTACACGCGAGATCGGTATTGATAAAGATTTCCTTTACGATCAAAATCTACAATTGCCATTTGCCACAAGAACAAAAGAAACTAAAGACAAATGAAGTTCCTTTTTCTACCCGGTGAAAAGCTGCTTCGCCTATATACACCATTTAACTTACTATGTTTATTGTCCCCAGTTAAATGGCTATATCTGGCTACCCTAAGATCGTTATGGCAAAATCTAAAAAAAGCGCCAATCCCATTAATTTAAACGATCCACAATATTATCTTAACCGAGAGTTAAGCTGGCTAGAATTTAATGCCAGAGTTTTACATGAAGCCTGTGACGATCGCACACCACTTCTCGAACGCCTGAAGTTTTTAGCAATCTTTAACTCTAATTTAGATGAGTTTTTCATGGTGCGGGTTGCTGGTTTAAAGCAACAAGTAGAGGCAAAAGTCAGCCTGTTAACTCCCGATGGTCGGACACCACAACAACAGTTAGATGATATTAGGTCTACCCTGATTCCTCATGTTAAGAAAGAGCATCAACATTTTGAGGAAGTACTTCGTCCATTGTTAGCAAATCATGGCATTCATATTTTGAATTACATAGATTTGAATCAAAAACAGCGGACTCATCTCAACAGTTATTTTGAGGAACAAGTATTTCCAGTTTTGACACCTTTGGCTGTCGATCCTAGTCATCCCTTTCCTTTTATTTCTAATCTCAGTCTGAATCTGGCTGTTGTGGTTAAGAACCCAGACACCGAAGAAGAATTCTTTGCCAGAGTTAAAGTCCCCAATCTTCTCCCGCGATTTTTACCAATACCGCCGGAGTTGGGACAAAATAACGACAAACCTGCTAACTGGACTGGAGTACCTTTAGAACAAGCGATCGCTCATAACTTAGAATCTCTATTTCCAGGGATGAATATTCAAGAATATCATCCGTTCCGCATTACTCGTGATGCTGATTTGATCTTAGAAGAAGATGAAGCAGATGATTTGCTGTTAGCCATTGAGCAGGAATTACGAAAACGGCGGCTAGGTGGGAGTCCAGTCCGGCTGGAAATTCAATCCCAGACTCCTGAAGTAGTGCGATCGCGATTATTGCACGATTTGGAATTAACAGAAAGCGATCTCTACGAAGTAGATGGTCTTTTAGGACTGCGGGATTTGATGTCTTTTATGGCATTACCACTACCGGAACTCAAAGATCCACCACGCCAATCTGTTGTCCCATTACGCCTGCAAAGGTTGAGGGAACCGAGTTTAGACCCCGATGCACTAGAGACGGACGAAGGAAAAGACTTTTTTGCTGTGATTCGGGAAAAAGATTTACTAGTACACCATCCCTATCAATCCTTTTCGGCTACAGTGGTGCGTTTTATCACCCATGCTGCCTACGACCCGAATGTGTTAGCCATCAAGATGACACTTTACCGGACTTCTGGCGACTCACCCATCGTCAACGCCTTAATTGCTGCTGCTGAAAATGATAAGCAGGTATCTGTACTGGTGGAATTAAAGGCGCGATTTGATGAAGAAAATAATATTTACTGGGCAAAACGACTAGAAAGAGTTGGAGTGCATGTAGTTTATGGTTTAGTAGGGCTGAAAACCCACAGTAAAACCGTTATGGTGGTACGGCGCGAAAAAGACCGGATACGCCGTTACGTGCATATTGGCACTGGTAATTATAACCCAAAAACAGCACGGTTGTATACAGATTTGGGATTATTTAGTTGCCGGGAAGAATTAGGTGCTGACATCACAGATTTATTTAATTTCTTAACAGGATACTCCCGGCAAAAGTCTTATCGAGAGTTGCTGGTTGCACCTGTGAATATGCGCGATCGCTTTTTGGCACTAATTCACCGCGAAATTGAAAATGTTCAAAATGGATTTTCTGGACGCATTGTTGCCAAAATGAATTCTCTAGTCGACCCGCAAATTATCGCCACTTTATATGAAGCTTCCCGCGCCGGAGTGCAAATTGACTTAATTATCAGGGGTGTTTGTTGTTTGCGTCCAGGACTTAAAGACATTAGTGAAAATATTCGCATTATCAGCATCGTTGGTCGCTTTTTAGAACATTCTCGAATTTATTATTTTCATAATAATACCCAAGAGGAAATCTATATCGGTAGTGCTGACTGGATGCGCCGCAACCTAGATCGGCGAGTCGAAGTAATTACTCCAATAAAAGACCCTGATATTGCCAAAGATTTACAAGAAATTATGGGAATTATGCTTGCAGATAATCGCCAAGCTTGGGAATTACAATCTGATGGCAACTACATTCAACGTCATCCATACAATGATTCTCCAGAAGCTAATTCACAAAAAATTCTCATGAATATGGCATTACGATCAACTGGTGTAGCCTCAAATCTGATTGATTAAATAATTAGTTTGTTATACCTTGACAACTATAGGATTACTATTTGATTTTTGAACGAAATTAGGTATTGTAGAGGAGCCAGTGCGTTGCAGTGAATCCAGCGCTGTAGAGGGTTTCCCGGCGTAGGCGACTGATGTTAGCGCCGCCGGGCAAGCGAGTCTTGCCTACGGCACGCCAAAGGCAAAGGAGCGTCACCCAAAGGGAGGTTCTCGACGCTCAATAGCGACGCGGAAAGCGACTGTGCGTAGCGTCTGACTCGCTCGTAGCGTTGCTATGCCGCAGGCTTTAGGCTGCGCTATGTGTTGTAGCAACTGGCGTTGTGTTGGAACGGAGTTCGTAACGCAATATTATCAAGGGTTTGATGCGTTACGTTGTCGCTAACACATCCTACGGATATTTGAAATAAAACCGGATTCCTATAGCTCACTTAGTAAATTTTAGAAAACTTTAATTTTTTGAGAAGTTATCTAAGCTGTTTGTCATAGGTTCACACAAGTTATTCAACCATTGGATAGATTGAGGGCTGATACTTGTTAGCATAAAGTAGAGGGGTTCTAGTAAATAAAATTGTCTTTCCCCATCGATGTTAATGTTATCCTGTGAGCTTTCTACCTTGCGTGTTCTAGTAGTCGATGACCACGAACTGACTCGTTTAACCTTACAGCTAGTTTTTTCTTGCCAGGAAAATATTCAAGTAGTAGGTTTAGCGAGTAATGGTGAAGAAGCTATAGAAATGGTTAAACGTTGTCATCCTGATGTGATTGTTCTAGATTTACAGATGCCGATTATGGATGGCTGGAGTGCGTCTAGTCACATTAAAGCTATATCTCCGAATACCCAAATCCTTGCTTACTCCTCAGTGGAAGACGTGAATTTTCAGGGAGAAAAGGCAATGTCTAGCTTTGATGACGTTTGCAAGAAAGATGTACCCACAAGCGAACTGATAGCCTTAGTTAGGCAATTAGGTCAGCGTGCAGGAAATGGTTTGGTTGCATGATAAATGATACAGTTATTTTGCTTCGCCAACTCAGGCTTAGTTCAATTTAAAGACATGGTAAGGGGAAAAAGCGTCGGTAGAGCCGGAGATTTAGGGTTAAACCGACGCAATTTTTGATAATAATTTCTACTCTACCGGAATGGTGCGTTGAAATTCATCAATTAATTCATCCAGTTCTTCCAAAGCCTGATTTACGTCAACTCTTAAAGTTCCCAGGTTTGGTTGCTCTAGTAAGCCTAATAGGTAATCGCGTTTACTTTGAACTGCGGCAATCCGTTCTTTTATAGTCTGTAAATCCATTATTTTTTCCTATCTTTAACTACCTTTAAGTTAACTTAAAATTAACATTCTAGGGCACAAGGTAAATCGGATTAAACATTACATCAAATGCTCAGGAGTATAGATAGCTAATTTCTTAGAGAAATCAACTATCTAATATATTATTTTAAGACTTACGCAAACAATAATCAAAAATCTAATTTTCAGGTAAGGCTAATACTCTGTAACTACTCCATTGGATAACTTGTCAGGTAACTGCTTTGTCTCTATAGGAATCATATTTGATTTCTGAAAAATCTAAGTATTTGTAGCGTGTGTTAGGCGTAAGCCGTAATAACGCACCCTTCTTAAGGCTTTGGTGCCGTACTCTTTGCGCTCACACCCTATGTATCTTTTCAAAAATCAAATAGTAGTCCTATATATCAATTGTCCCTAGTGCGTATGCCTTGGCATAATTTGTATATTTACATACCTAATCAGGGGCTTAAACTAATACTCTTCCCTAATTTGTTACTAATAGCCGATGATAATAAAACTGATACCTTTTTTACAAAATTGCTGCTACAGGCACGTTGGTAGTGGTGTACTGTAGCACAGCAGTACGCCATTACAACCGATTTATTTGTTGCCAAAATTTTGGAAAATTGTATTGAGGGTATTCAAAACTGATATTAATTTAAGCTCATGCTAGGCAAAATCTCTTTGGGAACACTCGGTTTAACTGTCGGCGGCATATTAACTATCATTGGGTTCGTGGCCTATGCTGGTAATAATGCCACACTCAATCTTGTCGGATTTTTTTACGGGATTCCTCTATTGTTGGGAGGACTGGCGCTGAAAGCAAATGAACTCAAGCCAGTACCCTTTAGCCAAAGTACATCACCTTCAGCATTGATATTGCGCCAACAGCAAGCAACTGATACTCAAAATAAAATACGCAAGGACATCACCCGATATTGTTATGGTCAAGACGCTCATCTAGATACAACACTTTCTTTTCTAGGTTTGAGTCCCACAGACGAGGAACGGCCAACAGTCACAGGTTTGCGAGAAGTAGAAGTCAATGGCAACTATGCCCTAATCTTAGAATTTGATTCACCACTAATACCACTTGATGTATGGCAAAAAAAGCAGGAAAAAATGACCAACTATTTTGGGCCTGGATTGGAGGTTCAAATAACGCAGCCATCTGAAAATACTATTGAGCTAGCGCTGATTAATACTCCAAAAGAGTCTCTAGTCACTAGTCAATAGTCAAAAAATCGGGAGCATCCCAAATGTGCAAGTTTAATTTACATACGGGATTCTGACTTATGGCGGGGAATAAAAAATGAACTACATAGATGCGGAGCGGCTTAATCTGAAAATATTTGAATTTGCATCCTCCAAAAAATAAATCTTTCGTGGGGTGGGCATCTTGCCTGCCCTAATTCTGCAAATTAAATGTGGAATATCTTAATGTAGACTAATCATTTTTTATCATGTTTATATAAGCTTTCTTCACCCAATACCCTCTAGGTGGCTTTTCTACCCCATAAGCTTTACACCACTTTTCTACAGCCTTATCAGACACGCCAAAATCTCTGCCAATTTGTGCAGTTGGCTTTTCCCACACCAATTTTTCTAGTTGTTCTTTCGATGGCCTTTCTACTTTTCTGGTATGAATTCTAGAGTCTGGGTTAACCTTTCTGGTTGTTAAATCAACGCCAAATTCTTTGTAGGTTCGCTTAGACGCTGCTTCAGTAAAGTCTGTAAAATCTTCCCACCAGTAAAACGGTGTAGCTGAATTAGGTAGCTGGGTAGTTATGTAGCAACCATTAAAATTAATTGATGGATAAACAACTTTATTTATATCAGGCAGATAAACAGCATAAAAGTCAAAGTCATTTACTTTGTACTTCTTTTGGTGAGTACCATTTTTATCTACCCAAATAGTTTTATTGACTACTCTATTATCTCCTGCGTATTTAGCTTGTATTTTGTAAAATTTATCGTCTTTGTAAGCAACAAAATCAAAGGGTAGATGCTCACAAACTACTGGCGTGAGAATCAAGTATCCTTTAAGTGTTAGATCGGCGATCGCTCTGGTAGCAGCAATATCGCCTTTATTCTTGGTATGATGCAGCAATAACGAACCCTCAAATGTGGAAACGATCGTATCACTTCATGCTGCTTGAGGGTTCATATTGAGTTAAAACGAGCGCGGCAGGGTTCGAACCTGCGACCGATTGCTTAGAAGGCAATTGCTCTATCCACTGAGCTACGCGCCCAACATAAATTAATGACTCCTTTGGGAGTCATCTAGACTATTATATCGTTTCTGCGTACCAAGAAGCAATCGAAAATTGCAGATTTTACATTAGCAAGGCTAAGATGCTAGTCGCTAGCTAGTCAATTTACATTAAAAACGAAACAGATGGGGTACTGGTTTAAATATATTAAGTTGTCAAGGGGTTATTTGCCTGTTAACATGACCGTCCTCTGGGCGACTGCCTTCGGAAAGGATCTAGCGATCGCTAAACCCATTTTCACAGTAAGCTAGGTAATTTCAGCCTTGGCGATGCTGCCAAATGCCATTGTATATTCCATATTAAGAGTGCCCCTGTGAGGAGTTATTTGCTAGTGCCATGTTTATTCTCAAACGGCAGGATGTTGAAATATCAAGCATTCAGCACCCAAAAAAGGATCAGCAGGTGCCGATCCTCAATTATCAAGGGCAGACTTTTCGCTTGATTAGTGTTTTCAAAGCTAGTCAAGAAGAAGAGGCTAGAGCCTTATGGAGAGAATTAACGGATAACCGGGGTAAAGCCTGTGTTTTACTAGAAGAACCGGAACGCTTTAGCGTCTGGGGTAAAATCCGTTTAGAACAGTTGGATGGTGACACAGGTGGTCATGGCAAAACGGCGATTTTAATCCAAGCCAGTATTTTGCTATTGCAAGGTGTGTCTATCGATATTGAAGAATTTTTGGGTGCTAGGCAAGCTGGATTATTTGAAAAAGATATTGCGGAGGTATTAAAGCAGAAACAATTTCCTCAAGCATCAACCCTTGAAGCAGTTAAATATTTGGTGTCTACTAATCCTTTACCGGCCGCCAAAATACCTGATTGGCAAGAAAATCATGTAGTTACTTTATTACAAGAACTGCATAGATTGGGAAAAGCGTATTTTGGCAACGCCAATTTTACCAAACAAGTGATTTATAAGCTAGAAGATATGCCAGAAGGCGAGCGATCGCTATTTATCAATTGGCTAAATCAATCGCCACTAGGCAAACTGTGGCAGTAGCATGGAAAATTTTAACAAAATTCCGTCCATTGGCACTTGCTTTTTGTACCTGATTGTGTATTATTTGGCAGGCACATTGCTACACATACAGTCCTTTAACTCAAAATCCTGCCAGAGTGCATCTACATAAGTCTTGATCCTATGAATAACTCTTACGAGAATTCGTTCCTTTCTAAATCAATTTTCAACACTCAGAACATTGTCTTAGCTAATATTGGCTGGGCCGTACTGGCACTGCTATACTTTTTGTTGTTTAGTGCCAAAGTCCCTGGAGCCGATGGCATAGAAACCCGAGCCGAGTGGTATGTGATTGGCACAAATATTTTTGAAGCTTTAGCTTATTTGGGTGCCAGTATCTTATGCTTGAGGAACTGGCTGAGTCCACAAATCGTCAGTGGCCGAAATGTTTGGCTCTTGATTGGCTTGGGTATGCTTTCTTATTTCGTTGGGGGGATAATTTTCGGATATACCGAAATAGTTTTAAAAGATGAACCAGATGTGTCTGTAGGCGATATATTTTTTGTACTGACTTATCTATTACTTGGCGCAGGCATGATTTTAGCTGTGGCTTCCAGGCGAATCAATCTGGAAAAATGGCAATGGCTAATTGTGTTAGCAATTGCAGTGTTCGGTAGTTTGTTGGCATGGTGGATTTCTATGCAACAGGAAACACCCTCAGAATTGTTAGTCGCTATTTTGAATTGGTTCTACGTAGTTAGCGATGTAGTTCTGTTAATTATTGCTACCACTCTGCTGTTAGCCTTTTGGGGGGGAAGAGTTTCCCAGTCTTGGCGAATGATTGCAGCAGCGGCCTTTTCGCTTTACATTGCAGATATGTGGTTTAAATATGCCCAAGGCCCCAACTATCAAAGTGGGGAGATATTAGAAGTGTTTTGGGTATTTAGTGGAGTGTTATTTGGTATGGGCGCTGTCTTAGAATATGACGCATCACTAAGACGAACGCGGCGTACCAGCGGACGTAAACGAGCTTAGTAAAGATTTTTGGTATCTACCGTGAGAAAACTAACAGACTCTGACAAGCAAGAAATTCTTAAGTTATATCGAGAGACTGCCGAAACAACCTCAACTTTGGCAGAACGCTATGGTGTGAGTAATTCGACAATTAGTCGCCTGCTCAAAAGCACTTTGCCAGAAGATGAGTATGAATACTTAGTCTCTTTAAAGCGGGCTGCGAGAACTCCTGAAGGCAGGGCGCAGGTAAGCTACGAGCAATTACCTCTACTGACTCAACCGGAACCGGAGCCGGAGATAGAAGTTCCACCCATCGAGAGCCAGCCCTTGGAAGTGCCAAAGGTTGAGCCACTGCCACGTCGGGTAATTCGTGTAGAGCAAGAACTTGACTCAGAGGAAACGGCAGAATCACTTGCTGCGAGTCGCCGGGTGCGCCGTCGTCCCTCGGCGACGGAAAAACCGAAGCTCAGAGTCACGGAGAAATTAGAAACTCCAGAGCAAAAGCCGCCGGAAATAGTCAGCATCTCCATTCCACCGCTAAAGGATAAACATCCAGGAGCGGCTGTCATCGCGCAGATGCTGGGCGAAGATTTGCTAGACGAATCGGAGGATTTGGACGATTTAGATGATGATGATTTAGATGATGACGATTTTGAGGAAGAAGATTTTGATGACGATGACCTGGATGACGAAAGGCCGTTAGTCACAAAAAGAAGACCAGGTGAAGCATCAGTTCAAGTTTTACCTCTGTCGATAGCCAATTTGCCGAAAACTTGCTATTTGGTAATTGACCGTTCCTCAGAATTAATTACCCGACCTCTCAAGGACTTTGGTGACTTGGGGCAAATTCCTAACCTGGAAACCCAGCAAAGAACTCTGCCGGTGTTTGATAATCATCGCGTCGCCAAGCGTTTTTCTACGAAGCGCGATCGCGTGATTAAAGTTCCTGATAGTAAAATGCTCCATAAGGCTCGGACTCATCTCCAAGCTAAGGGCATCACACGGCTGTTGATTGATGGTCAGGTCTATTCCTTGTCTGCGCCGGTTTAGAGGTTATGGAGACACCTGCTAGCTATGGTGTGGTATTGGTGACGGCTGGCAACATCCAGGAAGCAGAAGCAATTGCTAATGCCCTTGTGGAAGCTAAACTCGCTGCTTGCGTGAGTCTGTTACCAATCCATTCAATTTACACCTGGCAAGGGGAACTGCGTAAAGAGGAAGAATGGCAATTAGTGATTAAAACTGATTTGGCCCAATTTCCTGCAATGGAGGCCAAAATTAAGGAAATGCACTCTTATGAAGTGCCAGAAATTATTGCTTTACCAATTGTTGCCGGTTCTCAAGCCTACTTGCAGTGGATTTCTCAGCAAGTTAAAAGTTGAGAGTGAAGAGTTATGAAAATCCTAACTCCTCACTCTTAATACCAATTCTGTATGAAGATGCGCCAAACTACGTCAAACTTATAGATGGGTGCATTTAGTAATTTTGTTATGA
>NZ_JAVRCP020000028.1:0-80503 GCF_034530675.2 Nostoc sp. DedVER02
ATCCCATACGTTGGCGCTTTCGCGGCGTTGAATAGTTGCTGTCATTGTCTTATAAGTGCGGTTAGTTATTTATGAATTTGATAAGCACATTTGCTTATCTATATTTATTAGATTAGAAGCAAAATTGATATTTGTAAAGAAATATTATATATGTATTGATTATGGCAGCGATTTTTTTTAGTGATGAATTGCGTCTAGAGACACAATTCATCGACTTTTATTAACCAGGAGGCCAGTCCAACTGCCGTCCTCCCAAAATATGTAGATGTAAGTGGTGAACTGTCTGTCCACCATCATCACCAGTGTTGATGACAACTCGATAACCGTTTTTCAATCCAGCTTCTTCTGCAACACGTTTGGCGGTTAACAAAAGATGCCCTAACAGAGCATGATCTTGAGATTCAGCATCAGCTAGGGTGGGAATGGGTTTTTTGGGAATAACGAGGATATGAACTGGTGCTTGGGGGTGGATGTCTTTGAATGCTAAGACTAAATCATCCTCATAAATAATATCAGCCGGAATTTCCCGACGAATGATTTTGCCGAAAATCGTTTCTATGGTTTCACTCATGCTAATTACCTACTCATCTGCTAGAGATTTTAAAGTTTTAGTCTAGTAACTAGATCATCTACACAACAGAATACTCCTTCCTGTGATAAAGTCTTCCATAGATAACATTCGTCCCGCCCCAGCGTAGAGACAATAATTACAATCTCTTACTGAACTACAGGGTAAGATTTTGATGATTAGAAAGTTGCATATTGTGTGTATCACTGCTTTGGAGCTTTTTATGAAACAGTCAAAATACTATTTTATTGTTTTTATTATTATCGCAATTAGTATATTTTTGCGTTTCTTTTTGTTGCAAAATCAAAGTCTTTGGTTTGATGAAGGGTGGAGTTTAGAACTATCTAATGGTGCGAGCGTTCAAGAAAATTTCTTAAAAATTATAACTATAGAAGCTGGTGATAAATACCAACCACTTTATTATTTGGTCTTGTTCTATTGGCGCTCAGTTTTTGGAGATAGTGAATTTGCGATTAGATCGCTCTCATCTCTGTTAGGAGTCGGTTCAGTAATTACTATATTTTTTACTTGTTTACATATTTATGGAAAAAAACATGCTTTATGGTCATCAACGATCTTAGCAGTTAGTTCCTTCAGTGTATTCTACAGCCAAGATGCCAGACCTTATGCATTATTAATATTTCTTACCTTACTTCAAATCTATTTCTTTAGTTATGCAATTACTGTAGACAAGAGTAATAAAATCATTCCACAATTGCTTTTTGGGATATTGACTGCCATAGGGAGTTTTGGCAGTATTTTAACAATCATATTTAGTTCAGCTATTTTTTTATCTCATGCAATTGTTTATAAAAACTTAAAAGAATTAATTAGATGGTGGATACCCCCAATAGTTTTTTCCTCCCCAATGCTTTGGTTTTACTTATCTTCACCTGCTGCATCCGATCCAACAGCAACTACAGTTACTCGTGCTGGATTACCCATAATTACAAACATAATGTTTGTGATATACGGTATATTAGTTGGTACATCTTATGGCCCACCACTAGAAAAATTACGCGATCAAGATAAGATAAATGTTTTCCTTGGTTACTGGCCTCATTTCCTAATATTTATTATTGTCATTGCTGTTATTTTTATAGCTTTAGTAAGAAGTTTATTAAAACAGCGTAAGAGAAAAAGGTATAAAGAGGCTGATTACTTTTTTACTTCACTTTTAACGATATCCTTTCTACTACTTTTAATTTTTGCAGTGGGGACTAAAATTAATTTGCTACCAAGGCACTCTTTTTTTGTCTGCATACCACTTTTTATTCTAATACCATCAGCTTTTTTACATAATTACCAGCGTAAAAATAAACTTTACATAGCCTCTCAAGTTCCAAAGTTAGCTACAGTTTCTTTGCTATTGATGAATCTTTATTCCAATTGGCAATATTATTTAAATCCAGCTTATGCAAAAGATGACTACCGTTCAGCTGTTCGCTATCTGATAAAAACTCGAAATCAATCTGCCAAATCTGTATTGTTACTTGGGCAAGATACATTATTTCGATATTATGGCGATTCATCGACCATATATTTACCAGATTATATTAGAGAAGATATGAAGATAAAAACTATTGGAGAACAAGTTAATGTAGCAACCCAAAATGCAGATACAGTTTATGTGATACTTAACCGCGAATATTATTGGAAATACAAGGATGTTTTTAAAGTAGAAATGAATGATTTATATAAATTGGAAGGTGAGAATGATTGGAATTATATAAAGATATATCGGTTCACGAGGAAAAAATAGAAAAAAGCGCCTCTTTTATGAAGTTTTTGCTGGGGCGGCTCAATTATTTATGATGCTTAACCACCAACATGAACGCCAGGACGTTTGTGAGGCTCCTTTTCAGCCCGACGGAGTACTTCACGAGTTACCACAGCAATGTCGCCCTCTCCAAATAAAATAAAACGCAGTAAGTATTGTATGGGGTTGCCCTCAACCCAGCCGAAGTAGGCATGAGGGATTTTTCCTGTATGATCGCGAATGTAAAGCAGTAAGGCCGCGATCGCATTAGGTACTGCTGCACTCTCAGCCCGTAAAATGCGATAATCGCCAACTTGTACCCCTCTGACTTTGATAATATCCGCAAACTCCGAAGCATCTGATACCTGAATTTCTAGAAAAAGAATTGGATCGTTGGGTGGAATATGGTTGTCTTCGCGTACCTCTTTCTCTTTTAAAAAATACTCTAGAACATCGCCTTTATTCAACCGATTTGCAATCAATCGGATTGCTCCCTGGCTTTCTTCGGCCAGAAATTGTTCGGCAAGTTCGTCAACTTCAATTCGCTCTGTTCGTAGTTCTGTTGAACGCCAAACACGAGAAACCAGCGAGGTAAAAATGATCGCGCCAATGAAAAACCCAGCAATTCTAATCCCCTCTGGTCTTTCGATGATATTGACAACAGTAGTATATAAAAATAGCAGTGTAATAATTGCAAAAACCAGTCTTGCCCGCTTCTCTCTGTGACGGTGGGCTGATAAGGTTACGGCAAATGCTGCTGAGGTGATCAATACAAGCACACCAGTTGCATAAGCTCCACCTTGAGCTTCCACATTTGCTCTGAAAATAATTGTGACAACAAAAGCGATCGCTGTGTAGACTAACACTAAAGGTCGCGTAACTCGTGCCCAATTAGGAGCCATACCGTAGCGTGGGAGGTAGCGAGGCACAATATTTAGCAGCCCTGCCATTGCAGAAGCACCTGCAAACCACAAAATGGAAATAGTACTTAGATCGTAAATTGTGCCAAAGGCATTGCCTAAATACAAATGTGCTAAATAAGCAAGGGCGCGTCCGTTAGCTTTACCCCCAGATGCAAATTCTGCGACTGGAATCAGTAGGGTAGTTATAAAGCTGGTGGTGAGCAAAAAGAAGCTCATAATCAAAGCAGCACTAGTGAGCAGCTTGCGTGTATTCCGAATCCGCCCTCTGGAGTATTCGGGAGTGTCATTGCTGCTACCCTTGACAAGGGGCATAACGGTTACGCCAGTCTCAAAGCCTGATAATCCTAGCGCTAGCTTGGGAAATATCAAAAGAGCTATACCAATTAGGATCAAAGGATTAGAATGGCGAGCAAAAAGTGCAGTCTGCCAATTAGCGATCGCTCCTGGGTGAGTTAAAATCTGAGACACACCAACGCCAACGACAACGAAGTTTAACAGCAAATAAACTGCCACCAATACTACAGCAATCCCAATCGCTTCTCGGAAACCTCTCAAGAAAACTGCACCTAGTAATGCAACTAATACTAGGGTAATTGCGATCGTCTGACCGTGAAACCAATCTGGGGTAAGGGGATTTTCGATAATATGGGCTGTAGCATCAGCAGCCGAAAGGGTAATAGTAATAATAAAGTCGGTTGCCACAAAGCCGAGTAAGCACAGCACAAGTAATTTGCCTTGCCACCAAGGGAGCAAACGCTCTAACATTGCGATCGACCCTTCACCATGAGGGCTTTCGGCAGCAATGCGTCGATAGATTGGTAATGCTCCAAATAGCGTCAGCAAAACTAGAACCAGGGTAGCTATAGGAGAAAGAGCGCCAGCAGCCAGTGCTGCAATACCAGGTTGATAGCCAAGGGTTGAGAAATAATCTACACCAGTCAAGCACATAACCTGCCACCAAGAATGCTGACGATGTGTTTCTTCCCTCCGGCGGTACGCTCCTTCCTTATCACGTCTGTTTTCTTCAAGCAACCAGCTGATAAACTGACTGCTGAGGCGTTTTGTTGAAATAATTGATTTAGCCATCAAATACAGTGTGTTCTAAAACTTGGCTTTGTGATTTTTCTAAGCCTTTGTGGTTTATTAAAATTGTTAACTACAAAGATATAGCAATAATATTGTAGATTAAGCATCCTGTCCGATTTACAAAATATTTAGTGAGATTAGACCAGTCAGATCGGCGAAAAGTCAAACATAAAAAAAATTAATCGACGTTCTCCGCTCCGATAAGACCAATGGGAAAGGATTTAAGACTTTCGGAGTAAGGATGGGTGTGGGCTTTTGGCTCCAAGCTAAAAATTAAGTCTGCCAGTTTATTTATTTACCGCTAGGATCATAGAATATAATTAGATACGTGTTGGACACTTAGCTCCAAGTGTTCATCCGTCTAAAAACAAACTTCATCAATATCACCTAAATTGTAAATGCTTTGCTGTCACTTATAAATAAGGTACTTAGAATAAGCAATTTATCATACCAATCTTTGAGAGATTGGGGTTCTTTGCCTCAAACCAAAAAACTTGAACTATAGACTGAGTGGACGGATTTGATACCGATTCAGGTATAAATAGTTTGCTTGCAAAAAAAACTAGACAGTTAACAAATGATAATTTTATAGGAACATGTTTTAATTTTGTATGGAAGCTTCAATAAAACTCACAAATGTTTTTTAGGCAATTTCTCGGTTAAATCTATTAAATCTCTAATGATAATATTACTATGAATGCACATAGAGGATCTGCTGTGCTCAGTTCTGCAACTTTCAAAGTGCAACCATCCGCAACAGGACTGACCGAGAATCATCGCCTGCGGCTGTTTTCTGGCTCTGCCAATATCCAACTGTCTCAAGAAGTTGCTCGTTATCTGGGCATGGACTTGGGGCCAATGATTCGCAAAAGATTTGCGGATGGAGAACTTTACGTTCAAATCCAAGAATCAATTCGGGGTTGTGATGTTTATTTAATCCAGCCATGTTGTCAACCCGTAAACGATCACTTGATGGAATTATTGATTATGGTTGACGCTTGTCGTCGAGCTTCTGCGCGACAGGTGACGGCAGTAATTCCCTACTATGGCTATGCTCGTGCCGATCGCAAAACGGCAGGACGAGAGTCAATAACCGCCAAGCTGGTTGCTAACTTGATCACTGAAGCTGGAGCTAACCGCGTTTTAGCAATGGATTTGCACTCGGCACAAATCCAAGGTTATTTCGATATCCCTTTTGATCATGTTTACGGTTCGCCAGTATTGCTGGATTATCTAGCCAGCAAACAACTTCCCGATTTGGTGGTTGTTTCCCCTGATGTTGGCGGTGTAGCAAGGGCCAGAGCATTTGCAAAAAAACTGAATGATGCGCCACTGGCAATTATTGACAAACGTCGTCAGGCACATAATGTTGCAGAAGTGTTAAATGTCATCGGCGATGTTAAAGGCAAAACAGCAGTGTTGGTGGATGACATGATCGACACTGGCGGCACGATCGCAGAAGGGGCGCGATTACTGCGTGAAGAGGGAGCGCGTCAGGTATACGCCTGTGCAACTCATGCGGTATTCTCTCCACCAGCGATGGAGCGATTATCTAGTGGTTTGTTTGAGGAAGTCATTGTCACCAATACGATCCCCATACCAGAAGCCAATCGTTTTTCTCAACTAGTGGTGCTGTCGGTGGCTAATCTTTTAGGAGAAACCATCTGGCGGATTCATGAAGATACTTCAGTTAGTAGTATGTTTCGCTAAACTCTCATTCGCGTTACAGGTATAAATTACCCACACTGTCCCTTTTAATCGGTTACAGTGTGGGTTTTTAGTTGTATAGCAAGGGGCTGGGGACTGGGGACTGGGTGAAAAGTCTTTTTGTGTCTAAGTTTCATCATCTGTTGATGTCCTAACCACCAAGGCTGTTGCTATATAACTAAGTTTATTCTCAAGATTATTAAGAAATAATTTAAACTGTTCTTCTGCGAGATACCCTACAGCCCCATCCCTCTTAGGCTGGGGTTATTGACGTGGAGTATTAAAATGGATGCAGCAGAGCCAAATTAGAATACTTTGATTAAGTTTGGACAATTTGCGTAAAGAGGACAAAGGGATGGTTACAACTCCTAAAAAAGTGATTTCAGTTTTACCTCTGGAAAATGGCGATCGCTTATCTCGCTGCGAATTTGAGCGTCGCTATCAGGCAATGCCGCATTTAAGAAAAGCTGAACTGGTTGAAGGAGTTGTATATATCATGGCATCGCCACTGAGAATTAAAAGTCATGGGGAACCACATGGAGATTTAATCGGGTGGTTGTGGAACTATAAAACGGCAACACCTGGGGTTGTCCTGGGAATTGAACCCACAGTGCGTTTAGATCCAGATAATGAACCACAGCCTGACGCGGTACTATTCATTCCGGGCAGACAGGCGTTGATTAGTGAAGATGATTATATCCAAGGCGCACCCGAACTGGTGATAGAAGTAGCAGCAAGCAGTGCAGCCATCGATCTACATGATAAAAAACGCACCTATCGACGGAATGGAGTACAGGAGTATATTGTCTGGCGAACATTAGATAATCAGTTGGATTGGTTTAGGCTGCAAGCGGACGAGTATGTTTTGCTACCAACCGATGAGCAGGGAATTATTCGCAGTCAGGTGTTTCCGGGGTTATGGTTGTCGATACCTGCTTTGCTGTCAGGAGAAATGGCAACGGTGTTATCTGTGTTACAAGCAGGTTTAGCTGCCACTGAACATCAAGAATTTATGCAAAAGTTGAATGAGAATATGGGAAATAGGGAATAGATATGTACTGAGTTTTTTCAAAAATCAGATAGGAGTCCTATAAAAAACATGACTCCTTAACGATTTTAACGATACAGCCAAACTCGAAGTAGTGAAAGTAGTTGCTCAGTATCTACAGGTTTAGTGATGTAGTCAGAAGCTCCAGCTTCGATGCACTTTTCGCGATCGCCTGGCATGGCTTTGGCAGTTAAAGCAATTATTGGTAGGGAACGGAATTGTTGTTGCTGGCGGATGGCGCGGGTGGTTTCATAACCATCCATTTCTGGCATCATGATATCCATCAACACTATATTAATGTCATGATTAGTTTGCAACATCTCTATGCCATCTCTGCCATTTTCGGCAAACAGCACTTGCATTTGATAGCTTTCTAAAAAGCTGGTGAGGGCAAAAATATTTCTTAGGTCATCGTCTACAATCAAAATTTTCCGATTTGCCAGCACCGGATCGTTTTGGTGTAGCTGCTCTAGTATCTGACGCTTTGGTGGGGGCAAATTTGCTTGCACCCGATGCAAAAATAGAGCAGTTTCGTCTAATAACCGCTCTGGCGATCGCACATTTTTAATAATAATTGTTTCTGCTAGTCCCCGCAGTTGGGTTTCTTCTTGTCGGCTGAGTTCTTTGCCGGTGTAAACAATAATCGGTAGTTTCAACAGTCTAGATTCTTGCTTGATTTGCTCAATTAGGGCAAACCCGCTCATATCGGGCAGACCAAGATCCAGTACCATACAATCAAAGTGGTGCGATCGCAAAATTGAGAGGGCTTCTGCTCCCGTACCCACTGCTGTACTGTGGACATCACCATTACCAATCAGTTCGATAATACTTTGAGCTTGTACGGGATCGTCTTCTACGATCAGGAGATTTCTTACTTGACGCTCAATAAAGCCTTTAATATCAGTCAATACCTGAGTTAGTGCCTCTGGAGAAACAGGTTTTTGGAGATAGGTAATCGCTCCTAGTTGTAATCCCCGTTGCTGTCTTTCATCCACAGAAAGTATATGTACTGGTATATGTCTAGTATCAGGTTTATGTTTCAAACGATCCAGAACCGTCCAACCATCCATTTCTGGCATATAAATATCTAGCATAATCGCATCGGGCTTAAACTGTTGTGCGAGTGCTAGACCTTGTTTGCTTTGTAAGGCAACAATTACCTTAAAGCCTTGTTCACGAGCCATATCAAGTAAGATGCGGGCAAATTTCTCGTCATCTTCGATAATTAGTAAAATGCGATCGCCTGCTTGAATTATTTCCCGATCGTCTGGGATTTCATGTGCCAAGGTAGTAAATATTTTCCCCGGCGGTGAAGTATCCACAGTTACAATTTCTTTTTCTACCAGAGGCACTTCTTTGGAAATAGTTAATGCTTTGCGGATATTAGTTTGCTGAGGGGGTGTAAAAGTATTTATGCTATTTTTTTCCTGTCGTCTGGGTAAGTAGAGCGTGAAGATACTTCCCTGCCCTGGTTGGCTGACTAGTTCAATTCTTCCTCCCAACAGTTGAGCCAATTCGCGGCTGATGGACAAACCCAAGCCAGTCCCGCCGTACTTGCGGCTGGTTGTGCCATCTGCCTGCTGAAATGCTTCAAAAATAATCTTCTGTTTCTCGGGTGGAATTCCTATACCTGTGTCGCTAACTGCAAAAGCAATCATTGGGTTATCAACTTGGTCTGCATCAGAAGACATACTAATTTCTAACTTCACGCTTCCCTGTTCAGTAAACTTAAAAGCGTTAGCTAGAAGATTTTTCAGCACTTGTTGCAGACGTTTTGAGTCGTTATAAATTGTCGGGGGTAACTTATCATCTAGCTCAATAGTAAAACTGAGTTCTTTGTTATGGGCCAATTGCCGAAAAGTCTGTTCTAAAGACATTTCCAAATCTGTAAAAGCAATTTGCTCAATATTGAGCAACATAGTACCCGACTCAATTTTTGCCAAATCTAAAATATCATTGATCAATTCCAGCAAATCAGTGCCAGCTGAGTAAATAGTCCGGCTGTACTCTACTTGTTTGTCAGTCAAGTTATTAAGAGAATTATCTGCTAACAGTCTTGCTAAAATCAACAGACTATTTAGCGGTGTCCGTAATTCATGGGACATATTCGCAAGGAATTCCGACTTATATTTGGAAGATAAGGCTAGCTGTTCAGCTTTTTCTTCAAAAGACTGCCTTGCACGCTCAACTTCCTGGTTCTTGCGAGCAACTTCCTGATTTTGAACTTCTAACAGTTCTGCTTTTTCTTCTAATTCTTCATTTAGTTGTTGTAATTCTTCGTTAGACTGCTTGACAAGAAATTGTGATTCTTCCAATTCCTGCGCCTGTTCTTCTAGACGTTGATTACTCTGCTGTAGTTCTTCTTGCTGGGTTTGCAGTTCTTCTGTTAAAGCAACAGACTCTTCAAGTAGTTGCTGGGTTTGTAATTGTGAAGCGATGTTATTTAAAAATACACCTAGATTTTCACTCAATTGCTCTAAAAATGTCAGATGCAAATGGCTGAAAGGGCTAAAAGAGGCAAGTTCAATTACGGCACTTACCTCTGTCTCAAAAATTACAGGCAAGACAATAATATTTAATGGTGGTGCTTCTCCCAAACCAGAATTGATGCGGATATAGTCATTAGGAACTTGTGTAAGGAGGATTCTTTGTTTTTCTAGGGCGCATTGTCCTACTAATCCCTCGCCCAAGCGAAACTGATTTGCTAAGTTTTTTCGCTTTTTGTAAGCATAGCTACTCAACAATTTCAGCACTGGCTGGTTGTCTATAGATGTCATAGCATAAAAAACGCCCTGCGATGCTCCAACCAATGGTGCTAAATTTGACAATATTAAGCTAGTCGCATTTTCCAAATTCCGCTGCCCTTGGAGCATCTGGGTAAATTCAGCTAAGTTAGATTTTAGCCAGTTTTGCTCGTCATTTCTTTGAGTTGTGTTTCGCAGATTAACAATCATCTGGTTGAAGGTGCGAGTCAACACACCAATTTCATCTAGGCGATCGCTATCTGGTAAACTCACCGATAAATCCCCATCCGCCATTTTTTCCGCTAAATCAGAAACTTGCTTCAGAGGGGCTGAGATATGTTTGCTCAGGGCGAATCCAATCAAAGCTAAGACTAAAGAAAATAAGGGAATACTATAGACAATAGTAGCGATCGTTTGGTGAGCAGCTGCTTTAGCCTTCTCAGAACGCTGTTTTAGCAGTGCATTCTCTTCAGTTTTCATCGCTTGAATAACTTTCTGAATCTGATCCATCAGCTGCTTACCTTGATCTGTCAGGATAGCTTTCTGGGCAGGTTCCACGCCTTGGCTTTGCCTTAGATCAATGACATCTTTCATTACAGCCATTCTTTGAGTTAATAGTGGCTGCAAAATATCAAGCCGATTTTGTTGGTTGGGATTATCTGATGTTACCCTCTGAAGTTCCTTAACTCTTTGATTAAGTACTCCAATAGCAGCGTTATAAGGTTCTAAATAGCGCTCTTCTCCAGTAATAATGTAACCGCGTTGCCCAGTTTCAGCATTTGTCAGTTGCAAGTTTAGGTCTTCAAGCTGACTTAGCACCTGGTAAGTATGGGTTTCTTTGCTCGAAGTTTCAATTAACTCATTGGTGCTTTGGTAGCAGATTAGACCAATGGTGGTCAGAGTTGCCAAACTTAAGACAAAACTTACTCCAATCTTGGTTCCAATCTTCAAACGGTTTAACATTATTACAGTCAGGTATTCAAAGTATTTATTTTATGATTTTGTTTTAGCTATCCCAAACAAATGTAAAACATTTTCTTTTTAAATATGCCTAATTGTTGGCACAATCGAAATTATCACTTGCATCTTACAATTTTTACAAATGTAACATTATATTAAATAAGTATATAAAGATTTTTCCTTTAACATTTTTATAATTTTACAATTATCAAACCTTTGGATAACATAAATTCTTTCAAAAGAAGCAATCACGTAATTTTTTAATTGCATCTTGTGGGGGATAATTAAATACTTGTTCTTAGATTATAACTTTAACATATATCAAAATTCTGACTAAAAAATGGTAGTTTTTATGATTACAGTAATTGAGCGAGCAAGACCAAAATTTGGCAAAGGGCAAAAGGTAGAATTTATTGGTGGATTGGGAACTATAGTACAATGTAATTCTACCTCTGGAAATTGGTCGTATCTTGTAGAAATGGAAATGGGTTCAGAACCAGAAATTGGTAGGATTGGTTACGAAACTACTATTTTGCTATTTGAAACAGATATTATTTTACCCGAAGACTATTCTATTGGGGCTTAGGTTTAATATTGACATCCTTTTTTATCAAAAAACCTTGTCAAGTATTAATTAGGACTTTGCAAATAATAGCCAAATCCATGATTCTCTTCTTAAGATGATTTGTAAACTATATCTATGAATATCTATGATGTATAATTTTACATATATTTAAGTAATTATACGCTTATATTTTTTTGTGATACAGATTAATGGCAAATTTAAGTAATAAGATGGAAAATTAAGGCTTAATAAAGACAATATATACTTATACTGAAATTTAATTTCTATAGAAATTAACACGCTTTTTCTATAAATTTTCAAGGATATGTACAATTGCCTGATATCGTCAAACCTTTTAAGTTTAACTGATAATTCACTAGAAATTTCTCGTTATCTGGCGCTAGCCACATCAACTTTAGATTGGCTATATATGCTAAAATACTGGCTCTTGTTACTCTCTAAAATAGCTCTTGCACCTGCTATATAGATATCAGTGCCTTTGATGACTATTAAATAATAGCCTAATGATACCTGATGCTCATAATATCTGCCTGCATCATCAGGAATTCCCAAACTAGTGTAGTTATGTTGAGAACTCTTGATATCCAACTCAAACATATCACCTAGACCATTTACATTTTTAGTAATTATGGATACTTGAGTCATCGGAAAGCCAGCAGTTCTCAGTTCCGTAAGTGCTTTTTCTGCATCTTTGCGCGTATAAAAAACACTAATAGCGTATTTATAGCGACTATTAGGGGTTAAATATGGCCCATTAATACCCCGTTCTTGAAGATCGCGACGATTAAAAATCCTCTGAGCAAGACGAATTTCTATGTCTACACCAGTTACTATCACCAAACAGTAACCTTTACAGACAAGATTGCTGTAACCCTGCGCTTGTTCTTTAGAAATTCCTAAATTTAGGAATAAACCAGGTAAACCATCTGTTAAAGTAGAAGCGATCGCTGTTGCTTGTAGTCCGGCTAGCATCACTTTGCCTATATCAGGAACTAACCAGATAACGAAACCGACTAATAAGCCACTAAAATCACCTAAAGCTTCACCATTATGAGCTTCAGCAACCTCTGATGCAGATATATTGCTAGTGCGTTCTTTAACTTCAACACCAGCAATATCACTTTGTTCTTCTACATTCTGGGCAATCGCAGAAACTTTATGCATTGGGAAATTAGAAGCTTTTAGTTCCTGAAGTACCAACAGTGCATCGGAACATCTAGCGAAAACTCCTATGGTTATTCGCTCTTTTTCTAATGTCATTTTCTCGATTCATTACAGCTAGAAATGATTCCCACAACTATCAACTAATTTGAGGTAATTACACTGCTCGACGAGTCAATAAACCCCAAAGGAAGATCAGTAGCATAGCGCCTAGAACAGCAAACAAAATACTTCCAAGGGATAAAGCTCCGGCGGATGCGGCGGCGGCTGAACCACTTCCTAGTAAAATCTGACCCAAATAACCACCTACTACGGCTCCAAGTATTCCTAAGATAATGGTGGAGAGAATACCGCCACCTTGGGTTCCTGGATAAAATAACTTAGCTAATGCACCTGCAATTAAACCTAAAACCAGCCAAGCAATAATGTTAGTCATTGAATTTCTCCTTTGTGAGAATCCACTTTATTTGTTTTTGACTATTTCATATTAAAGTTTAGCTGCAAAATTCCCGATCTATCTAGAGAACTAATATCAAAAATCTTTAGATATTATTTGAATGTTCACAAATTTGGTTGTATTTAAGGATGAATAGATAAATGAGTCACACTAATGTCTTTGCTATGGCAATCTTACTTTTTTCATTTAACCCTATTAACTAATACACACATCGTAATTAATGGCATAAACTTAGCCCGCCGTAGGCATCGCACTTGTATCTTAAATATCTATATAAGAAAATTACTCCTTTAGATAGATGTGTAAAAAGTCATTATAAATTCTGTTATATAAAAGCTAAGTGGGAAAACCGTACTTCTCTGAGAGGTTTTCTGTACCATATATCTAAGTTGAACTAGATACAATCAAGATGTAACTTAAGTAATGCTGTTTTCTAGAAAATTTATACAGCATTAGCAGGAGAGCGGAAACATGACAAATCAATTGAAAACGGCTGTTTTTCTCGCTGCATTAAGTGGGCTTTTGATAGCAATTAGTTACTGGGTAATTGGCGGTACTAGTGGTTTAATAATTGGAATTGGCTTGGCAGCAGTAACAAACCTGTTGTCTTGGTATCAATCAGATAAGATTGCGCTGGCAGTGTACCAGGCCCAGCCTGTGAGTGAAAGGGAAGCACCAGGACTTTATCGGATGGTGCAGAGATTAAGCGATCGCGCCAATATCCCCATGCCTAGAGTTTACATTGTTCCTAGCCAGGGAGCTAACGCCTTTGCTACAGGACGCGATCCCGAACACGCGGCTGTAGCTGTCACCGAAGGCATTTTGAATATCTTACCAGACGATGAACTCGAAGGCGTTATCGCCCACGAACTGACCCACATTATTAATCGTGACACCCTCACACAAGCGGTTGCTGCTACTGTTGCTGGTGCTATCTCATTCCTAGCGCAAATGGTGAGTTACGGCCTATGGTTTGGCGGTGGTTCACGAGATGACAACAGAGGTGGTAATCCTTTAGGTGTCTTGTTAACAGTAATGCTTGCGCCACTGGCTGCAACAATTATTCAACTAGCAATTTCGCGCACACGAGAATTTTCTGCTGATGCCGGTTCTGCTAAATTAACTGGTAATCCCCGCGCCTTAGCTAGAGCATTACAACGGTTAGAAGCCTCAACAAAGCAGATGCGTTTAAATGTTAATCCAGCTTATGAGCCGTTATTAATTATCAATTCTATCTCTGGGCAGTTTATGGGTAACTTGTTCTCCAGTCACCCTGCGACAGAAGAGCGAGTTGCAGCATTACTGAAATTAGAGCAAAAACTACCAACAAAAGCTTATTAGTTAGTCATTTGTCATTGGTCATTTGTCATTGGTCATTTGTCATTTGTCAACAGGGTGGAGTTTTAATTCGAGAGTAAACTTTGAAATTAAGGATGTTTTAACTATGAATGGTAACAACATCGGATCTTTTGAAAGTCCCGTAATTGAATCTACCGAATCCATAGTAATTTTAGAAATTAGTCCTCGCACCGATAAATTAGTAGAAACCGAAATGGTTGGTGAAAGTGATGAATTGAAGCGCGAAACCAAAGCGCTGATTGAGGCACTAGAAAGACGCAATCAAGCAGAATCAGCAGGGACTCTTACACGTGACACTTATTTGAAAGCTGTGCGACAAGCACGAGAATTGATTGAAGGCAGGAAAGTGAAAGAACGCGATCGCTTAGAGGACTCTTGGGCGATAATTCAAGATGAAGTTGAGAGAAACTGGCATTTAATCATGAAAGACTTCGTAGACTTCAATTTCCGTCTGCAAAAGGCGGCTATTGCTGCTTGGGAAACCTTTAATAATCCTTACTCTCGTTAATTCACGTAACCTCTGTCTGTCTTAAACTAAAGTTCAAATCTGTCCCTCTCCGACTCGGAGAGGGACAAGTTTTACATAGTAAAACTAGGGAGAAGTCTTTTTATATGATTTTCTGTCCTGCCCTCTGCCCCCTGCCCCCTGCCCCCTGCCTCTTCAGTCGCGGATAATATAAAGAGGTAACGTAGCTCTTCACACAAGTAGCAATGACTTCAACCCTGCAAAAATTTAGTCGTCTTCATAGCCCAACCCTGCATCAGTTACCCAATGGTTTAACAATCATCGCGGAGCAAATGCCAGTTGAAGCTGTAAATCTTAACTTATGGATTAAAGTTGGTTCAGCCGTCGAATCTGATGCCATTAACGGTATGGCTCACTTTTTAGAACACATGATTTTTAAGGGAACAGAACGGCTGGCTAGCGGCGAGTTTGAACGGCGAATTGAAGAACGGGGTGCTGTTACAAATGCCGCGACTAGCCAAGATTATACTCATTACTATATAACCACTGCCCCCAAAGATTTTGCCGAACTTGCTCCACTACAAATAGATGTAGTAACAAATGCTAGTATTCCTGATGATGCTTTTGAACGGGAGCGATTAGTAGTTTTAGAAGAAATCAGACGTTCAGCGGATAATCCCCAACGGCGGACATTTCGCCGGGCAATGGAAACAGCCTATAATGAGCTACCTTATCGCCGTGCGGTATTGGGGCCAGAATCGGTAATTTCCCAACTTAAACCCCAGCAGATGCGGGATTTTCATCATAGTTGGTATCAACCTCAATCAATTACTGCTGTTGCTGTGGGCAATTTGCCTGTGGAAGAATTAATTGCGATCGTTGCGGAAGGATTTACAAAAACACTCAGCGCAGACGCGATGAATCGCGTCTCTACAAACTCACCATTAAATCCTGAGTCACCATTTACAGAAATTGTCCGTCGAGAATTTACAGATGACAGTCTCCAGCAAGCAAGGCTAGTGATGGTTTGGCGGGTTCCAGGAATGGCGCAGTTAGATCGCACCTATGCATTGGATGTTTTAGCAGGAGTGTTGGGACATGGACGGACATCAAGACTGGTGAGGGATTTACGAGAAGAACGGGGGTTAGTTTCTTCGATTTCTGTGAGCAATATGAGCAATCAGTTGCAAGGGACATTTTATATTTCAGCTAAATGTGCAGTGGAAAATTTAGCAGAAGTAGAAGATGCGATCGCTAAACATATTCGCACAATCCAAACCGAGTTAGTCACAGAGTCAGAAATTGCCCGTGTACGGCGGCGAGTAGCGAACAAATTTATTTTTGGCAATGAAACACCAAGCGATCGCACTGGGTTGTATGGTTACTATCATTCCTTGGTGGGTGATTTAGAACCCGCCTTTAATTACCCAAACTATATTCAGAGTCAAAATGCAACTGACTTAATGCAAGCAGCCAAAGAGTATCTTTCCCCAGATGCTTATGGTGTGGTTGTCGTTAAGCCGTAAAGAAAATGGGAAATTGGGAATTGGGGAGAATAACATTACCTTATCTCTTTCCCCCTGCCCCCTGCTCCCTGCCCCCTGCTTCCTGCCCCCTGCCCCCTGCCCCCTGCTTCCCTGCCCCCTACTCCCTGCCCCATTCCCAATTCCCCATTCTCAATTCCCAATTTAATCATGTGGACTCAAATCGATGCTCATATTAGCCAGGTGACTGGCGAAAAATTTCAGAGTCAGCAACGGCGATCGGTTGGTGGCGGATGTATCAACCAGGGTTATGCTGTTTCAAATGGTGAGATTACTTACTTCGTCAAGCAAAACCTTGCATCCCAAGCTGCGATGTTTGAGGCTGAAGCATTGGGTTTAAAGGAAATGCTAGCAACAGGTAGTATTCGCGTCCCTAAGCCTATTTGCTGGGGTGTAACTGAGAACAACTCTAGCTATATCGTGCTGGAATGGTTAGAACTTGGTAACGGTAACAGCAATTTATGGGAAGCGATGGGGCGCAAGTTGGCAGCGATGCATCAAGCTAGCAGTAGCCAAGGTTTTGGTTGGAAAATTAACAATACTATTGGTTCAACACCCCAAATCAATACTTGGACAGCAGATTGGATAGAATTTTATATTAAACATCGTCTAGGTTATCAATTTCAGTTGGCAAGGCGACGCGGAGGAAGTTTCCCCCAACAAGAAAAATTACTAGCAGCTATCCCTGAACTATTGGCAGATCATCAAGTACAACCATCTTTAGTACATGGCGATTTATGGGGCGGAAATGCCGGGTGTACAGCGTCAGGAGAACCGGTGATATTCGATCCAGCAACTTATTTTGGCGATCGCGAAGTTGATATTGCTATGACAGAATTATTTGGTGGGTTCCCCGCAGCCTTTTACAAAGGTTACAACGAAGTTTTTCCTTTAGATGCAGGCTATGAACAGAGAAAAACACTCTATAACCTGTATCACATTTTGAATCACTTCAATTTATTTGGCGGCGGTTATGCTTCCCAAGCGAACCGGATGATTGAGCAGATTTTGCGCTAACTACAGCATTTCATTAATTTGTAGCAAATTAGATTTGGCAATACCCTGCAATAGCAATGCGATGGCTTGCTATGTCAATGCGATGGCTTGCTATGTTAATGCGATGACTTGCTATGTCAATGCGTTGGCTTGCTATGTTAATGCGATGGCTGCGCGTCCTAAATTCTAAGCGTGACAACAAACAAAAGGGTGGTTAAGCTGATGCGCGTCTAAATTGTACATTTTGACGTTTTGACTGCCCTAAGTCGATTGGTCATCTGTCCTTTAAAATACAAATGACTAATGACAAATGACTAATGACAATCCTCACAAGTAAATATACAACTTAAATGCGTAACAGCTTATTGCTTAAAAACTGATGCTACTTTAAAGCCGCAATTTGACTCACCATCACCGCCAATGCCAACATTCCCAAAATCGTCATTAATCCCGCCGGCATAAACTTGCGTGTTTTAGCTAGTCGAACTGCAAAGACTACCACCAAAACAGCAGTAACTAACGCTGCTAAAATCAAACCCCAGGTTTGTCCTTGGAGTTGAAAGTAAGCGGCGAGTATCAGTAATAAACCGCTAATACTACCACTTACCAGTGAAACCTTACTTCTAGCTTGAATATAGCCAATAATGCCACCAGCGATCGCTAATATCCCGTAGGCGAAAGCAGCAATTATACTTAAATTCATTGTTCATCTGTAGATTTTGACTTTACTGCCAAGGTCAGCAGACAATTTACCATAGCTAAATAGCTATACCACACAGTTGATTAATGGATAATTAAGCGATGCCAATAACAAATACTTCTTCATATACAAAAGTTCAATACCTCCAGCGTCAAGCGGCCTCACTTTTACTGTACCAGTCTGTTCTCCAAGGCGAAGTGGGGATGGCATTTTTAGAACTGTTGCAAGCTATACGTTACACTGACTCTGATGCACGGGGTTGTCTCGAAGCCTACGGTCGTTACTTCCACGCTTTAGCGACCAAAAATCAAAACTGGGAAGACTATTTAATTACTCAACTTCTCTTCTCTAAAAATCCTTTTACAAAGCTGGCCGAAGTGCAAGAATTTAAAGATTTGCCCCCGGCTTTAATCGCAGCAGTACGGCACGATTTACAAATATTGCAAAGTCTCTATGAATGTAGCAGCGCTTCTTTAAGCGAGTGGATACAAAGCGTAGCTCACATGCCGATTTCGCCAGTAGTGTGGTATAAAGAGCAAGAATTCGTAGGAGTAGATACAACGTTCGCTACATATTTACAAAACTTAAATAATTGGAGTGATGCTGTAGAAGAGTTGGCGGCTTATTATCGGCAATATGGCTCTGGTTTATTTGCAGAATATCGCGCCTTACGCTGGCAAGGTGGGCAGTTTATTGGTATTCAGTATTCCGATCCGGTTAAGCTGAGTGCCCTTGTAGGTTATGAGTCTCAAAAGGATGCTTTGTTGAAAAATACAGAGTTTTTATTATCAGGAGAGATGGCACTCCATGTATTACTTTACGGTAGTCGCGGTTCTGGCAAATCTTCTTTAGTGAAATCTCTGTTAAATGAATATAGTAATCGCAATCTCCGCTTGTTGGAAGTGACAAAATCTGATTTAAAAGAATTACCAGAAATTGTGGAACATTTACGAGGAGTGTCACAAAAATTTATCATCTTTGTAGACGATCTTTCTTTTGAAGAAGATGATGATGCCTTTAAAGCCCTCAAGGTAGTTTTAGAAGGTAATTTAACCGCCCGTCCGCAAAATGTAGTTGTGTATGCTACTTCCAATCGCCGCCATCTGATTCGGGAATTTTTTGTGGATAGACCTACCCCCAAGGATAATGAAGAAGTCCATGCTTGGGATACGATGCAGGAGAAGCTTTCGTTTAGCGATCGCTTTGGTTTAACCTTGACCTTTGAACCAGCCGATCAGAAAACTTATTTGAAGATTGTACAACATCTAGCTACGCAAGCCGAAATTAATATTACCCAAGAAGATTTAGAATTTCAAGCATTACAATGGGCAACTCGCCACAACGGTCGTTCTGGACGCACAGCACGGCAGTTTATTGATTTCTTAAAAGCAGATTTAAGAATTTTTAATTCAGATAACAATACATCCAACGTTTCTGATTAAAATTCATTTGTTTATATTGGCACTTTTTTGTTACTTACATAATAATATTATGCACCAGTAACTAAAACTAGATATTTCAAAAATACTATAATACAAAATTTTGGAAAAATGTCTTATTTAACCAAACAAAACAGGCTGTGTACTCTAATTCCTAATTACCTTAGCGAGTACGCAAATGTAGTTAGGAATTACAAATTTGTATGAGAGTTCTTTATTCTGATAGTTTCACTACGCTAAAAACCAGCAATATGCAATCAGTAACGATCAGCAATCGATTTATACTAGGGATAGTTGCCTTTAGTGTGAGTTTTGGTCTTAGTCTCGTCCCAAGCTGGGATTTTAATAAAGCCTTTCTCACAGGTGTAATTACTGCATCTACCATCTACGGAGCAGCATTATTCGTAGATAAGCGGCGGAGAAATTATGAAATGTTTGTTTTAGGTTCTCTCCGCAAACGAATTAAAGAAATGGAGGGATTAAAAGCTCGTGTTGTCAGAGAAATAAATCAAATCGAGGAACATCATAATTTATTATATACAGAGTCGCAAAAACTACAAAATCAACTTATAGAAACTCGTAACCAAAGGGATACTTTACATCGAGAATTAAGAAACTGTACCGGGCAAAAAAAACAGCTAGAAACGGAAATCAATACTCTGCAAGCTGAAATGAATAACTTGCAGAAAAATCAAACAGAATTAAGCAATGCTTTTTCTGTTTTGACAGCAGAGAAGCGCCGTCTAGAGTCTAACTGTAATGTATCCCGTGCTGAAATCACCCAGTTGCAAAGTCAAATTTCTGAACTCCAGCAAGAGAAACAAGAAGTTGAAAATAATGTAACTCTTTTAGGCAGACTAAAGCCCCAATTAGAAGAAAAACTATACGAACTACGAGTTACAATTCAAGAACTAGAAGTTGAGACGACTCAAAAAAATCAATTGCTGCTAGCAACAAAAACCGAAAAAGAAAATATCCAAGCCATCTTAAATTCTTCACAAACCCAACTTGCAGAACACAAAGCCGAATTACAGCAGTTGCAAGGGCAAGTTTCATTATTGCAAGAAGAACGAGATTCATTGCAAAATCAAGTATGGGAATTATTGCAACAGCTAGAAACATTCAATCAAGAACCTCTGCCTGAAAATTTACAAGAAGATGATAGTGAATTGTTTCCTTTTTCTGAAATAATGGAAACTACAGCAGTCGTAAATACTTCGGAACCTGATATATCAGATAATCTACCTGAAGAATGGACTAATTTATTAGAAAATCTCCCAGGATATGAACTACAAGTATTAAAAGCTATAGTCGAACAAGATAACCCCAAAGCCGCGATAAAAAAAATTGCTGAGGCAAATATTACTATGCCAAATTTATTAATCGATTCTATAAATGAAAGAGCAAATGATACTATTGGTGAATTAATCATTAACTCAGATTCAGAAATTCCAAAAGTTTACCATGAACATATTACCCATGTCAAAAAACTGATTGCAGTACATAAAAATGTCATGGCTAGACATCCGTCGTCAAATTAAATTATTATTGCCGTCGTAAGATTTGTAGTAAGTCAATATGTACCTTACCTGCTTACTGCGTGGTTATGCGTTTAGAATAAAGTAAAGTGTAATACATGGCAAAGCTCAAAATCTCGAAAAAAATCTCCACTGCTTTAATCAATTCTCTTGGTGCAGGAGTAGTACCAAGAGTAGGAGTTGAATATATAGCAGTAGGTCGAGAAAAAGAACTAAAAAGCCTATTACAAAATCTTGATGATATTGCAGAAGGTGTGGCAGCATTTCGCTTCATAATTGGTAACTACGGTTCCGGGAAAAGTTTTTTATTACAACTAATTCGCAACCGCGCTATGGAGCAAGGTTTTGTAGTAGCTGATGCTGATTTATCCCCTGAACGCCGATTAGCTGGAAGCAACCACGAAGGTGTCGCTACCTATCGAGAATTAATGAGCCATTTAGCTACAAAAACTCGTCCTGATGGCGGTGCTTTAGTCTCGATTTTAGAAGGATGGATTAATAAAATTCAACAAGAAGTAGTTAAAGAAACTGAAATGCGTCCCAATGACGATGGTTTTGATGACCTAGTTGAAGCGAAAATTAGGGAAGTAGTTCAGTATATTGAAGACTTAGTTCACGGTTTTGATTTTGGTAGCGTGATTATCGCTTATTGGCGTGGCTACCGAATGGATGATGATAATTTAAAAAATGCGGCGATGCGCTGGTTGCGTGGAGAATTTACGACTAAAGTTGAAGCGAAAGCAGCTTTAGGAGTGCGCGTCATTATTGATGATGATAGTTGGTATGACTATATAAAATTGTTTGCGAAATTTGTCGCTGAGATTGGTTATAAAGGACTGTTAATTTTAGTTGATGAAGCTGTACATTTATATCAAATATCTACTACAGTCACGCGGGAAAAAAATTACAATCGACTTCTTGCAATGTTTAACGATACCATGCAATGTAAAGCTGAACATCTTGGCATTGTTGTTGGTGGAACAACTAAATTTTTAGAAGACCCCAAACGCGGACTTTTTGCAGACCAAGCTTGGCAAAGACGTACAAAAGAAAGTCGTTTTGTTGCACAAGCTAATGTTCAGGAACATTTAGGGCCAGTGATTCGGCTAAATCCCTTGAGTGAAGCAGAAATATTAACGCTTCTGCAACGTTTAGCTGAGATTCATGCACTCAATTTTGGGTATGAACAGACTTTGAAAAATCCTGAGTTAAAGGAGTTTGTGAAAGAAATTATTAATCGCTTGGGTGCAGAAGCATTACTGACACCAGGGGAAATTGTACGAGATTTTATGAGTGTGCTGAATATTCTTCACCAAAATCCCGGAATTGCGTTTACTGAATTAATTCATGGCTCTAAATTTAAACCTACTGCTATGGGTAAAGATGTAGATGTGGATGAAGATGGAGCAGCCGAATTTAGTTTGTGATTAATGATGAATAAACTCAACTAGAGGCACAAGCAGATTGAAAAATTCATCTGTTTTCAGGATTAGTTAAAATAGCTTTTGGTTGATTAGCATTAAATAGAGAAGCAGACAACAGAATAATCGGCTTGTTTGTTTGGTTTTCTCCATAATGAATCATTCCGGCAGATTCAACTAAAGAATCTCCAACTGTAAGCTGTATAGTTTTCCCTTTTTTAAGAATCAATTCTGTGGCATCAGCTTTTGTTACTTTAGCTTCTCCTTCCACAACAGTATAAGTTAAACTTCCCGCCTCTACTCGTTCAATCTGCATTCCCGGATGACTATGAGTAGGGAGTTTTGCTCTTGGTGCGATGGTATAGCGTACAAGCTCAAGAATCTGTTTTTTATCTTGAGTAGGATAACCACTTGCTAAAACTTCACGGGTAACAGATTGAGTATAAGTATTGGGTGAGGAGATTTCTTGGCTCTTAACAACTACACTGCCAAAAGCTAGAATAGCTAAAGGGAGAATCAGAGACAGCTTTCTCATATTAAAAGTTTTTGGTTCAGGCAATACCTTTAATTAAATCATTTTGTATTTAGTTTGCCTAATTACTTAACTTACTACTGTTCAGATAGTTTTTTAAGTACATTTTGAACTTAATCTGCTCTTTCTCCTTGCAATAGCATTGATTCTACTTTTACCTGTACACTAACAAAGATTAAACTGACTGCATTGTTTACCACCGTAGTCATCGCAATAACTTAAACTGTCGTTACTACAACTGAAACATTCCTAAGCAACCTTAAAGTTTTAGTTACCACACTTAAAGCTGTCGTTATGAAGCTTCACCGTTCCTAAGCAACTTTAAAGTTGTCGTTACTACACTTAAAGCTGTCGTTATGAAAAATAAGTTTTTGCAAGAAATCTATTGCAAAGGAGTTGCGATCCCATCAAATTGCTGTGAGCATAGGTACAATGCACGCGGTACATGAAAACATCCTTTCCATTTACCGCCTTTGAGGTTCAATAATACTTCTCCACGGCGGTTGAGATACCCAAACCACTCACCGTATTCTGAATCAGCAAAATGTGACCAAGTGTAATCGTGCATCTTTTGATACCATTCCCAACACACCTCACGCCCAGTCAGGCGATAGCCCATCGCTAATGCAACTAAAGATTCTAGATGAACCCACCACAGCTTTTGATCCCATTCCAATTGTTGTGGGGGATGACCATCTGCATCCATAAAGTAATACAATCCGCCAAACTCGCTATCCCAAGCAAAATTCAGGATATTTAACACCACATCAACGGCTTGATTAATAGTTTTGGTATCGTTTTGACGACGGGCGATATCCATGATAAACCACATAGCTTCGATACCATGACCTGGATTAATCACCCGTCCCTCAAAACAATCTATGTGGGAACCGTCAGGGGCAACATTTTCGTACATTAGTCCCCGTTCTTGGTCGAGAAAGTCGGTCATCACTTCGCGGACAGTTTCAGCTAAGACATTCTCTAGTGTTTCCTTTGGTAACAACCATTCCATTTCTAGAGTTAAGTTAGCTAAAATCATCGGTACAGCTAATGATTTCATCGGGCGTGTGCCGGGATAGGTTTTATTATATTTGCCTTTTGGGTTATCCTTGCGGCGTAATACGTTGTTGTAAGCCTGCATTGCCACATCCTTTGCCCATTCTTCGCCGCCAGCAAGTGCATATTTACTAAATGCCATCGCTGCAAAGCAATCAGAGAAGATATTGTAAGGTTGAACTAATGGTTTCCCGTCACTGGTAAGGGCAAAGTACCAATTACCATCGTTATCTCTGCCATGTTGAGCGAGAAAATTAGCGCCATTACTGGCAATTTTTAACCAGTTTTCGCGTTTTTCTAGCTGGTTGTAAAGCATTGAAAAAGTCCACACCTGGCGGTTTTGCAACCAGATGAATTTGTCTGTATCATAAATTTTGCCGTAGCGATCGAGGCAGGTGAAATAGCCGCCTTGTTGCCAATCAAGAGAATATTTTTCCCAAAACGGGAGGACATCGTTGAGGAGAGCGTTTTTGTAAAGTTCAGCAATCGCTTGAAAATTATACTCCATAAATTTCCTCCCCTTGTGCTAAAGCTAACAGCTTAACAGTTATCACATTTTGGCTCGAACATGGTGCGATCGCGTCAGTCTTTTACAAGATTTAGTCAGCAACAGTTATACTGCTATCTTGTATCTTGCACTATTCTCAATAACCGTAGGGGAGCCAGTGAGGTTGTTATGAGCCAGATTGAACGAGTTGCGATCGTTGGAGGAAACCACGGTAATGAGTTAACAGGAGTACATTTAGTTAAAAGATTTCAGCAGTATCCAAATTTAATCAATAGATCGAGTTTTAAAACTCTGGCATTACTTGGTAATCTTAAAGCTATTGAAGAAGGTAAACGATACATTGACAAAGATTTAAACCGTTGCTTCACTAATCAAAGCTTACAAAATCTTCAACTTTCAAGTTATGAAGATACGCGAGCGAGAGCAATCCAACAGATACTCCAACCGCAAAATCAGCCCTTTGTGGACGTAATTGTTGATTTGCACAGCACAACCGCCAACATGGGGTTAAGTCTAATTTTTTGTGATATGCATCCTTTCTTACTTCGGTTAGGCGCTTATTTGACTTCAATAAATCCGATGGTAAAGATTTTTGTGAATCCACAATCTAAAGAAGGTGGTTTTCTTCGTTCTTTGTGCGAATTAGGTTTTGTGATAGAAGTTGGTGCTGTGGCTCAGAATATTTTAAATGCTGAATTATTTCAGCAAACAGAGCAGCTTATCTATGGAATTTTAGATTATTTTGAAGGTTGCAACAAAGGTAATATTCCGCAAATAAATAACACGCTTACATTCTATCAATACATTAAAACTATTGATTATCCTAGAAGCGATGCCTACGACGGGCTGCGCCAACGCGGGGAGATTCAAGCCATGATTCACCCCCAGCTTCAGTTTAGGGATTATGAACCTCTGAATCCAGGCGATCCAATATTTCTGACTTTTGAAGGAAAAGATATTTTCTATGAGGGAACGTCTACTGTTTATCCTATTTTTATTAATGAAGCCGCTTACTATGAGAAAGGAATTGCAATGTATCTTACTCAAAGGCAACAAGAAGTAGTTTAATAAAATTTGCCACAATGATTGAAGTTGTATATGAACAATTGAATGCGAGATGCTGTAATATCCCCGACTTCTTAAAGAAGTCGGGGATCTGCTCACCTTTACCTATAAAAGATTACTTTTACTATGAGTAAGTAACTTCAGTTCCTTGCGGGAGGAGGGTTTCGCGTTAAGTTGACACCTATGAGCTAGCTGTAAACCCTCACTATGTTTTCATAAGCTTTACCAATCAGTTGGTTTAGTCTCATCCCAGACTTCTAACTCTAATTCTTGAAGATAAGTTAGGGCACTCTGAATTTGTGCATCTGTTCCTTTTAATTCAAGATCAAACCAACCATCACCGACAGCATTTGCTCCCAAAATTGCTGCGGTAATATTCACAGTCAGTCCATAGTCAGACACCAGGCGAGAAATTACAGGTTCCTGGTGATAGTCCTTGGGAATTCTTAATCGAATCCTTTTATTGATAAGTGTATTGTCACTAGCCATGATTATCACCATCAAGGGGGCAGGGAGCAGGGGGCAGGGAGCAGGGGGCAGGGAGCAGGGGGCAGGGGGCAGGGGGCAGGGGGCAGGGGGCAGGGGGAGAAGAACTATTAATTATTACTCAATTCCCAATTCCCAATTCCCAAAACCTAACTATTCAACATCTTTAATGCTGGTTTTGCGTTCTAAAATCTCTTTCAGCACTAAGGTTACTACTGCTAGCAATGCTAACAGTACAGCCGCAGAAAAAGCAGCTTCGGTTTCATACTGTTTGTAAGCATCTTCTACAAACAGTGGTAAGCTCTGGGTTTGGTCAGCAATGTTGCCAGATACCACTGAAACTGCCCCGAATTCACCCATTGCTCTGGCGTTGGTCAAAATTAAACCGTAGAGTAAGCCCCAACGGATGCTAGGTAGGGTGACGCGCCAAAATATCTGCCAATCTTTTGCACCGAGAGTTCTAGCAGCTTCTTCTTGATCTTTACCAAATTCTTCTAAAACGGGAATTACTTCCCGCGCTACAAAGGGCATACTCACGAAGGCTGTAGCTAGCACCATACCTGGAAAGGCAAAGATTATTTTGATATCATGAGCTTGGAGCCAAGGGCCAAACCAACCATTGCGTCCGTAAAGTAGCACAATCATTAATCCTGCGACTACGGGAGAGATGGAAAAGGGTAGATCAATAATGCTTAAAACTATGGCGCGTCCAGGAAATTTATGACGAGCGATCGCCCACGCTGCACATAAACCAAATACCGTATTTAAAGGTAGAGAAATCACAGCTAATAACAGTGTTAACCAAGCTGCATGGAGAAACGCTGGCCGACTCAGGTTGGATAGAAATGGCCCAACTCCCTTGCTAAAGGCTTGGACAAATACGTTGATTGCAGGGATGTATTGAACTAGGGCTAAATAAGCGATCGCTACCCCAATTAAAACTATGGGAACCCAACTCTTCTGTTCTTTAGGTTTGGCTGTATGTGTATCAGATGCAGATGAGTGAAAACTTGGTTTATCTACTGTCATATCGCCTTGCCCATGCTTGTAAAAAATTAATTGCCAATAGTAATACCAACGAAATTGATAGTAAAACTATGCCAATTACTGTTGCCCCAGAATAGTCATACTGCTCTAATCGTTGGAAAATCAGCACGGGTGCGATCAAATCTTGATAGGGCGTATTGGAAGAAATAATTACAGTTGACCCGTATTCCCCAACTGCACGCGAGAAACCCAAGGCAACACCAGTTAAAATTGTCGGAAATAAAGGTGGCAAAATTACCTTCCAAAATGTCTGCCATTGAGAAGCACCCAGACACCAAGCCGCTTCTTCAATTTCATGTTCCATTTCCTGAAGTACTGGTTGTACAGTTCTCACAATAAAAGGTAGTGAGATAAATATCATTGCTACTGCTACTCCCGTGCGAGTAAAAGATACCTTAATTCCCAGTGGTGCTAGTAGCGAACCTAACCAGCCATTATCACTATAGACTGTTGCTAGGGTTAACCCTGCTACCGAAGTCGGTAGGGCAAAAGGTAAATCTACTGTGGCATCAATCAAGCGTTTTAAGGGAAAGTCGTAGCGAACTAGAACCCAAGCAATGAGAGTCCCAAATATACCATTGAGTAAGGCAGCAAAGATTGCTGTCACAAAAGTAACATTGTAGGTAGCTAATGCGACATCACTGGTTGCGATCGCCCAAAATCTCGCCGGAGGTTCCGTACTCGCTTTCAGGAACATGGCAACTATCGGCATAAACAACATCACCGTCAAGTATGCAATGGTGATTCGCCAAGTCCAGGGAACCCGCCCCAATTTCTTCCAGAATGGCGTTTTGCGTTCAACTTCCAAAGAAGGAGATACAGTCGTCACGTCGCTTCGCTCCGAATTCAAAATTCAAAATTCAAAATTCAAAATAAGTTTTTTGTCAGTATTCGTAATTCGTAATTATTACCTCAAAACTGTTCGTGCAGCGTGCCGTAAGCAAGTTAATTGGTCTGTTCTTGAATTACGAATTACGAATTACGAATTACGAATTACCGTTTATTTCTGGGCTTGAATTTTATCAAACACGCCCCCATCTGCAAAGAACTTCTTATCGATTGCACTCCAACCACCGAAGTCTGCAACTGTACCCAAAGTTTTTACTTTGGGAAATTTGTCTTTGACTTCCTTCGTTTGAGCTAAAGTCTCATCCACAGGACGGAAACCTAATTTGACAAACTCTTGCTGTGCTTCTGGGCTATAGAGGTATTTCACAAAACCTTCGGCAACTTCACGGGTTCCGTGCTTATCGACGTTCTTATCTACCACTGCGATCGGATTATCGATGGATATATTCACATCGGGAACGACATACTCAACCTTCTCACCCTTTTGTTGTGCCAAAATAACTTCGTTTTCGTAGTTTATTAAGACATCTCCCTGTCCTTGCTTGGCGAATGTATCAGTAGCTTCTCGCGCATCTTTAGGTAAGATTGGCACATTTTTATAAACTTTAGTTACAAATGCAGTAGCCTTAGCTTCATCGCCACCTGTTTTAATCACAGAATCCCATAGTGCTAAGAAATTCCACTTAGCAACGCCTGAAGTTTTGGGGTTAGCAGTAATCAGTTTTACACCGTCTTTGGCTAAATCTTCCCAGTTCTTGATGCCTTTAGGATTGCCTGAACGAGTGACTAATGCTGCAACTGATTTGGAGACAATACCATTGTTGGGAACTTCCTTCTCCCATCCTGGCTGAATCAATCCAGCTTTTTCGATCTTTGAAGTGTCTCCAGCTAGCGCCAAGTGGACGACATCTGCTTCTAAACCATCGATAACAGCGCGAGTTTGAGAACCAGATCCGCCATAGCTTTGCTTGAAGACGACAGTTTGATTATGATCTTTTTTCCACTGTTCTACAAATTTAGGAATAATTGCTTCGTGAGCCGCTTTGGTGACAGCAAAGGAAACCAGAGTTAGTTCAACACTATCTTTGTTTGCAGCCACAGGAGTAGCACTAGGGGTTTCAGAGGAAACATTACTTCCAGTTCCTCCACCTGAGCAGGCGGCAAGCGCCACACTCAATACAGTCCCTACTAAAAAGAGTGATATAAAGCCTTTAAGCGAATTTATTCTGAACCGATATGTTCCATGTTCAGCGTAGATGCGACGCAGCTTGTCGTAAGACATCGCTTGTAACCCTTTCAGTGGGCGTTGCCACAAACTCATTCTATTTCCTCCGCTAAATCTACAAATAATTGATGGGAATACAGTTATATAATGTTTATCATACTGGATGATTCCATGTATCTAGTTATAAACACCAAAAAACCTCATATTCTTTACCGGGAATATGGTGATTTTACCAGTTCTATGAAAAATTACAATGCTTTTATTTTCAACTATCAAGTAGTCATCACAATTGGCTACTTAGTATATCAAGCAACTTGCTAGAGAATGAACCGCAATATTTACCTGAAAATAGCTGTAAATTAAGTAAGTCGGTGTGAATATTTATCATCAAGATAAGGCAGGAAGCAGAGGGCAGGAAGCAAAATTTAACAGGGTTTTACTCTACTTTAATTTTATTAACATAGTTTAGTTTTTTCCCATCGTTTTATTTACTCAATATGAAAAATAGGAAAAACAAAACCCATTTAGATACTTTCTAAATGGGAAATTTTATGATGGATTTTTGAATTAGCCTACAGAATCGCATTATTAAGTAAATGCATATCTCAGGGGCGATCCATCCTGAAAAACTAGTAATTCTCCTGGTTGGATTCGTGTCCAAACTTCGTTGTCAGTGAGAGGTGTGGTAGCAATGACAGCAACGCGATCGCGTTCGGTAGTCACTTCCCGAAAATCTACAGTCATGTCTTGATCGATCAAATGGGCAGCTGCAAAGGGCGCTTGGCGGACAATGTAGCTGAGGTTGGTTGAACAATAAGCAAAAAAGTATTCTCCATTTGATAACAAGTAATTAAATATACCTATCTTTGCAATTGCATCACTAATTTGTTTTAGTACAGGGTACAGTTCCTTGATGTCAGGCTTACCATCAAGAAAGCGCGATCGCAATGTTTCGAGCATCATACAGAATGCTTTTTCGCTATCTGTATCACCTACAGCTTGATAAAAGCCCGAATTTTCCGGATCAAAATCTGGTAAATTACCGTTGTGGGCAAATACCCAATACTGACCCCACAATTCTCTACGGAAAGGATGACAGTTGTGTAGGGCAACTTCACCCTGAGTAGCTTTGCGGATATGGGCTATGACATGGGTTGAGTGGATAGGATAACTCCGCACCAACTCCGCTACCGGAGAAGCAATAGAAGGCTGGGCATCTAAAAACATTCGACATCCCTTCCCTTCAAAGAAAGCAATGCCCCAGCCATCGCTATGATGATCTGTTCTTCCTCCCCGTGCAGAAAACCCTTCAAAAGAAAAGCAAATATCCGTTGGAACATTGCAATTCATTCCGAGCAATTGACACATGGATCTTGCCGCTCTCAATTTTTGACTAAGTTCTCAGAATCAAGATACTTCAGAATACTGTATTGATTCTGGAGCGATCGCTTCAATGTTGGAAATTGGGAATTGGGAATTGGAAATTGGGAATTGGGTATTCCTGATCTCCCTGCCCCCTGCCCCCCTTGCCCCTTGTTCCCTTATTGCCTTTATCCCCTGGGCTACTGTTAATATTTCTTAACTAATTACGAATTACGAATTACGAATTACGAATTATTTAAGGCATTTGCTTTAAATATTGCTCATAGCCTAGTTCTTCTAGTTTTTCTTGCTTTGCAATTACTGATTCACATAAGGTTTGGCGATATTGTTGCACTTTTTCTAACAATTTTGGTTGCTGAGTTGCGAGGATTTGTACTGCTAAAAGTCCGGCATTTTTCGCATTACCGATCGCCACTGTTGCCACAGGAATACCCCCAGGCATTTGTAAAATAGAATACAAAGAATCCACACCTTGTAAGTTACGGGTGGGTACAGGAACACCGATAACAGGAAGTGGAGTTAAAGACGCTACCATTCCCGGCAGATGAGCAGCACCACCGGCACCGGCAATAATTACCTTAATACCGCGTTGGTGTGCAAGTTGAGCGTATTGCACCATCCGTTCTGGAGTACGATGAGCAGAAACGATCGCCACTTCGCTTTCAACGCCAAATTCCTCACAAACTGCGATCGCATCTTTCATGGTGGGCAAATCAGAATCGCTGCCCATGATAATACCAACTAGGGGAGTCATAATAATTAAAAATTAAAAATTTAAAATTCAAAATTATTTGAGCTAGCTTATGGAAGCTAGGTTATGCCGATTATCATCTCATGTTTTAATCGATTCATTGATGTTGGTTGCATCTAAAATCAGATTTATTTCTCTTCTCGTCAGTGTGATGACCCAAGCAATACAAAATCCTGTAGATATTATCAATGCTAGAGTGCCTGGTTATAAAGATTTGCAGATGCTCTTGGTTAATGAAGAGGGCATTATTGAACAAATCTTGCCAATGGGTACAGTAGGAACGCACAGACATGCACCCCTACAAGATGTCGCAGGCGACTGGATTTCATTGGGTGGGGTTGATTTACAAATTAACGGTGCTTTGGGATTGGCATTTCCTGATTTGATGGCTGAAAATGCTCACAAGCTTCAGAAAATCTCACAATTTTTGTGGGATGTCGGGGTAGATGGATTCTTACCAACACTTGTGACAACTTCAGTAGAAAATATTCAGCGATCGCTTGCTATTATTGCTGAGGTTCTTCCCAATCAATCAGCAGGTGCAAAGATTCTGGGAGTACACCTAGAAGGGCCATTTTTGAATTTGCAAAAGCGTGGCGCACATCCAGCAGAGTATCTCTTACCCCTGACAATGGATCAAGTAAAGCGCGTTTTGGGTGATTATGCCCATGTTGTGAAAGTCATTACCTTAGCACCGGAGTTAGATTTGACTGGTGAAGTAATTCCATATTTGCGTTCTCTGGGAATCATTGTCAGTTTAGGGCATTCTCAGGCAACATCTACCCAAGGACAACAAGCCTTTAATGAGGGTGCAACGATGGTAACTCATGCTTTCAACGCCATGCCAGCATTACATCACCGCGAACCAGGTTTATTAGGAGCAGCAATTACCCATCCTGATGTAATGTGTGGTTTTATTGCTGATGGTGAACATGTTTCGCCCACTATGCTGCAAATTTTACTTCGTGCTAGCTATCAAGAAAAAGGGCTGTTTCTCGTCAGCGATGCCCTTTCTCCTCTGGGGCTACCTGATGGTGTGTATCCTTGGGATAGTCGGGAAATTGAAGTTAAAAACGGTACGGCACGACTAGCCGATGGCACTTTGTCGGGAACGACTTTACCCTTGTTGGTGGGAGTGCAAAATTTGGTGAAGTGGGGAATTTGTGATCTAGAAAGTGCGATCGCTTTAGCTACTAATGCACCTAGAAAAGCGATTGGTTTACCAGGAATTGTTAAGAGTCAATCCGCTAACTTATTACGCTGGCATTGGGATGAGGCTACAAAAGAATTAACTTGGCAACGTGCGATCGTGAAGCCAGAAGCTCAAAATTTATCTGTTACTCTCAACTCCATATAATTCCAAAGTACGGAAAAAGGAAAGGGCTTTTATTATCCCTTTCCTCTTAACCTGAGTGGAGTCGAAACTAGAATTACAAATTATTTATCTATGCAGGGTTAGGTTGAGTTCGGCTTTGCAGTAGTTGGATAATTGCAGTTTTTTCTAAAATTCCAACTAGAACGCCATTCTCACGAATCACGGGAAGCACAGACAGCTTTTGTTGTTCGAGTAATTGCATTACTTCCAGCAGAGGCTGATCTGATTGGACTGTGGTTGATTCGGTAATTGGTCGCATGACTTCTTTTACTTGAGTTTCTGACCACAGTGCTGTTGGAATGCTTCGTAAATTATCAATTGCGTAGGCGTAGCCCACCGAAGGTATCGCACCTACTAATTGTCCATCATCATCAGTCACTAAGAACCGATGCCAGTTTTGTCCACTAATGACTCGCTCATCAGCAAACTCTCTCAGGCTCAGATTTGCAGATACAATTGGGCTATCTTGAGTTACAGCATCTTCAGCAGTCAAACCTGTAAGTTTTTCTTGCACTCTGGCAAATTGGGCCGCATTCCCAGCATTTTGCAACAAGAAGAAGCCAATTAACAAGTTCCAGAAGTTACCGGCGCTGCCAAATAATAGTAGGGGAAGTACACCAGAAAGGATTGCTACCCAACCGAAGATTTGCCCAACTCGACTCGCAAAGGTAACACCTTTATAAGGATTACCTGTAATTTTCCAAACAATTGCTTTCAGTATATTTCCGCCATCTAAGGGCAAGCCAGGAATCAGGTTAAACAGGGCTAATGCCAAGTTAACAGAAGCGAGAACACCGAGAATTGCCGCTAACGGCCCTGATACAGTAGTTGTAACGCCAATAGCTGTAAAGATACCGCATAGTAGTAAGCTTACCATTGGCCCAGCGATCGCTACCCAGAAAGCCTCACCTGGGGTTTTTGACTCTTTTTCTAAGCTAGCCAAACCGCCAAAGATAAACAGTGTGATGGATTTAACATCAATACCCTGACGAATTGCAACAAAACTGTGGCCTAATTCATGGGCGACGACAGAGGCAAATAACATCAGCGCTGTCATCAATCCTAGTAGCAAAGCTAATCCCGCAGATAATTGGGGAAATTGCGCCGCCAGTCCACTGCTATAGCTCCAAGTTACTAAACCCAGAACTAAAAACCATGACGGGTGGATATAGAAGGGAATTCCGAAGAGATTACCAACGCGAATTGTGCCATTCATGTCGTTCACCTTTGATTTCAGCTTCGAGAGGTTTGTTTTCGTCCTGCTCGATGTCTCTAGTGTAACGAAAGGTTAAGAGATTTTAATCTTCTTGGCGGTAGTGGTGTCCGTCTGTAAAGGTGTGGTTATTAGTATTATTTTGACATTAGGGACTATTCCCAATACTGCTCGGGTAAAGCATTTTTAACTCGGAATTGGATTTGGGAAAAGGTTAAAGGTTTTTTCTTTCCCTTTTCTCCCGCCCCTTATCCCCAGAGGGGGCCCCACCTTCCCCTTTTCCCCAAAACCCGACAATTATTTGGACTATTCACTCTGACCGAAAACGCAAAGGATACAGAGCAACTAAATTTATTTATGGGGATTATTAATTTTGAATTTTGAATTTTGAATTTTGAATTACGAGCAAAGCGACATGACTTTTGCACCCTGCCTTTCAAGACCATAAACTTAGTTGATTGGGGGGATGCTCAAGGTTATTCCAAGGTAAGGGTGGAACTGGAGTACCACTGTGTTCTAATAGCTGTTGGAAGTGACGCGCTATGTTAGGCGATCGCGCTTCTATTGGACAATGAACAAAGAAATAAATTCGCACTCCCGTCTGTAACCATTGCTGAATCTGCCTTACCCACTCTTCCATAAACGGCTGATTCACTGATAAATTTGGATGAGAAATAAATCGAATCAGAGTAAAAGGTGCAGTCACACTCAATTGCAACGGTAATTTGGGTTTACGCCGTTCTGATTCCAACTGTGGGTCATCATCACCAGTGTAGATGGGGCGCGAGTCTAAAAGTACCCGTCCTACACCTAACTTTTCTAAAAGCGCCGTCAAATTACTAGCATGAGGTTCCCTGAACCAGTCAGGATGACGAACTTCCAGCGCTAAAGGTGCGTCTATGCGCGGCCAAGCTTCCAGAAAACTGGTCAAATCCTCAAGTAATACAGGTGCATAACTGGGTGGTAACTGAGCAAATATTGGGCCAAGACGTTTACCTAACGGGCGCATTCCTTCCAGAAATTTTAAAGCCGTTGGAATATGAGGTTGCAATAACCCTTGATGGGTAATATCTCGCGGTAATTTTAGACAAAATTCAAACCCTGCTGGTGTTGTGGCAGCCCAACGGGTTACAGTTTCTTGGTTAGGCACGGCATAAAAAGTGGTGTTACCTTCTACAGTGGTGAAGCGACGACTGTAAAGATGGAGAAAATCAGCAGCGCGAGTACCTTGAGGATAGAGTTCGCCCACCCAACTTTTATATGCCCAAACAGCACAACCGATAAAAAAGTTCACAGAGCTAAAAAGCCTTGAAGTATCATATTCAATTTTACAGTCAGTTTGTAGTTGTAGATAAGGCTATAGGACTTACGCATCAATTACGAATAAATTACGAAATGTAGGGGCAATTCATGAATTGCCCCTACAAAGCTTAGATTTTTTTTGAAGCTAAGAGTTTGTTGCTTTTAGCTTTGAAAAGACTTAACGACACTGACGATATTTGACGTGATAAACTAACCCCCGGTGGGCAAGGTCAAAAGAATCAACAGTTGCCATTCCTCTACCACTAGCGGTCATTGCAGCATTCACTCGCATATTTACACTGTCACCACAACGCGACCAAACATCAGCTACAGTCACTAATTGATCGCGGACGTTGTAATCACGTTCACCATTGAATGTCCGAGAAAAAACAGGGCCACGCTGTCCAGCAAAAAAGTACTCTGCTCTGAGTCTGCCAGTTGTGTCCGGAGCAACATAGCCCCGATAATCAGCATCGTAGAGAGAAATTTGAAAGCCTTGGGGGACTTTAATCGGAATACTTAAGTTACAGTTTTTACGTCTTTCTTCTGCCTTATTTCCTACAGCTATAAACTTATCAAATAGAATACTTAGCTCTTGACCATCGGGACTGACACTTACACTAGCAGACCCTTCAGGGCAGCCATTACCGCCATATTCTGCACTGACAATTTCTACTTTGTCGTTAGCAAAAGCAGGGCCGACAGAAGCTGTTATCAGCGTAGCCGCAGCTAGAAAAGACTTGATAAAATTGATAGATGTTGTCTTGAAATTTTGGTTATTCATAACTCACCTGTTTTGAGTATTTTGGATAGTGTTAGTTCCAAATTGGTTGCGGCTGATTACGGAAAACTGATCGTTAAAAAATCAGTATCAACCATATTTAATGGGAAAGAAAACCCATGTATAACTTATAACGATTCGCTGGTTTTTTGATATGGATAAAGAATCTACAATAAACTCATTTCCGGTAAAATAATCAACGGATTAATCAGCCTAGTATAAATTTGCCAACTAGATTAATTTGCTCAAAGAAGTCGAAATCCAGTCTATTAAGACCATTATCGACACCTCACAGCTATCGAGAAGTTAGCTATTTAACCTACCGAAGCTACATCTGCATATTGAGTTTAGGTAATTAGAATTGAACTGAATTACTTATAGAAGTCTCTAAAGTAAATTCAGAATCGTGATTTAGAAGAAATACGTAATTGATCTATGGCTGCTGAAGAAAAAGCACAAATTTTCCTCACTAAATAAAATATTTAGCAGTCTACAATTAACGATATTTTTCCTTAAATTAATTCTAATTTTTGACTTCTAACTTCTTAGTCAAGCCTTAAATATTTAATCTGTACTTGCTTAATGACTAAAGATTTTATATTGTGTTCCCGTAAAACTGACTAGGCGATCGCAATTTATCATTTAAACGCAAAGCAACGGCACAGCATTACTTATGCGTGTCAATCTAGGTACTTCTACTAAAAAAAAGGCGATCGCAATTTATCATTTAAACGCAAAGCAACAGCACAGCATTACTTATGGAAGTACTTCCCATACGGTTCGGATAAGCATTTTTCATTTTCCTTGTGGTCTGGGGAATGGGTTTGCGGGAAAAGGGTAAAGGATGTATTTAAAACCTTTCCCCTTTTCCCTTTCCCCTTTAACCGAACCGTATTAAAAAATCAGGTAGCACACCTGTGCCACCTTACTCTGTGTCGTAGCGCCACCTCGGTTATTGATAAATTGCGCCATCAGGCATAATTGCCCCAGCTAAATTTGCACCAATTAGTTTAACCAAAAGGCGCTCACCCGAACGAATCCGCGCTCCTGTCAAGTCGGCTCCTCGCAAATCGGCTCCACTGAGATCCGCTCCAATCAAATTAGCAGCGCGTAAATTCGCCTCTCGGAGATCCGCTAAAAGCAGGTTTGCCCGAAATAAATTTGCTTCAGATAAATTTGCCCCTCTAAGGTTGACTTTGTGCATAAAAGTGTCACTGAGATTAGCACCGCTTAAGTTTGCATAACTCAGATTTCTGCCAGATAAATCTTTGTTGCTCAAATTTGCCCGACTGTAGTCTTTGCCACTCAAGTCTGAGTTTTGCTTTGGTGGTGGCTGGGTTGGTTGAGATGGTGTTTGGTATTGAGGTGATGATGTTTGGTATTGAGGTGATGGTGTTTGGTATTGAGGTGATGGTGAAGGTGAATTAGATGTGGTTTGATGTTTGGTTTTTAGAGAGCGCAACTTTTCACGAGCTTCATTTATGGCTTTCAGCTTATCTTGTGCTTTCTGCTGTAAACGGAGATTTTCTTTAGGAATGCGATCGGGATGCCAAACAAAGACTAAATCTTTGTAAGCCTGGTTCACTTCCTCAAGTGTTGCCCCAGGCTCTAATTCCAAAATTCTATAGTACCGCTCCAGATCGCTCATACGATATTTTGGTGGACAATCAACTTAATTATCAGTGATGGAGCCATGTATTCGCTGCATCTTTTGTCATTTATCATTTGTTATTCGTCATTTGTCATTTGTCATTAATTTATCTCCCTGCTCCCTGCCCCCTCATCTTCCCATCTCCCGATTTCTCCAGCGAGCGATCGCTCTTAAATATGCTGCAACTGGAATCTGATAAATTTCAATAACAATCCAAACAATAATTGATAAATGTGATAAAAAAGTTAATATCGTCCAAATATATGGCATCCAGGTAATAGGTTCCTTAAGGTCAGCAGGAAAATAGTAAGCTACTATGCCGATTAAAGTAGTGGGAAGAATTACAAAAATTGCTGCTGCTACTCCATAACCCCAACCTAACTCTACACCTTCCAACTGGCCTTCAGTCCAGCTAAACCCACTCCAACGCCAAGTTAAGGGTGGTTGTCTAGAAGGCATCTTAATTTGCTGTAGCTCTAAATTGACTGTAAAAATCTCTTGGCAAAAGTCACAAGCCATCGCTTCCATCAATGGCATGTGAGAAATCTTACCTATCCGACAGACTGGGCAGGGGTAAACTCCATAATAGTCGAAAGATTGGGCTAAGATTTTGGAACTGGGCATAATGAAACTGATAATCCTAAAAAGTTTATTTGGTTAATGGGACTTGGGTAACAATAATGTATGGCGATTCTCAATTGTCTGCAATTAGCTTTCGCAAGGTAAGATGACAAGTCAGGAGAATTACAGCAGTTTTTTTGCATGAAGTACAAAGCTATGGGTTGGGGGTTGGGGGCAGGAGGCAGGAGGCAGAAGATAGAAACTCTTTCTTTATATATGAATGATGCGTGAGTTCTGCATTTTGTACCTTATATAAAAAGCAAGCTGCCGTATATATTTTCAGGAGTTACGCATTCACAGAAAAGAACAGGTTAGATTAATTGAAAAAGCATATCTGTCTTAGGGACGATTTATTATATAGATGCAAAGCATCTTAAGACAGGTTATTGCACCTACAACGCTGATTTTCACTCCTACATTTGTACTGAGTCTATCGCTTTTTTATAGTTTGTTGGGGTCTTGACACCGCCTACTCTTCCTGTTATGCTAGCTAAAGCACGTATATCTATTAAATTTTCCAGCAAAAGCCCCGTAAATGCTTAACATAAATTCGTACTTTTATTTTTGGTTTAGGGTGGTTCACCGGGAGTGAATCGAGTTTCCTAATGGAAGCCGCCCGGTGAACCGCAGAGCAAAACTCTGCGGTTTTTGTTGTTTTAAGGAGAATTTCATCGTCATGACTTATTTGAGTAGCTGGTTTTATGGCTTTTACTTTTGGCCCAGAGTAAGTTCCGGGTAAGTAGCGTCATGTCGATGAATCAGAACGCGCCCGGAACTCTTCAAGGTTCCGGGCTTTTTTGTTGTTATTTGGGAATGGAGCAGGGAGAAAACCAATTCCAATTCCCAATTCTCAATTCCCAATCCCTAACTAACTTTTCAGGAGAATTAAATCATGATTAATGCCAAACTTGCTGCACAATCTCATCCGAAGCACCAGACAATCGTTGAAATTTCAGAAAAAGTCGCTTTCGGGGGCGAAGAATTAGTAATTATTGGCGGGCCCTGTACCGTTGAAAGCTTAGAACAAATGGAGATTGTCGCCCAAAAGCTATCTACTGCATCGGTACAGGGTTTGCGTGGCGGTGTCTACAAACCCCGCACTTCTCCCTACGCTTTCCAAGGTATGGGTGAAGAAGGATTGAGGATTTTGGCAAGGGTGCGATCGCATTACAATATGCCAGTTGTCACCGAAGTTATGTCAATTTCTCAAATTGAAGTAGTCGCCGCCTACGCTGATATGCTTCAAGTTGGTAGCCGCAATATGCAAAATTTCGATTTGCTCAAAGCTTTGGGACAAGCTGGTAAACCAATACTGCTCAAACGTGGTTTAGCAGCGACTATTGAAGAATTCGTCATGGCTGCTGAATATATCCTCAGCCACGGGAATCCTGATGTGGTGTTGTGCGAAAGAGGTATCCGCAGTTTCGATGATTACACTCGCAATGTCCTAGATCTAGGGGCTGTAGCAGCACTCAAACAAATAACTCACCTGCCTGTGATTGTAGATCCTTCCCATGCTGTCGGTAAACGGGAATTAGTAGCACCTGTGGCTAGGGCTGCGATCGCTTGCGGTGCAGATGGATTAATTATTGAATGTCACCCAGAACCAGAAAAATCTGTTTCTGATGCCCGTCAAGCACTCTCTTTAGAAGATATGGTGCGTTTAGTTGATAGTTTAAAGCCTGTAGCAACAGCCGTTGGGCGCAATATATCAAATTCCGGGGCGGGTTTATCACCTGCCCCGATTTTTTGTGCTGCTTAAATTTGGTCATTAGTCATTAGTCATTAGTCATTAGTCATTGGTACTAATAACTTCGATTTTTGCACGGCTTTTTATGAAAACAACCATTTGCAGGAGGATGACGGAAAGACAGGCGATGTTTTTGTAGCCGTGGGATGAGTCAAAATATTTATTTTGGCTTAACGACAAACTGCCATACCTACGGCGGTAAACTACGCTTTTGTAAAATAAAATCACGAAGCTATAGTATAAAAGTCACAAAGTCTTAGTACAAAAGTCACAAGAGCTTAACAACAATTTCTTCCTAAAAGGGGTAGGCGAACGAAGCAATTATTAGTACACTAATGCTTAGTTTCGCTAACATTCTGCTTATCTAATTAGAATTAATCGCAACCAACCATTTTGCGGAGAATTCGATGTCTAACGACAAGCTAGTACGTGTCTGTGCTTTCCCTTTTCCCCCAGATTGTTGATATGCGCTGTTTAGCTCTTGTTCAGACGATAAAGCCTTTGTTCTTGACTACTCAAACTGTTCCTTATTTTCAGAGCATTATTCAAAGAGGGCGGTTTTCGCTACTTATTTTAAGTCTAGCCTACTTATGTAGTGCCTGTAGTGCTTCCGAAGCCGAATCAAGTGGAAAAGAAGCAGGAAAAAAACGGGCTGTGCCAGTGGTGGTTGCCACTGCGACTCAAAAAACGATTCCAATACAGCTATCGGCTACAGGGACAGTTGAAGCATATTCTACAGTATCTGTCAAGTCTCAAATTGGCGGACAACTTACTGGAGTCTATTTTCAGCAAGGGCAAAACGTTAAGAAAGGAGACTTGTTATTTAAAATAGACTCTCGCCCTCTACAAGCCGCGCTGATGCAAGCGAATGCTGCCAAGGCTAAAGATTTGGCTCAGGTGAAACAGGCACAGGCAAATGTGCTAAAAGCTATTGCCCAAGTGAACCAGGCGAAAGCGAATGTAGTTAAGGATAAGTCCCAAGCAACAAATGCAAATGTGCAAGCTCAACGTTATGCTAGCTTGCTGAAGCAAGGGGCAATTAGTAAAGAACAGTCCGAACAATATCAGACTACTGCTGCTGCTCAACAGGCAACGGTGACAGCAGATCGAGAGGGAGTAGCAAATGCTCAAGCAGCAGTGGCGGCAGCCCAAGCAGATGTACAAAATGCCCAGGCGGTTGTAGCAGCAGATGAAGCTGCGATCGATAATGCCAAAGTTCAGCTTTCTTATACTTCTATCTATTCGCCAATTGCTGGACGCACGGGTAGCCTGAAGCTAAATCAAGGCAACTTGGTAAAGGCAGATGCTGACGATCCTCTGATTACAATCAGCCAAATTCATCCGATTTACGTCAACTTTTCCATTCCCCAGCGACTGCTGCCAGATATCAAAAAATACAGTGCTAATAACGGCAAGTTAGAAGTTGATGCTTTACCTCCCAAAGATCCAGGGCATCCGGTACGAGGCGAACTAACCTTTGTCGATAGTGGAGTTAATACCCAAACAGGTACGATTCAACTTAAGGGTACTTTTGCCAACGCTGACGATCGCTTGTTTCCGGGACAATTTGTAAATGTAGTCCTCAAACTGAGCGAAGAACCAAATGCTATTACTGTCCCTTCACAAGCAATACAGAGTGGACAACAAGGGCAGTTTGTGTATGTAGTTCAACCCGACAAAACAGCAGAAATGCGGCCGATTACCGTAGGCGATACCGTTGGCAACGAAACGGTGATTAAGCAAGGGTTGAAATCAGGCGAACAAGTAGTTATTGATGGACAATTCAACTTAGTGCCTGGTGCGACAGTCCAAGTAAAACCGGAAGTAGGAAGCAGGGGAGCAGGGGGGCAGGGGAGCAGAGATGATAGAAAAAATGACAAATGACAAATGACCAATGACAAATGACCAATGACAAATGACTCACTACTAAGATGAACATTTCCGAGGTATTCATCCGGCGACCAATCATGACAACCTTAGTTATGGTTGGCATTTTAATATTTGGGCTGATCGGGTATCAACAGCTACCCGTCAGCGACTTGCCTAATGTGGATTATCCAACACTCCAGGTAACAGCTAACCTGCCGGGGGCTAGTCCAGAAACAATGGCTGCTTCAGTCGCAACCCCTTTAGAACAGCAGTTTTCAAGCATTGCGGGATTGAGTTCGATGAACTCAACGAGTTCTTTGGGGACTACACAGCTAACACTGCAATTTGACCTGAATCGGGATATTGACGGTGCAGCCCAAGATGTGCAATCTGCGATCGCTAAGGGAGCAAAGCAGTTACCTACGAATATGCCGAATCCGCCATCTTACCGAAAGGTAAATCCGGCGGATCAGCCAGTGCTTTACATCTCGCTTAATTCGTCTATTTTGCCCCTTTCAACTGTAGACAAGTACGCGGAAACCTTACTAGCACAACGTCTATCAATGGTGGATGGAGTCGCCCAAGTGCAAGTATTTGGCTCCCAAAAATACGCGGTACGAATTCAGGTTGACCCGGAATCGCTGAGTGTCAAAGGTATAGGAATAGATGAAGTAGCTGATGCGATCGCTAACGGAAATGTCAATCTCCCTACAGGGACACTTTACGGGCAACAGCAGAATTCTACAATCCAAGCAAACGGTCAACTCAACGATGCCGCCAGCTATCGTTCTTTAAGTGTGGCTTATCAAAACGGCGCACCAGTGCAGTTAGGCGAACTCGGTCAAGTTCTGGATAGCGTAGAAAATGATAAGATTGCGAGTTGGTATTTTCCTGTCAAGAAGGAGAGTAAAGGCGTAGGGGAGAAATCCAAAGTCCAAAATTCTGGCGTGCGGGCGATCGTTCTGGCAATTCAGCGCCAACCGGGGACTAATACTGTTCATGTCGTGGATGCAATCAAGAAACTCCTACCCAGCTTTCGGAAACAGATTCCGGCGGCTGTGAACATGGATATTCTCTACGATCGCTCCCAGTCAATTCGTGAATCGGTAGATGATGTACAATTCACACTATTGCTCACCATCGCGTTGGTAGTGCTAGTAATCTTTCTATTTCTTCGCAATATCTCTGCTACAGTTATTCCCAGTTTGGCAGTACCGCTTTCGATCGTAGCGACTTTTGGAGTCATGGTATTACTGGGCTTCTCGCTCGATAACCTGTCACTGATGGCGTTGACCCTTTCAGTAGGTTTCGTGGTAGATGATGCCGTAGTCATGCTAGAGAATATTGTCCGCCACATGGAAATGGGCGAAAGCCGGATGGAAGCAGCCCTAAATGGTTCTAGAGAGATTGGTTTCACAATTTTATCTATGACCATCTCTCTGGTAGCAGTATTCATCCCGATACTGTTTATGGAAGGCATTCTAGGGCGACTGTTCCGCGAATTTGCCGTTACCATCAGCGTTGCAATCTTGGTATCTGGTGTAATTTCCCTCAGCTTGACACCAATGCTTTGTTCCCGCTTTTTGAGTCCACCTCATCATGAACAAGAAAGTGAGGAAACAGGGGAACAAGGGAGAGAGAGAGAAATTGTTAACTCCCAGTCCCCAATCCCCAATCCCCAGTCCCCAATCCCCAGTCCCCAATCCCGAATCAAAAATTTCAACCGTCGTCTCTACAACTTTTCGGAAAACGTTTTTAATGTGATATTGGGCGGATACGATTGGAGTTTGAAGAAATCACTCAAATATCACCGCACAACAATGGTGATTTCGGGAGCGATTCTTTTAGCGACAGTGTATTTATTTATAATTGTGCCGAAAGGGTTTGTTCCCAACGCAGATGTTGGACAAATTACTGCAACAACTCAGGCATCAGAGGATATATCCTTTGATGAGATGGTAAAACATCAACAGGCTGTAGCTGCGATCGCTTACCGCGATCCTAATGTCGATTCCATCAACTCTAGCGTCGGGGCTGGCGGGCCAAATGCTTCTGCCAATGCTGGAAGACTTTTAATCGAACTCAAACCCCGCTCTCAACGCCGTCTCAGTGCTGACGAAGTTGTGCAGGAACTCCGACCGAAGTTGTCAGTTGTGCCTGGAATTAAGGTATTCTTACAAAATCCCCCAGCGATTAATGTTGGTGGGCAACAAACAAAAGCCCAGTATCAATTTACTCTACAAAGTCCCAATATCCAGGAACTTTACCAGTACGCTCCAGCTTTAGAAGAGAAATTGCGATCGCTCTCAGATTTGCAAGATGTCAACAGTGATTTGCAAATCAAAAATCCACAAATAAAAGTAGACATCAACCGCGACCAAGCTTCGGCTTTAGGTTTGACCGCTAATCAAATCGAAACTGCCCTGAGTAATGCTTATGGTACTCGCCAAGTTTCCACTATCTACGCCCCCGATAGCCAGTATCAAGTAATTATGGGCGTGGAACCAAAATATCAGCAAAATTCCAACGCTCTAGATTTACTCTCAGTTCGTGCGCCTAGCGGACAACTTGTGCCTCTCAACGCTGTCGCAACCTTGAGCAAAGATGTAGGCCCCTTAACTATCAACCATAAAGGGCAACTGGCATCTGTCACCTTCTCCTTTAACCTCAAGCCAGGAGTGTCATTAGGTAACGTCACTGGAAAAATTGAGGAACTCGCCCGTCAAACATTGCCACCTACTATTAGTACAGGTTTCCAAGGTTCCGCGCAGGCATTCCAGTCATCAATTCAGGGTTTAGGATTGCTACTGCTGGTTGCCATCTTGGTAATTTATATTGTGTTGGGGATTCTCTACGAAAACTTTATTCACCCGCTAACTATCCTTTCTAGCTTACCCTCGGCGGGATTTGGGGCAATACTGACCCTATTGCTGTTTCAAGTTGACTTGAATATTTACGCCTTCGTAGGGATTATTTTGCTAGTCGGGATTGTGAAGAAAAACGGGATCATGATGGTAGACTTTGCGATCGTTGCCCGTCATAACGGTAAAACACCTTATGATGCTATCTACGAAGCCTGCTTGGTAAGATTCCGTCCAATTATGATGACGACAATGGCAGCACTGATGGGCACATTACCCATCGCCCTCGGTTTGGGAGCGGGAGCAGATACACGCCGTCCCCTTGGTTTAGCAGTAGTTGGCGGGTTAGTGTTCTCGCAGTTCCTCACACTTTATTTAACGCCTGTTTTTTACACCTATATGGAGTCTTGGCAAACCAAGTTGAAAAAACGTAACTGGCGCAAACAGCCAATATAATTTGTAATACTCGCATACCAAACATAAGGTGTAACTTGCTTAAAAATCAATATCGGTTGTAGCAACTGGCGTTGTGTTAGAACGGAGTTCGTAATGTACTATGAACATGGATTTGATGCCGTACTCTCCGCACTCACATCCTACATATATTTTCTCCAAATTAAACCGAATTCTTATATCAAACAATACGCTTGGGTTAAGAAAACTCTTTCTTCTCTCTGTGTTATCTGTACCTCTGTGGTTAGTTAAAAAGAATTAATTTTACAAAGATTGCTAACCTTAACCCAACTGTATTGTGCTATAAAGCTTTTTTTATTAAAACAGAATTCTGAATTATTATTCAATCTTATTTGATAGATAAATGGCAACTCAACATCTACGCAGCCATAAAAGTATTAGATTCGCTGAAGTACTCTATATTTCCACATCTATACTGTGAATTTTGGTTATCAATTTGGGAAAAATAAGTTTGTAAAGATTGATAAACTTTAAAATTACAGAGACGAGTATTCATGATGTTACCAGAAATATTACCTCAGCAATCAACACATGAGAGTATGCTGACTATTGGTGGTACAACAAATGCTAATGAGTCAAACTTGCGATTAGAATCAACTTTGCAAGAATTAGTCTCTTGGCAAGTTGAGATTGAAATAGAGTGTCCAGGGAATGATTTAGCTACGCTCTTTAAGCAAGAGCCTTTATTACCAGGAATTATCCTCAATAATAATCAAGAATATATAGGGATGATTTCGCGGCGGAAATTTTTTGAGTATATGAGCTATCCCTACAGTTTGGCACTATTTTCTATAAAACCGATTAAAATCCTTTACAAGTTTTTCCAGACAGAGATATTAGCTATTTCTGAAGATATGTCTATCGTTAAAGCTACTGAGATAGCTTTACAACGACCGCCCCAAATTACCTACGAGCCGATTTTAGTTAAAACTACATTTGGAAAATATAAGCTAATTGATTTCCATCAATTACTCTTAGTCTACTCCCAAATTCATGTATTAACACTCCTTCAGTTACAGCAGGTAGAAGAACAATCTAGAGTTGCCAAAGCAGGTTTTCACGATCTTCAGCAAAACTATACGCGATTAATTCAAAATGAAAAAATGGCTGCATTAGGACAACTTGTTGCTGGCATCGCGCACGAAATCAACAACCCTGTCAACTTTATTGCTGGGAACCTTGTTCACGCCATCGAATATAGCCAAAATCTACTTAATCTTATTAGATTGTACCAAGAATGTTATCCTGAACCAGAAGCGGATATTAAAACTGCGATCGCACAAATTGAACTAGATTTTTTAATTACCGATCTCCCCCGTCTTCTCACTTCTATGCAGGTAGGTACAAAGCGAATCGAGCAAATCATTCTTTCTTTACGCAATTTTTCTCGTCTTGATGAATCTGAGAAAAAATTAGTTGATATCCATGAAGGTATTGATAGTACCCTAGTAATCTTACAAAGTCGTCTCCAAAATCACCAAATAAGTGAAAACATCAGTATTATTAAAGAATACGGCGATCTTCCTCAAGTTGAGTGCTACGCAGGGTTACTCAATCAGGTATTTATGAATATTTTGGCTAATGCTATTGATGCGCTAGAAGAGTCATTTGTCATTAGTCATCCGTCATTAGTAAAAAAACAAGGGACAATTTGCATTCGGACTCAAATTATTGATGACAATCAAGTAATTATTCGTATTTCCGATAATGGACTGGGAATTCCAGAGAGTTTGCAGAAGAAATTGTTTGATCCCTTTTTCACTACTAAACCCATTGGTAAGGGAACTGGATTAGGTTTATCTATCAGTTATCAAATTATTGTGGAAAAACATAGAGGCCAATTGGAATGCATATCGGCTTCTGGCGAAGGAACTGAATTTAGGATCAAAATTCCGGTTAACTTCAATTCTGAACTTGTTTAGAAAAACAAACCGGAAAAATTTAGGTTGAAAATTTAATTTTAACTATAAGTTTCTACCTCACTCTTGACCGTAACAGGTTCTGACACGATATCATCTATTTTATTAAACTCTCCAGCCCGCCAGCTATCTGTTATATCTTTGATAAAACTGGCAATAGGAATTGCAATTAACAAACCTAGCACTCCTCCTAACTTTGCTCCCAATAGCAAAGAAATTACCACCCACACAGGATTTAAACCAGTCAAATTACCTAGAATTCGAGGTGCAACAACATTAGAATTAACTTGGTCGATTGCAACAGCTATACCTAACACTTCAACTCCTAACCAAAAGTTTTGCAATGCCACCAAAAGGCTGACTATGGCAATACCAACTCCAGTACCAAAGGGGAAGAGAGAAAACAAACCAATCCCGATACCAAAAAGTAAAGCTAGGGGAACTTGCAACGCCAAAAATGCCAGGGTAATTGTCAACCCTAACACGGCTCCCAAGGTTGCTTGACCAATAAAGTAATTGTGGAAATCCTCTCGCAGTAACTCTCGTAATCTTAACCCAATGTTATTAGGAAACCACTGAAATATTCCATCCCAAAGAGGCTCGCCGTTTAATATTAGATAGATAGTCAAGACTACCGCCAGCAACACGTTGAGAACAATACCAATGGTATCGACGGCAAAACCAAGAATTCTACCAGTGAAGGACTGAAGTTGGTTAGATAATCGTTCTAGAACTTGGGTAAATAAACCGCTCAAATTAATCGGAAGCTGTTGCTGACTTAACGCCCAATCCTGGAAAGTTTGCAACTGCTGAGTCCCAGAATCAATCCAACTAGGCAAAATATTGGCTAACTCAACAAGCTGTTGGATAATTAGGGGAACCAAGGTAATACCTAAAGCTACTAAAATCACCACAGTTAAAAGCAAGACTCCTGCGATCGCTAGGTTACGTTTTACCCCTTGTTCTTGCAAAAACTGGATTGGATAGTTCAACACAAAAGCGAGTAGGATGGCGGCGGCAATAATACTAATTAAGGGTTGAAAATACTGCACAACTTGGAGCAATAGCCAACCATTGAGAATAATAATCGGAAACGCCAATCCTATAGTTAACCATCGCGGCAGTTTATTTGCTGATTGCATTAGTGATGACTCCACAAGAGTTATAACTTTATTTTGGCTTCTAGGTAGGGATTGGGGACTGGGGACTGGGGACTGGGGATTAGGCAATATTCTTCATTTTTCCCAATTCCCAATTCCCAATTCCCAATGCCCAATGCCCAATTCCCATCAATATTTACTTCTCTCCATAAAATCCAACATAATTTGCCGATGCATATTTCCTAAAGGTCTAACTTCGCCAGCGTTTTGCGAATAACAGTTACCTTGGTGAATATCTTCTGTGGTTAATAATCCCATATCCCAGCCTTCATTCAAAACTAGTTGATTTAATTCCACCAAGAGGGGGGCGTGAAAAACATGACGGACAACTCTTTCGTCGGGATAACAGCCAAATTCTGCAAAGGGTGGTAAATCGTAGCCAATTTCTTCTAAAATTTCTCGCTTTACTGTGATATCTGGCGTTTCACCAGGTTCGACATGACCGCCAAATAGCGCCCAATAACCAGGGTAGAGAATACCGGGGATGTTGTCGCGTAGTTGCATGAGAAACTGGTTTTTTTGATATAAAATTGCGATCGCTACATGCACCGGTTGATTGTTCATATATTAATTTTTAATTGCTAATTATTCTTCTTCTAGATAAACTTCCCCTAATTCTTTACCACCTAAAGGGATACTTCGGTAGCGAATTTTACCTTTAATCACGACTTGCGCTCCCTTAGCCAAATTCTTTTGATTGGTGACAACCCAAATTTTCCCAGTCGAGTCATTAATTTGATAAGCCCATTGCTTCATCAAAGGAGCTTGGTTTTCCACCTCTCCTTGGATGTAAACTGTAGCCTTATTGTCTTGTTCTGGTTTAATTTCTCGAATTGGGGTGACATTAGCACCAATTTTAAAATTAGTCCCATTCAAGCCAGACGAGGTTAAACTACCACAACTACAAAGTCCCATTACCAATAAAAAAATCAACCCCAGCCTATAGGGAACAATACTGTGCCCGTACAAGAACGAAAGGGACAAATTTCTTGTTTGTTCCATGAAAGCCACCGATTGAGCAAATTTTTGCTTCACTGCTTGCTTTGTCGCCAGTTTCATTAGGTCAGTTCCCATCTATGATATTCTCTGCGGTTTTAAAAACACGCTCTCAACTCTTTATTCTTCAGATAAAGCCGTTGATCTGAGAAAATAAGCATTATGGTTTTACTCTGAGAGAAACGCTACGACATCAACAAATACACAATAATAGTTAAAAGTCAACCCTTCAACTCTCTGGGACTAAGGACTGGTAAAAGTTTTTTAAAATTTGCTGGTGAGTAATGATCAACCACCAAATTTTTTGATTTGGCACCTAATCCCCAATCCCCAGTCCCCAATCCCCTTTACTAGCAAATATTTCTATTCCAGACTTTAGACAAAAAACGAATTAATTATAGTTGGGAATTTTCATGGAAACAAAAACTGCCAAACTCCTTGATGGTAAAGCGTTAGCAGCAAAAATTCAGCAAGAACTTTCTGTTGCCATTACCCAATTAAAACCTAAAATTGGACGACCCCCTGGTTTGGCCGTGTTGATGGTTGGCGATAATCCAGCATCAGCCGCTTATGTCCGCAATAAAGAAAAAGCTTGCGCTAAAGTTGGCATCGCCTCTTTTGGTAAGCATTTTCCCACCGAAACTACCCTGGGGGAGTTAGAAAAGGTAATTGCTGCATTAAACAACGATGAACGGGTGGATGGAATTCTGGTGCAGTTGCCCCTACCTAACCACTTGGATGCTGTGACTCTGTTACATCAAATTGATCCCGATAAAGATGCTGATGGGCTGCACCCAGTCAATTTGGGGCGATTAGTACGGGGAGAAACTGGTTTACGCAGCTGCACTCCTGATGGTGTGATGCGGCTTTTGCAAGCTTATGAGATTCCTTTGCAGGGAAAACAGGCAGTAGTGGTGGGACGCAGTATTTTGGTGGGTAAACCTATGGCGCTGATGTTACTAGAAGCTGATGCCACAGTGACGATCGCTCACTCGCGATCGCATGACCTCAAAACCATCACCCAAAATGCTGATATTCTAATTGCAGCAGCAGGTCGTCCCGGACTGATCGCTGCTGATATGGTAAAACCAGGTGCTGTTGTGGTAGATGTGGGAATGAATCGTGTCACCGATGCTAATGGCAAAAGCCGCTTAATTGGCGATGTTGACTTTGAATCTACTGCTGCTGTAGCAGGATTTATTACCCCCGTTCCTGGTGGTGTTGGCCCTATGACTGTCGCCATATTATTGCAAAATACATTCACCAGCTATTCCAGAGCAACAAAAAAATGAAAAAGAGTGAGGAATTATGAGTGAGAAGTGAGAAGTTAAGAATTATTAAACTCAACTCCTCTACAGACGCGATGAATCGCGTCTCTACTCCCACCTTTTGTACAGACGCGATTCATCGCGTCTCCTAACTCCTAATTCCCAACTCTTCATTTTTTAAGCCCCACAGCACCTTAAAATTGTGACGTATAAGACAAAAATCCCCAAGTGTCAGGAATTGAAGAATGGTAGCAACTGATAACGTTCAAAAGACACCACCAGAGGAAGCCACATTTAACTTAGCAGCCTATCTCAAAGAGCGACAAAAGCTTTGTGATACTGCTTTAGATCAGGCTATCCCCATCATTTATCCAGAAAAGATTTATGAGGCGATGCGCTACTCGTTATTAGCTGGCGGCAAGCGTGTACGTCCCATTCTTTGCCTTGCTACCTGTGAAATGATGGGTGGCACTATCGAAATGGCTATGCCAACAGCTTGTGCTGTGGAGATGATCCACACAATGTCTTTGATTCATGACGACCTTCCAGCGATGGATAATGACGATTACCGTCGCGGAAAGCTAACAAATCATAAAGTCTATGGCGAAGATGTGGCCATTTTGGCTGGGGATGGCTTATTAGCACTCGCTTTTGAGATTGTTGCCCTTAAAACCCCCCAAAGCGTTAACAGAGAGCTTACCTTGCAAGTAATTGTTCGTCTTGGTCGGGCGCTGGGAGCAGCTGGTTTGGTCGGTGGTCAAGTTGTTGATTTAGAGTGTGAGGGTAAATCAGATATTTCTCTAGAAACGCTAAATTTCATTCATAGACACAAAACATCCGCCCTTTTGGAAGCTTGCGTAGTTTCTGGCGGCATCATCGCTGGAGCATCAACTGAAGACGTGCAGCGACTGACCCGTTATGCTGAAAATATTGGGCTAGCATTCCAAATCATCGATGATATTCTGGATATCACTTCTACAAAAGAGCAATTAGGTAAAACAGCTGGTAAAGACCAACAAGCTAAGAAAGTGACCTATCCTAGCCTTTGGGGACTTGAAGAATCGCGCTTAAAAGCCCAAGAGCTAGTTAAAGTAGCTTGTGCGGAATTAGAACCATTTGGAGACAGAGCCAAGCCACTGCAAGCGATCGCTCATTTTATTATTAGCCGTAATAATTAGCAACGCTTTGCGGGATGCTAAATCTTTACACCGCAAGGGTTACATTGATTTGGAGCGAGTGGTTTCTTTACACCATTCTCTATCTGTATTCCGCGCAGGAGAATTAAAAATTCAAAATTCAAAAAGCTTATTTGATTAGCTTTTTGGCAATTTTGAATAATTTATCTGTTTTCACCGTGATGTACTAGGTTAATTTTGGATTTTGGGTTGAATCTAAATGTTTCCTCAACCAACAACTGCTGCTAATATTTACTAACCTAACCAAAATAACATGCGGGACATAGGCAACATTTTAGACAACCGGGTGCTGCTGGTTGCTCTGGCAGCCTGTTTTATTGCTCAAGCATTAAAGCTCGTAGTCGAAATCATCAAAAATCGTAAACTGAATATTCGTGTTTTGGTGACAACCGGAGGTATGCCCAGTGCCCATTCAGCTTTAGTTACAGCTTTAGCGGCTGGTGTAGGGCAAACACTTGGTTGGGCATCTCCTGATTTTGCCCTTGCTATGGTTTTTGCCATCATTGTCATGTATGATGCAGCCGGAGTTCGCCAAGCAGCTGGTAAGCAAGCTCGTATTCTCAATCAAATGATTGATGAATTATTTCATGAAAAACCAGACTTTAGCCAAGACCGTCTGAAAGAATTATTGGGACATACACCAGTTCAGGTAATAGCTGGATCGGCTTTGGGTATAACTATCTGTTGGTTAGCTAGCTTTGCTTATTTAAACTAGGGCAATGAATCCTTGTTTGAGTGACTATTTTTAATTGGGAACTGGTAATTTGTCAACTGACAAATTACCAAATTGGTAGAACGCATCAGTATTTTAGAAAACTTAATATCACTACAACCGCACAGTTGAGCGTAGCAGAATCACCTTGCGACTATCTACTATGCTGGCAACAAAACCGCCATTGTTCAGCTTCTGTAATGTATTGTATGCTTCACTTTGGTTCGTGGTATAAACTGCCAGTAAGTAAGGGCGTTGTCCATAAGAAACGAAACCTACATTCCCTCCTACTGCTTGCTGTACGTTATTTACTAGTTCAGGGCGATTGTAATAATCTACCAGCACTGCATAACCCTCTCCTAATGCTTGAGGATTATAGTTAATTGTTTGCTGAGGTGGCTGTTGCAGTCGTTGTGCCTGTTGTGATGCCTGTTGCGGTGGCTGCACATCTGCCGTTGTCGGTCGAGTAGTGATAATGGCAGACAAGCCAACAATATTACTTACATACCTTGCCCATCGATTGGCATCATCAATTTTTTTAAAGCCCCCTATCCGCGTCACAGTTTCATTAAGATATTTGCAGGTAATGGTCTTTAGTTCAGGCGGTAAAGCACTACGCAACTGTTTTTGATTATCTGCTGTGGGACTGACTACTAATAAAAGATACTCACCCGAAGTCGGTGGTTGACAAGCAGGAATAGCTTTTTGGGCAAAAACAGAACTCATCCCACCAATCAACCCTGCGTAAGCGAAGCTCATCGTAGATATCGCTAATCCTAAAACACTTGGTAAAGTCTGAAATCTATGCACAAAAGTTAGATTATGTAAATCAAGGTGTCCTAGAAGATTTTATAAGAAAAAAGCTTAAAACCTAGCTACTTCAGTATGGGAATAGAAGGACTGTTACAAAATATATTTTATTCTTACCAAAGAAAATTGGGAATTGGGAATTGGGAATTGAGAATTGGGAATGGGGAATAAGAACTATTTATGATTGCCCAATGCCCAATGCCCCATGCCTAATTCATTAAGATACGGTAGCAAGCGATGCTAAAGCATCTGGTATTGCCTCAGAAGGAGCTTGGAATTCTCCAGTGATGACATACTCTAAACGCAGTTTTAACCAAGTAATAAATTGAGGATTTGTAGAAATAATTGCTACTGATGGTTGAGGACACTTTGCCTTGATTTGTGCAAATTGAAGTGCTTCCAAAAAAGCTGGTTGCTCAACCAACCAAAAATCTATTTGTTTTTCTTGTTCGTGGTAGTTACGAGTGCGTTCTTTGATAACTTCGTGTATGGGTTCTTCTTGGAGAAGAAAGCGTTGACTTGCCAAAACGTAATAGTATGTTTGCATTTTCATCCTTTGGTTGCTTTGTGAATCATGTAAGGGCACAGTACTACATTCTGTACCCTTATGAACTAACTCTTACGGGATTTCTTGAACCAAGAACTGAACGGACAAGCACTTCCCGATTTTTGAGCATTTGTCTGTTTGCCACCAGATGTTAGCTTTTCCAAGAACAGATTATTGTCGAAGTAGTGTTCTAAGGAAATAACCTTTAAGTCATCGGTAACTTTGGCAATGCTCATACCGATAATTTCTACTGTCTCTCCAGTAGGTGCATGGCCTTTGTATTCTCCGTTAAAATGTCCCCAATGCCGCCATTTGAATGTGACATTTGGTGGCCCTGAGTAAACTTCCAGCACTTCCCAAGGAAATCCTTTAGGAAATGTTGTGTGGAAGACTTTTGCGGATGATTCAAAGCTTTCTTCTGAAGCTTTGTAATGCTCTGAATCAGCCATAAATAAGTTGTAAGTACCTTGAGCGGATAAATCTGCTGCGGTATACTCTACTCCGCCGTTGGTACTGACGCGAAACTGTTCATTGACAATAGATAACCACTGTTGCGGGTTAGCTTTGAAAGATACCTCCATCTCAAAGGTTCTTACCAAGTTTTGCACGATCGCTTCCAGCGTACCTTCAAGGTGATTATAGATACTTTCTTGGGCGAGATTCTCTTTGGAACGAGAATAATCAGGCGGTGTCTGATAGCGCCACTCGACATCAGTACTTTCTACTATCACTTTATCTCTATCTTGTACCCAAAGTGGCAGGTTGTTAGATTGTGTTGCGCTCATAGAAGTCTTTGCTGAAGATTTGATCCCAATTTCTAGATTTCGCAGTGACAACCCCTCTTTTAAGAATTGGGCAGGGGGCAGGGAGCAGGGGGCAAGGAGACAAGGGGGATAAGGGGGATAAGGGGGAATTACTGAATAAGTCTCTCCCAAGTCTCCCTCCTCTTTCTTGTCTACCTTGTCTCTTCTTCATGCCCAATTCCCAATTCCCAATCCCCAATGCCCAATCCCCAATTCCCTATGCCCCATTCCCTGTTATAGCTTGCTTCATCTCGCGGACTGCCCTTTCTATACCTACTAATGCTGCCCGACTGATGATGGTATGACCAATGTTCAGTTCTTCCATGCCTGGAAGCGCAGCCACCGGATAGACGTTCCAGTAGGTGAGTCCGTGACCGGCGTTGACTCGTAATCCAGCTTGAATCGCTTGTTCACAACCTTTAGCTAATATGGCTAATTCTCGGTGGCGATTCGTTTCATCTTTAGCCTCAGCGTATTGTCCGGTGTGCAGTTCGATAAACTGCGCTTGTACCTTGACAGATGCTTCAATTTGTGCTGGCTCGGCATCGATAAATAAACTAACTGGAATGTTAGCGCTTTGCAATTTATCGACTATCTCACCTATTCTAGCAATTTGACCGATAATATCTAGTCCGCCTTCTGTGGTGACTTCTTCGCGCTTTTCGGGGACTAAAGTCACGTAATCTGGTTTGATATCGAGTGCGATCGCTAGCATTTCTTCTGTTGCGGCCATTTCTAGATTAAGATGCGATCGCACTGTTTGCCGCAATATCCGCACATCCCGATCTTGGATATGCCGTCGGTCTTCGCGCAGATGCACCGTAATTCCATCAGCACCCGCTAATTCTGCCAGCACCGCCGCCGCTACTGGGTCTGGTTCTACCGTCCGCCGTGCTTGCCGGATGGTGGCAATGTGGTCAATGTTAACGCCAAGTGTAGGCACCCCAAATTTCTCCCAATTCCACAATCCTCAGAACTTGATTTTACCGGAAATTGGTGGAGTTTTGCTGGAAAGCAAAAGGCAGATTACACACATAGAATGCGATGTCTACGACGGGCTACGCCTACGCACAAAAGAAAACTGAGTTAGCAAAAGCTGATTTTTGGGCAAACTACTTTAACTAAATAGCTGATTTAACAAGAGTTGATGAAGTATGAATACAGCAGTTGAGCCAATGGACAAGCTTTTGAACTATCGAATTAGCGAACAGCTTTATGCAGGTTCTAGAACCGTAGTTTATCGTGCAATTCGAGAGTCCGATCGACTTCCGGTTGTAATCAAACTGCTTCAGCAGGAGTATCCCAGTTTCAACGATCTGCTGCTGTTTCGTAATCAGTACACCATCGCTAAAAATATTGACCTACCTGGTATTGTCCATCCCTACAGCCTGGAACCTTACGGCAACAGCTATGCTTTGGTAATGGAGGATTTTGGCGGTATTTCCCTCAGAGATTGGATGAACGAAAGAATCGGGGATAAGCAATATAGTTTGACAGAGTTTTTGGAAATTGCGATCGCCCTGAGCAATATTCTTGACGGACTCTATCGCCATCGGGTTATCCATAAAGACATTAAGCCTGCCAACATCCTGATTAACCCACAAACTCAGCAAGTCAAGTTGATTGACTTTAGCATTGCCTCTCTTTTACCTAAAGAAACCCAGGAAGTTCACAGCCCTAATGTTTTAGAAGGTACTCTTGCCTACCTTTCCCCGGAACAAACCGGGCGGATGAATCGCGGAATTGACTATCGCAGTGATTACTATTCTCTCGGCGTTACCTTCTATGAATTGCTGGCTGGAGACTTACCCTTCAAGTCAAACGATCTGATGGAGTTGGTTCACTGTCATATTGCCAAGGTTCCAGAAAAATTAGGAGGTAGGGGGCAGGTCTGTGCTGGGGGCAGGGGGGAAGAAGAGATTCCCCAAGTTCTTTGTGACATTGTGATGAAATTGATGGCGAAAAATGCTGAAGATCGTTATCAGAGTGCATTAGGGCTGAAATTTGATTTAGAAAAATGTTTATCTCAATTGCAGGAAACTGGAGAGATTAAATCCTTTAAATTAGGTGAGAGGGATATTTGCGATCGCTTTATCATCCCAGAAAAGCTTTATGGCCGCCAAGGTGAAGTTCAGAGTTTACTGGATGCCTTCGAGAGAGTTAGTCAGGGAAGCAGTGAAATTATGTTGGTAGCAGGCTTCTCTGGTATTGGCAAAACTGCTGTGGTTAACGAAGTCCACAAACCAATTGTGCGACAACGGGGTTATTTCATTAAAGGCAAATTTGACCAATTTGGGCGCGATATCCCTTTCTCTGCCTTTGTACAAGCCTTTCGAGACTTAATCAAGCAAGTCCTAAGTGAAACTGACGCTCAATTTGAGCAGTGGAAGCGCAAAATTCTCTCTGCTTTGGGTGAGAACGGACAAGTGATGATTGAGGTGATTCCAGAACTAGAAAGTATAATTGGTAAACAGCCTCCAGCGCCAGAACTCTCTGGGAGTGCGGCACAAAATCGCTTCAATTCGCTGTTTTTAAAATTCACTCAAGTCTTCACGGCACTAGAACATCCATTGGTAATTTTTATTGATGATTTACAATGGGCGGATTCTGCTTCTTTAAAGTTAATAAACTTGTTAATAAGTGAAGTTAACATTGGCTATCTGCTATTAATTGGTGCTTATCGAGATAACGAAGTCAACCCGGTACATCCGCTCATGCTGACTTTGGCGGAGATTCATAAATTGGGCGCTACAGTCAATACGATTACCTTAGCTCCCCTCGATCGAATATCCGTTAATCATTTGGTTGCAGATACATTGAGTTGCTCTCTAGCCTTAGCCACGCCGTTGACAGAGTTGGTATTGACAAAAACTAAAGGTAATCCTTTCTTCAGTACTCAGTTTCTCAAAGCGCTATATCAAGATCAACTAATTACATTTAATTTTGACGGTGGTTATTGGGAATGTGATATTGCTCAAGTGCGAGCGATGGCTCTTACTGATGATGTCGTAGAGTTTATGGCAATTCAACTCCAAAAGTTGTCAATAGAAGCTCAAGAAGTTTTGAAATTAGCGGCTTGTGTAGGAAACCAATTCGATTTAGCAGCATTAGCGATCGTCTACGAAAAATCACAGTTAGAAACTGCCGCAGACTTTTGGAAAGCTGTGCAAGATGGGTTGATTATTCCTATCAATGAAGTTTACAAATTTTATCAGGATGAGTCATTGGTCATTAGTCATTTGCAAAAAACAAATGACCAAGGACAAATGACAGGTTACAAATTTCTCCATGACCGCGTTCAACAGGCTGCCTATTCTCTAATTCCTGAATCTCAAAGAAAAGCTACTCATTTAAAAATTGGGCAATTACTTTTAAAGAATACATTACCGGAAGTAATTGAAACTAACATATTTGATATTGTTAATCAGTTAAATGAGGGAATCGATCTCATCCATGAACAATCTCAAAAGTTAGAACTGGCTCAACTTAATTTAATTGCTGGAAAGAAAGCTAAAGCTTCTACTGCTTATAAAGCAGCAGTTAAGTATTTCACATTAGGACGAGAATTGCTAATAGAGGAAACTTGGGAAAGTAATTATAAACTCATATTTGAGTTATATCGAGAATCTGCTGAGTGTGAGTATCTGACTGGCGAATTTATTCGAGCAGAGACATTATTTAATACTGCCTTAAATAATAGCAAAAATAAATTTGAAAAAGCGAATATTTATGGAATTCAGATGTACCTGAAAATGACTCAGGGCGAAAATATCGAAGCTGGCATTGAAGCTGGTTTGAAAGGTTTAAGCATTATGGGGATGCATTTACCTGTTAGTTCTGAAGAACAGAAAACTGCCATCGAAAATGAAGTTAAAGAATTAAAAGCTAAACTTGCAGAAGTTTGCATAGCAGATTTATTCGATTTGCCTGAGATGACAGATCCAGATAAGAAGGTGTGCATGGGTCTTTTAGCTGACCTTTGGGCAGCAGCTTATATGGCAGGAGATCAAAACCTTAGTTGTTTAGCTCCTCTATTAATGATCGGTTTATCGTTGAGTTATGGAAATGCAGAAAGCTCAGGTTTTGCTTATTGCCTGTATGGGATGAATCTGGCAAGTCAAGGAAGCTATCGAACTGCTTACGAGTTTGGTACATTAGCACTAAAACTCGATCGTCACTTCAATAGTACCCAATTTATTTTTAAGACCAATAATATCTTTGCACACACGACTAATCCGTATAATCAGCATTTAAAAACGAATCTACAACTTTCTCAAAAATCATTCCAAGTCTGTCAAGAAACTGGAAATTTGGTGTTTGGCGTTTGGGCAGTTTCGTTTCTAATTTGGGCAATGTTAATTAAGGGCGATCGCCTATCAGATGTTTACACGGAAACTGAGAAGTATTTAAGTTACGTCCAACAGGTAAATGATACTAATATGCTGTATGCATTTACTTTACAGAGGCAGTTTTTATTAAACCTGCAAGATATATCTAAAAACACCGATTTATTAGACGATCGCAATGGCGAAGATATTCCATATATAGAAGTTTGGAGGCAGAAAAAAAACTTCGATCATGGAATTAACTGGTATTCTTTCCTCAAAATTCAATTATCTTATATTTATGGTCGCTATGAAGATGCTATTCAAGCGGCAGAAGAAGCTGAGAAAACTCTTGGTTGTAACTCTGGTTTTTTCCCAATTATTCAGTATCATTTCTATTACCCACTTAGTTTAGTAGCACTCTATCCCAATGCAACATTAGAGAAGAAAAAAGAATATTGGGATATTATTCAAGAGCATCAACAAATCCAGAAAAACTGGGCAGATAATTGCCCACAAAACTTTCTACATAGATATCTTTTGTTGTCTGCGGAAATGGCAAGAGTTTCTAACAATTATATGGATGCAATCGAATCATACGATCGCGCCATTGCTAAGGCTAAAGAAAATGAATATATCAATGAAGAAGCTCTTGCCAACGAACTTGCAGCCAAATTTTATTTAGAATGGGGTAAAGAACGTATTGCCCAAGAGTATTTGATTAATGCTTACTATTGTTACACTCGCTGGGGCGCTAAAGCCAAAGTCGATAATTTAGAACAACATTATCCACAACTGCTAGCCCCCATTTTACAACAGAGGCGATCGCTACTCACGCCCAATGAGACGATCGCAAATATTGACAGTATTGCTACCTTGCACCCAAGTATTAATAAATCAGTAACATCTAGCAGCAATACATCATTAATGCTAGATTTGGCAACAGTTTTAAAAGCCTCTCAGACTCTCTCCAGTGAAATTGAACTGGATAAATTACTTACAAAGCTACTACAAGTAGTAATTGAAAATGCTGGAGCAGATAAGTGTGCTTTATTACTGCTTAAAGAAGATAGATTTGTAATTGAGGCGACTGCTCAAGTTGGGCAGCAATCAAAGGTATTACAATCCATTTTTGTGGAAGAGAGTGCAGATGTTCCCCATACTTTAATTTACGCCGTCAAACGCAGCCTGCAACCTACTGTTATCGTTGATGTAACAGTGCATCCGGCGTTGATAGCCGATCCCTACATCATTCGCCAGCAACCCAAAAGCTTGCTGTGTACACCGATTTTGTATCAAGGCAAACTATTAGGAATTTTGTATTTAGAAAACAATCTGATGACTGGGGCCTTTAGCAGCGATCGCGTCGAAATTCTCAATCTATTATGCACTCAAGCTGCAATCTCCTTAGAAAACGCTCGACTTTATCAGCAAGCACAAAATACTCTAGAAAACTTGGGAAAAACCGAACAATTCTTGCGGTTAATTATCGACAATATCCCCCAGTCTGTTTTCTGGAAAGACCGCAATAGTGTTTATTTAGGCTGTAACCATAACTTTACTCAAACTTGGGGTCTAGGAGTACCAGAAAATGTTATTGGTAAAAGAGACTACGATCTTCACTGGACTAGCGAACAATCAGATTTTTTTGCAGCACGCGATCGCCGCATCATGGAGTCTGGGGAAGCGGAACTCAACATTATCGAAACCGTGCAGCAAGCAGATGGAAAACAAAAATGGTCGAATACAAATAAAATTCCCCTAAAAGATCGAGAAGGAAACGTTTTTGGCATTCTTGGTACTTCTGAAGACATTACCGTAGTGCAGCAAGCACAACAATTACTGCAACAACAAAAACAACAATTAGAACAAGCATTGCAAGAACTCCAAACTATGCAATTGCAATTGGTGCAGAGTGAAAAAATGTCTGCTCTTGGGAATTTAGTAGCAGGTGTTGCCCATGAAATTAACAATCCGATTGGCTTCATTGCCGGTAATATTGAACCAGCTAAAGATTATGTTAAAGATTTGTTTGTACTCATTAATCTTTATCAACAAAAGTTTCCCAATCCTGGCTCAGAAATTCAAGACGAAATTGATGCTATCGACCTGAATTATTTACGCGAAGATTTACCTAAATTGCTCGACTCAATGAAATTGGGTGTTCAGCGTATCCGCAGTATCAGTACTAGTTTGCGAACCTTTTCCAGGGCAGATAAAGATTATAAAGTTCCCTTTGATATTCACGAAGGCATTGACAGCAGCATTTTGATTCTAAGACATCGTTTAAAAGCTAACGAAAACCGTCCGGCAATCGAGATAGTCAAGAATTATGGCAAACTCCCCCTAGTGGAATGCTTTGCTGGACAACTTAATCAGGTGTTTATGAACTTGTTAGCAAATGCCATTGATGCACTTGAACAATACAATACAGAGCGGAGTTTAGAAGCCATTCTCGCCAACCCTAATCGCATTACTATTCAAACCCGTGTAGCAGACTCAGGTAAGGATATCTTGATTAAAATTGCCGATAACGGGGTGGGGATGTCGCCAGAGGTCAAGGAACGAGTATTTGACCATTTATTCACTACCAAGCCTGTAGGAAAAGGCACTGGATTAGGATTAGCGATCGCTCGGCAAATTGTCGTAGAAGCACATGGCGGTTCCCTCTCCTGCACTTCAGAAGTAGGACGGGGTACAGAGTTTGTCATTCAAATTTCTACTCAACAAGAATAGTGAGTAATGAGTAATGAGTGCTGAGTAGTGAGTAATGAGTGCTGAATAAAGTACTCAGTACTCTTGATGTTTGCGTTTCAAATATTAAATTATAGTAAATAAGGTTGTAATGCTTAAATTACGCAAAATTTGGTTAAAAATTAATTCCCGAAAATATGGGTTAATTTCAAAAAAAAACTATTCATTGAAATGGCGATCGCGCAATTTTGTGTTGCTATCAATTGTGGTGATTCTGTCCATTAGTATTAGCGCCACGGCGATTGCCAGTTACAAAATTGTTAAGGGGTTATTGCTCGATAGTCTCAAGGAACAAGCATTATTAAAAACCCACCAAGGTCAGAATGATATTGATAATTGGTTAGCTATTCGGAAGACAGAAATTAAGACTTTGGCAAATTCTCCAGTGGTGCGATCGCTAGATTGGTCTGTGATAGAACCTTACTTACAATCTGAAGTGAAGCGGATGCAAACATTTTTGCTCATGGCGCTGAGTACACCAGATGGTTCATTGATTAATACTCAGGGAGGTCGTCCAAATGTTAAAGATCGAGAATTTTTTCAGCGCAGTATGAGAGGTGAAACAGTAGCCGCCGATCCAATTCTTGGTCGCACAAGTAATCAATTGCAGATTCAGATTAGTTCACCAATCCTCGGCAAAATAGGCACAAAGCCATCGGGTGTTTTGATGGGAGGGATTGAGATCAAGCGGGTAGTTGAGGCGATCGGCGATTTACATCAAGGCAAAGATAGCTATGCCTTTGCACTGAATTCTCAAGGAGTTCCCATCGCTCATCCTGACACGCAACTAATCGGCACACCCGAAAAAGCCGCCGAGAGTTTCTTGAATTCACCCAATCGGAAGTTAGCAGAAATTACCCAAAAGATGGTAGCTAAACGCACAAACATTGAGTTTGCTCAATTGGATGGAAAATGGAACTACATTGCTTATACTCCTCTGAGAGAAGCAAATTGGTCGGTAGCTTTAGTTGTGCCACAAGAAAATATTGAATCGCCATTGCAGGCATTGAACCTTTTGGCTACGGTTTTGGGAGGATTGCTAGTAGTTGGGTTAATCGGTGCATGGCGACAGGTGCAACTATATGAACAAATCCGCGATCGCGCCTTGATTTCCAGCCAGCAGGCGCAACAACTCAGCAAAACCTTGAAAGAATTGCAAAATACCCAAGCTCAACTCATCCACACCGAAAAAATGTCTAGCCTGGGACAAATGGTTGCTGGGGTGGCACACGAAATCAATAATCCTGCTAATTTTATCCATGCCAATCTCAACCATGCCAGCGAGTACAGCGAAGGCATCCTTGATTTACTCAAGCTTTATCAACAAACCTACCCAAATCCTACACCAGAAATTAGCGATCGCATCCAAGACCTTGATATTGAGTTTCTGGCAGAAGATTTACCCAAACTAATGGCATCTATGCAAGTGGGAACCAAGCGCATTCGTCAAATTGTGCTGTCGCTGCGAAATTTCTCGCGCCTTGATGAAGCAGATATGAAATTTGTAGATATTAATGAGGGATTAGACAACACTCTGATGCTTTTGAATCATCGTCTGACAGCCACGCCTAATCAACCAGAAATTCAGATCGTTAAAAAGTACAGTGATTTACCCCTAGTAGAATGCTATGCAGGGCAACTCAATCAGGTATTTATGAATATTTTAGCGAATTCGATCGATGCTATAGAAGAGTCATTAGTAAAGAATCAAGGACAAATTTGCATTCATACTGAACTTGCTAATGAAAAACAAGTGATAATTCAGATTTATGACAATGGAATTGGTATGTCAAAAGAGGTCAAACAACGAGTATTTGACTATATGTTTACTACGAAACCTGTGGGTAAAGGAATCGGATTAGGAATGGCGATCGCTTATCAAATTGTTGTAGAAAAACATGCAGGAAGTATTGAAGTTGATTCTACTCTAGGACATGGCACAGAGTTTACTATTCGTATTCCTTTAAAGAGTAAAAATTAAAATAGCCAACGATTATAATAGTGATTTTTTAAATAATTTATACCATATTACTCAGAGGCGATATACTTTAAGAAAGTTGACTTCTATATTTAATCTGCTGTATGTAACAGCTAATACATCAACTCTCTGAGGTGATATGCTTTTAAAACTGCAACAAATTATCGTTAAACCTGGTCAACAAATGTTACTCCAAGATATTAGTTGGCAGCAGTTAGAAAATATTTTAGAAGAAATGGGAGAAAGGCGTGCTGCACGGATTTCTTATAGTTATGGCTGGTTAGAAATTATGGTTCCCTTACCAGAACACGAAAAAGATAAAGAATACATTGGTGAGTTAGTAAGAATTTTATTAGACAACCTCGAAGTTGATTTTGAACCTTTCGGTTCTACGACACTTAAAAATGAGCGAATGCGGCAAGCAGTAGAACCAGATACCAGTTTTTATATTCAAAATCAAGCTGCTGTCATTGGAAAAAATCGCATTGATTTAACTATAGATCCGCCACCAGATTTAGCAATCGAAATTGATATTACTTCTCGAACTCGATTTGAGAATTATGAAATTTTGGGAGTTCCTGAACTTTGGCGACATACACAACAAGACTTAGAAATTTCTGTGTTAAGAGAAGGAAAATATATAAAATCTGAATCTAGTCCTAATTTTCCTAATATCCCAATTATTGAATTAGTGAATGAATATGTTCAGCAGTGTTTAACAATTGGTAGAAGTCAAGCTATGCGTAATTTTAGAGATTGGGTGAAGAATAATTTATGATAGAAATCTAAGGCTTTCTGAGAAAGGCGATCGCTCATGACTACTGAAATAAATCCAGCAGCCATTGTGGACTGGGAACCCCCCATACCACCTACAGATTTAATTTTTGATGATGGTGAACCCTTCGAATCAAATCGCCACCGGATTGCTATGAATGTCCTGATTCGGTCATTGCAACAAGCTTGGGCTGATCGCAATGATTTCTTTACCGGGGGCAATATGTTTATTTATTACAGCAGTACCCAGGTTCGGAACCGTGATTTCCGAGGCCCAGATTTCTTTGCAGTGCTGAATGTTGACAGCAATAACTCAAGACAAGGTTGGGTAGTTTGGGAAGAAAATGGTCGTTATCCTGATGTAATTGTAGAATTAATATCACCATCTACAGCAGCAATAGACAAGGGTATCAAGAAAAACCTTTACGAACAAACTTTTCGCACCTCAGATTATTTTGTCTACGATCCTTTTGACCCTAATTCTTTGCAGGGGTGGCATTTAGATGATAATCAGCAATATCAGCCTTTGACCCCAAATGAGCGCGGGTGGCTATGGTCTAAGCGTTTAGGTTTCTGGTTGGGCACGAATGAGGGAACAATAGATAGAGAAACGGCGGTATGGTTGCGGTTTTACGATGTGGCTGGCAATTTGGTTTTGTTACCAGAAGAAGCTGCGGCGGCACAGGTGGCTCGTCTAGCGGCTAGATTAAGAGAATTAGGGGAAAATCCAGATATGTTGTGAGAGACTAGATGCGATCGCTATTTTTACATGCCAGAATAAGCAAGTGCCTAGTTTACCGCCGTAGGCATCGCTATTAAGTAAAGCTGCTAAATTAAGGTTGAATGGACATAAATTGATATTTACAGCAGATTGCAACTTGGTGAGTACAGATAATCGTAGGGGCACAACATGTTGTGCCCCTACCCGTGTACTTCATTTACCTGAAATATGCTGTATTATTATCAGTATTTTATTAAACTTTGATTGATATAAAATCAGCTTTGTGAGCGCCAGATTCTAACTGATTTTTCCTGTTGCACCACCAACTCAGAAATGGTAATTGTGCAATAGAGCTTTTGTACAAAAATTCAGCAAAGAAAAGCATCAGCACCTAATTATTTTCGTCAAGGCTTCCAGTTTCTTGAAGGCTTTTTATTATCTCTTGTCCCTGTTTTGTCAAAAGTAAATTAGCGTAGGCTTGACCAGCTTGCTGTTCTCTTTGACCATTTTGCTTAACTACTACATAAAAAATAGTAGGTAATGGATATTCAACACTATAAATCGCTTCTATATTAACTCTATTACGCTTGCGAGGGTGACATTGAGCAGGTGACACAAAGTTTTGTCGTTGATATGGATAGAAAATTTTACCCTCCTTGTTAACAATAGGTAAAGTCTTAACTCCACACTGCGGTACTATATCTGAGATTGGGCCTACAAAGATTCCTCCGGGTTCTTTCGTGATTTTTTGGAGTCCTTCACTAGTTGAATTAACATAATTAATATTTTCACCAAAATCTATAATGTCTAAACTTTTTCTAAAATCGTTAGTGCTTGTTGAATTACCACCACGTACATAAAACTTAATTGGGATATCTACTAAAGTGCCAGCCTGTCTCCAGTTGTTAATCTTACCACTGAAGATTTTACTTAATTGTTCTTTAGTCAGAGCGTTGATCGCTAATTGGGGGTTAACAGCTACTGCTAAACCGCTTTTAACAACTGGAATTGCTTTAAGAGTAAAAAGCTTTTTTTTAGCTTTGAATTCCTCTTCTGAGGAAACATCACGGGATGATAAAGCAAAATCCAGTCCGTCCTGTCCACCATCTATTAACTTCTCAATACCTATTCCAGAACCCAATACCAAATCTTTTCTTATTTTTATGTTAAACGGAGGATAAGCTTTTTTAATTTCTGATTCTAGCTTTGGGTAGATAAAAGCCCAAGAAGTACTACCGCCGTATTTAAATGTTCCTTCAGGTACATTAGGAACTTCTACAAATTGATTGATAACTTTTATTGGTGGAGGTGGGATAACAGGAGGACATTTTTTATCTGGCTTAATAAACCATCCTGCCACAGCCCCAATAATAACTCCTATACTTAACATTCCTATAGATTTAAGAGTTAAATTGAACCTTCTTTTTTGAGAAGCTTCAATTAGGGCTATATCTTCATCCCTAAGTCCTAAAGTTTGCTGAAGACGTTTCAACTCGTCACGAGTATTTTCATTAACAGGAAATTTACCCTTAGTTTCTTTTAAAAATACTTTTTGATATTCCTGTAAATTTTCTTTGTAATCTTGATAAGGTTTTAAAACCTCAGCCTCCTTAGCAACGACTTGATCGAGTGGAAGCCCTAACTTTTTTTGTAGCTTACTTAAAGCAGTACGACCAATATTAGAAATCTCACCGTCTCTTACCCAATATTCAACTTCTCGACCATATTGAAGCTTTGGCTCATCAATGGGTGCTTTGGCAAGCTTGATTTTATACCCTTCTCTGATAGCATATATTTCTGGTTTCATTGCTGGAGCAGCTTCTTGTACTTTTCTTTTAGCGTATTCATGTAATTCATCAACAGAGATGAAGCTATCTTGATCTCGGTCTGCTGCTCCAGTCTCCAGACCCTCAACTACATAGCGGGTGTAAGTTGAAACATCTGCTCCTGGTTGTGCAAAAGAATATTGTGTTGATGTCGAAGATGTAAGAACTGCTCGTCCTTCACCACCCAATTGGTTCCTCACATCCACAAAACCATCATCTTTAGAAGATTTAGCAGACCAACCCTCAGCAAACGCGCCACTAAAACAACAATCAAGAATTACTACCTCGCGTTTAGAGCGACTTTCTACATCTAAGTCTTTGATCTCTCGCAGCAGATTCTGTGTTTCGCGTTCTTGCTCCTCTGCATCTAAGTCTGGATTAGAAAGAGCGATCGTCAGTTTGACGTTAGATTCAGAACTCATTTGTTACCCTTTTAAGTTTTTTAGCAGTTTACGCTTAATTGTATTTAGGTGATATCTCTATTGACATAATATCTGTTATGTAGATATTCCGAAAAGCTTTTAAGATTTTTGCAGAAATTTATCAAGTTTAAGTAAAAATATGCACATTTAAAGCTCTGCTCAGAAATCACATTTGCTTGAATCTGGGGAATTAAGCTAAAAACTCGATTGCTGTAATCTGTTGTGGAGATTATTTAGACTATACATACAGATAAAACTATCTTTAACCCGCAGCCTGCTGCCGCCAATGCTGCAAAAACCACTCATAGAACTCTGGGTTATTGTATGTCTGCGTCCATGAGTCGTGTTCAGCTTCTGGGTAAACTGTAAATTTTACATTCCCGTCGTGGGCTTTGAGTGCAGAAACCATGATTTCAGACTCACTTAAGGGAACAACATTATCCTTGGCTCCGTGAAATGCCCACACAGGAAGATTTTTCAACTTACGTGCTTGGGCTGGATTACCACCGCCACAAATAGGTGCGATCGCAGCAAATCGTTTTGGCTGTGCTATTGCTAAATGCCATATTCAGTAACCACCCATACTTAAGCCGATCAGGTAAACCCGATCTGGATCGACAGGATAGGATGCAAATTACCTTATCCTTTGTTGCACAGGCGTAGCCCGTCATAGACATCGCCGCCATTTGGTAAGAATAGTAGGTAATTATAGCTGTCGCTAGAAATAATTTGTCTTTATTCTGGCGGCATAACATTAAATAACTTTGTTAGTTTAACGTTTACGAACAGCTATTGTATAACTTGGCCGCTGTGTTGCTTCTCGTTGACTTTTAACTAACCGAAAATCATTATCTATATATAAATGCTCTAAAAAAGAAGTAGCCAGATAAACTTTCTCAAATTTTTTGACAGTATTTCTGTCCATATCTTTTAATTTAAGTTCTTGCTGTAAATCTATATTTTGTGTTGCTTCCTTTCCCTTAAATTTAGATTCGAGTGTTGTTGTAAACCACTTATCTGCATCGTCAATTGTCAATGGGATTTCTCTATTTTTCAATGCCTGGAATATCCCAACATTTTTAATATCCCACTGTTCATCTCGAACTGAATATTTTTGTAACAGCATTAAGTCATAAGCTGGTATTTTTGATGCAATTTTTTGCCAAAAACCAGATTGATGTCCTGGTGCATAACGGGCAATATTTGCATAGTAACCATCATTATGAAAAATTTGGTAAGACTGTTCGTGTATTCTACCAGGTAAAATATCTTGAAAAGGTATAGTTGACCATATTGGTATCCATACTCCTATGACGATCGCCACTTGATCTACAACTCGATCAAAGGGATTACGTCGGCTCAACTCTGCAAAATATGGTGCTAATTCATTTTTATAAAATTCTACTTTGGCTTTTAACGGCTCTCGATTGCGATCTTTAACAAGTTCTAAAATTTGATTTTTTATTTCTGCTGTAGTCCAATATGTCAAATCTGCGTCACTTGTGACATCTACCATTACCGTTCATCCTGGGAAAACAGATGTGTTATTAATATAGACTAACTCCATCAAAAAAGACGACAGGGGGACGCAGACAACCAACTCTCAGCGTCCCCGTATCTGTTTAATGAATGACTACCACCAAACTCGATTTCCATTTTCGTCAACTCGTGCTTCCCGGATTACATCGGAAATCTCCTCAGCATCTTTAACGTGGTGGAGTGCTTTCTTTTCGCCGTTGGGTTCATCCACAACGAAGTAAGTCGGGACTGTGATTTTGTCGCCTGTAATGTCTGGTACATCATCCACAGCTACTTGTTGAGCTTTTTCTTCAACAGATTCAGACTTATCAGAAATTTTATCTCCCGGATTCGCTGTTAAGTTTCTTTCATTAACATTCGGTTCTTCGCGTAGATGTGTATCTTCACTTACGGGTTGATTAATTTGATTTTCTTGAGTTTTATCAGTCATGGCTTTTGCAGGTATTGAAAAATCTAGCTCTACTAATAACACTCTAAAAAATCGGTGATACAAAAAGTTCTTTCTCTGGAGAGACTTTCACAAGAACACGTCTTAGGTTAGAGATTCACTCTGATGAATTTACTTCTTTAGTTGAAATGGCGTATATTCTCCCCCCAATGCTTCTACAATACTACGGGTATTCACCTGCATCATTTTGATGTAAGAATCTCCTGGGCTTCCCTTTGCACCAATTGAATCAGAGTAAAGTTGATTTGGTGCTAATTTCACCCCTGCTTCTTGAGCAACAGTTTTAATTAAAGCTGGGTTAATTGTAGTTTCAGAAAAAATTGCGGGAACGCCGATCTTTTTAATGGACTCAACTAATCTCTGGACTGTTTGAGCGCTTGGTTGTTCTTCGGTACTAATGCCAATTAAAGTACCTGCGATCGCAATTCCATAAGCACGTCCATAATATTGGAAGGCATCATGGGTTGTCACAAGTTTGCGCTTATCTGCGGGGATAGTTTGAATTTGTTGATTAATCCAGCTATGTAACTGTTTTAATTCACTAGTAAGTTGCGATGCATTCTGAGTAAATTTGTCTTTATCTTCAGGTGATAACTCAATCAACGCATCTCGGATCGCATTCGTCATTGCGATCGCATTTTCTGCACTACCCCAAACGTGCGGATCTGGAACTACTTCGCCTTTACCTTTATCAAGCTGCAAAGATTTGACAACTTCCCCCACTGGGATCTTCCGCGCCTTCCCACCAGAAGCATTCATTAATTTAATCAGTCCCGGTTCCAGATTGTAGCCGTTATATAAAATCAAGTCAGCTTCTTCCAAAACCCTACTATCTGCTGGTACTGGTTCGTAAACATGGGGATCTGTACCCGGTTTGAGGATTCCACTTAGTTGAATCTCATCCCCTGCAACCTCTTGTGTCAAATCAGCAATGACAGTGCTAGTTGCAACTACTCGCGGCTTATCTCCCTTGGTGCTGTTGGGGTTAGAGTCTTTTTGTGTACAACTCAATAAAGCCAAAGGCAAAAGCATTCCCAAACAAAACCGGAAAATAATTTTTCCCTTTATCCTGCTGATTATTCCCTCGCCATAAGGAGTACCGCCGTCTATCTGTGGTATTAGTTTCATTTATCTTGGATATTACATCTAATTATAAATTTTTTCATATTTCTCTCATTTTTATAGTAAGCTCAAGAAATAAATATTGAAACCTAGTTATGAAAAACGTCTCTTTTCCGGCAAAATTTCGTCTATCCCAGACAAAAACAGAGGAAGTACCTGCAAAAGCTATCAAATTTGATATGAGTTCCACAGCAGCAATTAGCATTGCCCATCTGGGGGTATACTACCGGACACAAGAAGCTTTAAGAGACGTTAACTGTATTGTCAAACCAGGAAAACTGACGGGTATTTTTGGCCCTAACGGTGCTGGTAAAAGTACGCTGATGAAAGCAATGTTAGGTTTAGTTCCCGTCAGTAGTGGTACGGTGCTATGCCTTGGCAAACCCTTGATGCAACAATTAGAGAAAGTTGCCTACGTACCACAACGTAGCCAAATTGATTGGACTTATCCCGCCACAGTCTGGGATGTAGTCATGATGGGACGGGTAAAGAAAACAGGCTGGTTGCGTAGCTTCTCAGCAGTCAGTCGTCAAGTAGCAAAAAATGCCATAGAAAGAGTTGGAATGAGCGAATATTGCGATCGCCCCATTGGACAATTATCAGGAGGACAACAACAACGGGTATTTTTAGCTCGTGCTTTAACACAGCAAGCAGAAATCTTCTGCTTTGATGAACCTCTAGTAGGCATCGATCAAAAAACCCAGTCAGTGATTTTTGAAGTTTTCCATGAACTTGCTGCTGACAACAAAATCGTGCTAGTAGTCAACCACGACTTAGGGGAATCAATCACTCACTTTGACGACTTAATATTACTAAACCGTGAATTAATCGCCACAGGTTCACGCCAACAAGTACTCACAGAAGAAAATCTGCATCGTGCTTATAGCGGTAAAGTAATGTACTTTTCAGATGCTGCATAAAATGTCATTGGGTATGGAATATTGACAAATGACAAATGATAAATAACAAAATATGTTACAAGCATTAATTGAGCCGTTGCAATACGGCTTTATGCAGCGATCGCTCGTGATTGCCATTTTAGTTGGGATGTTGTGTGCAGTTGTCGGCAGTTACCTAATGGTACAGCGACTAGCCTTGCTGGGTGATGCCATTAGTCACTCAGTTTTGCCTGGACTAGCGATCGCTTTTATGGTAGGAGCAAATATATATGTTGGGGCGTTTATTGCCGGGGTTTTAAGTACAATGGCGATCGCCTGGATTAGAGTGCGATCGCCAATTAAAGAAGATGCAGCAATGGGCATAGTTTTTTCGGCATTCTTTGCCCTTGGTATCACCCTAATTACTGTTATTCAAAAAGATAATAAAATCGACTTAAATCACTTCCTTTTTGGCAACATTCTCGGTGTTACCATTTATGAAGTGCGGGACACTGCGATCATTGCTATTATTGTTTTAGTAGTTGTTCTTTTATTATATAAAGAACTTTTATTTTACACATTTGACCCTTTAGGCGCTCAAGCCGCAGGTTTGCCCGTCAATCGGCTGAATTTTGGATTGATGTTGCTAATAGCTTTGACAATTGTCGCCAGCATGAAAGCTGTCGGTGTGATTTTAGTATTATCACTTTTAATTACACCAGGAGCCACCGCTTATTTATTAGTTAAGCGTCTCAATCAAGTGATGATTTTGGGTGCAGTAATTGGCGTAATTTCCAGTATTAGTGGGATGTACCTCAGCTACTTTTATAACTTGCCCTCTGGGCCTGCGATCGTTTTAGTAGTATCGGGATTATTTTTGCTGGCATTACTACTTAGTCCTAAATACGGTATTTTTACGAGTAAACAACTTAAAACCAAAGAATAATTTTCATGCGATCGCGCCGTAGTATATTAGTAGACCTTTATTGGTATATCGGGTCATGAGAGAAAATTATTCTACTAATGGTAAAATTCCAGCTAGGATAAAAACGCGCCGGGATTTTTTAACTTACACGCTAGGCGGTACTGTCGCATCAGTAGCGAGCGCATATTTATTTCCCAAAGTCAGCCAAAGTCGTGAAATCAGCCTAGAAACCCTTTGCTCCCTTTATCCAAAGAATTCGCGCTGTGAAAATTATCTTCCCGGATCTGAGGCACTAGACAAAGACGGCAAGAAAATTGAAACTAACGCATTATTAACAACTGCAAAGCCTGGAATTCCGATTCTTGTAAAAGGCTTGCCAGACAATAGCGTTGATTATCTCATCATTCAAGACGGGCCAAAGATTGCTGAGTACGCTATCAATCCAACTTGTACCCATTTAGGATGTACAGTTGAGTGGGATCTTGAAAAGAATTACTTTGTTTGTCCTTGTCATGGATCTCAATCCGATTCTCAAGGTCGTGTCGTTCATGGGCCTGCAAAGCGTTCGCTACCACTGATAACTGTTGTAGTCAAGCAAAACCAAGTTCGTTTAGTCGCTCACAAACCTGCTATAGATCCTCGGTAAGCTACCAATATCAAATTAGATTAGACAATGCCACCATACTTTTTGAGCAAGTTAGAAATTCTAAAAGACTAACAAAAATTACTGCATAATTTAAATTTGTCGGGTAAGCTGACAACAGCAGTTTCATCCTCAAAACAATGACCGCAAGTAGTCCCACGATTTTAGCCCTGGATTTTGATGGAGTGATTTGCGACGGACTAATTGAATATTTTGAGGTAGCATGGCGTACCTACTGTGAAATTTGGTCGCCAGCTAACGACACACCAGCAGATGATTTAGCTTTGAGATTCTATCGCTTACGCCCTGTAATTGAGACGGGTTGGGAAATGCCCGTTTTAATCAAAGCGTTAGTAGATGGAATTCCTGATGAGAAAATTCTTCATGAATGGTCAAGCATTGCCCCAAAACTTTTGTTAAATGACAAGTTACAAGCAAGAGAAATTGCTACGAAACTAGATAACCAACGTGATGAATGGATTACCACAGATTTAGACGGTTGGCTAAGTCTGCATAGATTTTATCCGGGTGTAGTAGAAAAGCTCAAATTAACTCTTGACAGTGGAGTTCAGCTATACATTGTGACAACTAAAGAAGGACGTTTTGTACAGCAGTTACTACAACAAGAAGGGGTTAATTTACCGACAGACGCAATTTATGGGAAAGAAGTCAAGCGGCCGAAGTATGAAATTTTGCGAGAATTAAAGCAAGAAGCAGAAAACAAGCCAGTTAGTCTCTGGTTTGTTGAAGATAGACTTAAGACATTGCAGTTAGTCCAACAGCAAGCAGACCTTGAAGAGGTGAAACTATTCCTTGCAGACTGGGGTTATAATACCCAAGCAGAAAGGGAAACTGCCCAAAATGACCCGCGAATTCAATTGTTATCACTTTCTCAGTTTGCCAGAGATTTCTCTGCTTGGTTTTAATATATTCTTGAGCTTACCAATATCCAGCCAGGAACTTAAGTTTCTGGCTCATAGTTCAAGTCCACTCAAGTAGACTAAAATTATTTACTTATTTCTATTCAGGTAACTTTATTTATTAACCTCTAAATTTATTCCAAGCCGGAAAGCCAACGAAGCGAGAGTTCTAAATACATGTAAAGAAATAATAAATTAGAACAACAGACGCGATTAATCGCGTCTCTACTTCCACCTTTTGTACAGACGCGATTAATCGCGTCTCCTAACTTTATCAATTACCTCTATGCTTGATTTAACAAAACTGGCACGACAAATGCAGGGCTTAAGCCAGCATCTTACCTTAGAAGCTGCTGCCAGTCGCCAGCGTTTAGAATTGGCGCAACAACATCTAAAAAATGCTTATGAGTCTCAACAAGATTTAATCGATCGCCAGGAAAAATGGCGCGATCGCATTCTCTTTGCTAATGCTACCCCAATTGAACCGCTAGAAACTTGCATCGATATCCCAGTTCCACCAAAAATTCATACTGTAATTGCTACAGATGGTTCCCAAATTGCCCCTAACCATCACGAAATTGCTTACTGTTATCTTCTAAACATTGGCAGAGTCGTCTTACACTACGGGCAAAACCGCCATCCAATACTTGATAGTTTGCCAGAGGTATTTTACCGCTCAGAAGATTTATATATGTCTCGCCAATGGGGAATCAGAACTGAAGAATGGATGAGTTTTCGCCGCACTGCTTCAGAAGCAACGGTTTTGGCAGAACTTGCATGTGCAGCGAAAGGGGAAGCACCAGCATTGGCGATGGTAGATGGTTCGTTAATTTACTGGTTTTTAGAACAATTACCAATGGATGCACGCGATCGCATTTTACCTCCCATCCTGGAAGCTTGGCAGCAAATGCGTGATGCTCAAATTCCTCTAATGGGTTATCTCAGCGCCTCTCGCAGCATCGAAACAATGAACTTTTTACGCTTATTGGCTTGTCCTCACCCAGTACCAGACTGTAAAACTTATTGCCCAAATCAGCTAGAAAAAGTAGCTTGTAAAATTTTTGAACAATTGCGAGATACTTCTGTTTGGGCAACCCGACTCAAACCAGGACAACGCAGCACTCTTTGGCGGAGTAATTCCCCCATCCTCGAACTCTACGGCGATCAGATTATTTATTTTTGCTATGTTCACGTTGGCACTGAAATCGCTCGAATTGAAGTTCCGGCATGGGTAGGGGAGAATGCAACCATGTTAGACCAAGCATTAGGACTGATGCTAGCACAAGTTCAAAAAGGATATGGCTACCCAGTTGCGATCGCCGAAGCTCATAATCAAGCAGTGGTAAAAGGTGGCGATAGAGCGCGTTTCTTTGCTCTCCTCGAACAACAAATGATTAAAGCTGGTTTAAAAAATGTCGGCACTTCCTATAAAGAAGCCAGAAAGCGTGGGAGTATTGCTTAGAAATTTCTAATTTAAGCAAATTAAGTCTTTCTGAAAAACTTTAGCTTTGTAGATTTTGATTAATCTTGAAGTTGGGTTAAATAACTAAACCCAGCACCAATATCCCTAGTTATATTGAGTTCGCAAAACCTCAATTTAATCTCTGAATCCTTTTATTTTTTCTGAAAAAATAAACACCCTTAAATGACTAATTTACTGCTTAAGGCTGAGAATAGATTAAATCTATAACAATTAATTTATGTAACACTTCTTAATTTAAAATCTAAAATATCAATGTTTATTTTAGAGTTTTTTTAGGGAAACCTATATTGAATAGAGGGTTAAGTCAATACCGAGCTAGTCTATCCACGACGAAGCAAGCTATATTTTCCCCTCACAAATTAAGTTGATTACGTATTTCTTCGTATATTAAACAGCCCTCATTGAAATAGAATTTAGGTAATATTTAGCTCGACAATATTCTATTCAGACGCTTATTAAATCTGCGAAAAACGTATTTATTCACTTATTTAGCATTTGTTCAATAAGCTTAACACCTAAAAAACTGATGAAACTAGCTAAATCTGAGTTACAGCAATTAGAAGAAAAATACTCTCGATTTTTCTCACTTTCTATAGATTTACTGTGTATTGCTAGCTTTGATGGTTATTTTAAGTATTTAAATCCAAAATGGACAACAACGTTAGGTTGGTCAAATCAGGAACTTATTTCTAAAACTTTTATCGAATTTGTTCACCCTGAAGACCGTGAATCTACTATTCTAGCAGCCCAACAAATTATACAATCAGTAGATGCAATCAGTTTTGAGAACCGTTATCTTTGTCGGGATGGTTCTTATAAATGGCTGTCATGGAATGCTACTGGTTTTAGTAAAGAAGAATTGATTTATGCAGTAGCTCGTGATATCACTCTTGACAAACAGAATGATATGGAGTTACAAGAGTCTATCCGAGAACTAGAAGCTTTTAAATTTGCCTTAAACGCCCATTCACTAGTAGCTATCACTGATAAAGCTGGAAGAATAACCTATGTTAACGATCAATTTTGTGAAATTTCTAAATATTCCAGAGAAGAACTTTTAGGACAAGATCATCGAATTATCAATTCTGGACACCATACCAAAGAATTTTTTACAAATTTATGGAAAACTATTGCCCAAGGAAAAATATGGAAGGGGGAAATTAAAAATCAAGCCAAGGATGGTACTTTTTATTGGGTGGATACTTTGATTGCCCCAATGTTAAACCCAGATGGAAAGCCTTATCAGTATGTATCTATCCGTACAGATATTACACAACGCAAGCTTTCAGAGTTAGCTTTATTGGAGCGATCGCGTTTGTCTGTTTTGAGTGCAGAAGTCAGTTTAGCCTTATCTCAAAGTGGTACACTTCCAGAAATTCTGCAAAACTGTACAAATACTATTTCCCAATATCTTGATATAGCCTTTGTTTGTATCTGGACATTTGAAAAACAGACAAACCAGCTGCAATTGCAGGCTGGTGTTCAATGTACAGATGTTACTTGTAGTGCTTTGAGCGATACCCAAGATTACCCAAATCATATTGTTTTAGCTAATAGTATCATTAGTTTAGTGACTCAAAATCATCAACCTATTCTTAACAAAGAACTATCAATTAATAATTCAGAAAACCTTCTCGATTCTACGTTCTCAATTCTTCGATTTTCTGCTTATCCTCTGATAGTAGAGCAGCAGATAATTGGAATAATGGCTTTATTTAGCAAGCAATTATTTACTGAACCAACTCATAACCTATTAAATTGGATTGCTAACAATATTGCTGTAGCTATCGACCGCATCTTGGCACGAGAGGAACTTCTCAGCCGTCGGGAAGCCTTATTACTGCGTCTAGCTAGTCAAATCCGCAGTTCTCTTGACCTAGATATGATACTAGATACTGCGGTCAATGAAATTCGCAGCTTATTAAAAATCGATCGTTGCTACTTTCTTTCTTATTTACCGCACCCATCCCAGCCAAGCCTGACTATTACTTATGAAGCGCGAAATCCTAACTTACCCACTATGTTAGGTAGTATTCCATTACACAAAAGCGCTTCTTTAACAAAAAAACTTCTTTCTCAAGAGCTAATTTGCATTGACGATATTAACAGCAAATCACATCTAGATTATGATATACAAGAACTTTTAACTGAGTTTGGCATTACCTCTCAACTACTGCTACCAGTTAAGAGTAATTCCAATGAAATTGGGGCAATTGTTTGCAGTCATTGTAGTGGTCATCGCATTTGGACTAACAGTGAAATTAACCTGCTACAAGCTGTTTGCGATCAACTAGCGATCGCTATCGATCACGCACAACTCTATACCAAAAGTCGCTCTGCTACTTTAGCTGCTCAAACTCAAGCCGAAAAACTCACTGAAACCTTGCATAAATTGCAGCAAACTCAATCTCAACTCATCCAGAATGAAAAAATGTCCAGCTTAGGACAATTAGTTGCTGGAGTTGCTCATGAAATCAACAATCCAGTTAATTTTATTCATGGCAACTTAACCTATGCTAACGAATACTTTCAAGAGATTCTAGCTTTATTAAACCTTTATCATCAATACTATCCTAAGCCCGCAATAGAAATTGAAGAATTTGCTGAAAAAATAGATTTAGAATTTATTACTAATGACCTTTCTCAACTCATAGCTTCTATGAACATGGGCACTAATCGCATCCGTGAAATCGTTCTGGGATTGCGAAACTTTTCCCGTCATGATGAAGCAGATAAAAAACTAGTAGATATTCATGAAGGCATTGACAATACACTATTAATTTTGCACCATCGCTGGAAAAATAACGGCATTGGGCTGGATATATCTATTATTAAAAAATATGGTAATTTACCGTTAATTGATTGTTATGCTGGTCAGCTTAATCAAGTGTTTATGAATATTTTGACTAATGCGATTGATGCTTTAGAAGAATCAATAGTTAAGTTAAAAACAAGTGATAAACCGCAAATTATAATTAGTACTGAACTTGTAGACAGTAAATTTATTGTCATCAGCATTGCTGACAATGGATTAGGAATGGAAGAAGACGTGAGAAAACGGTTATTCGATCCATTTTTCACCACAAAACCTGTGGGTAAAGGAACAGGGTTAGGGCTATCAATTAGCTACCAAATTGTAGTAGAAAAACATGGAGGAAATTTGAATTGTTTATCAGAACCAGGAAAAGGTACAGAATTCTGCATTGAAATTCCAATTTCAACATAATTGAGTACAACACTTGAATTATTTCATTTCCAAAATCTTTGTAGGCGTATACCTATCTATACGCTTCATCAGAGATTTCGTAAAATGCGATAAAGATTATTAAAACCTTGGATTTTCTTGCAAATGTTAAATTCGCACTTAAAATACTAGTATAAATAGATTAGATTTAGTTAGTAATTTTTGATTTTATTCTCCAAAAAAGCAACACATACTGACTTTGCAGTAGGATAATTAATAATTCGCTTATTTATCGAACAGAATTCAGTAGTCAGGAGTCATAAAACAGACATGAACTTTGACCGAAAAAGCGGATAGCACAGCGTTAGCGAGTCCGCGAGCGTCTGAATAACCGGCGTTTTTGCACCCCTACCAATCGTAGATTTAGTGGTCTTCAAGACGCGATGCTCGTTCCTCTCTACTGCTACGCTATCACGGACTCGCTAACGCTGCACTATCAGTCGCGGGTCTGAATTCCCGACTGATTAATTCTGACTTCTGAATTGTTCTTCAACTAAAGTACAATCCTCATACTCAAATCCAACCACTTTGACTGGGTAATTGGCGCACTACTAGAAATATAGTCAACACCCGTCTCTGCTACACAGCGAATTGTCTCTAAAGTCACATTTCCTGAAGCTTCAATTTTTACCTCACTATCCTGCTGGCGAATCCACTGCACCGCCTGACGCATCATCTCCAAAGGCATATTATCCAACATAATAATGTCAGCCTTGTGCTGCAAAGCTTCTTTCACCTGCTCTAAACTTTCAGTCTCTACCTCTATTGTCAAGGGATAAGGTATCTGAGAACGAATACGGGTAACAGCTGCTCCAATTCCCCCAGCCGCCGCAATATGATTATCCTTAATCATCACCGCATCATCCAATCCCATACGGTGATTAATTGCCCCACCCAAAGCAGTCGCGTACTTTTCCAACAGCCTTAACCCTGGTGTAGTTTTACGCGTATCCACCAACTGAGCAGGTAAATCAGCAATTTTCTCTACATATACATTAGTTAACGTAGCAATTCCACTCAAGCGCATAGCTAAATTGAGAGCAACTCGTTCCCCCATAAGTAGCGCATCCAGCGAACCGTGAATTTCAGCTACCGCTTGTCCTGGGTCACACCATACACCTTCAGCTGCAATCGGCACAAAGCTTACTTTTTCATTCAAAATCTTAAATACCCTAGCTGCGACTGGTAAGCCAGCAATTATCCCTGAAGCTTTAGCTATCCATTTAGCCGAGCCTAGCGTCACATCTTCTACCAGTAGCGTATTTGTTGTGCGATCGCCCCTACCAATATCCTCCAACAACCAGCCATGCAAAAGAGGATCTAAAACCAGCCAAGGCGGTAAAACACCAGAACTGCTCACAAATTTATTGTTTCCTTTACGACTTCCAGAAATACTATAGCCTTAAACTCTTGCTCTCAAAGGCTTTGATAGTGATAGAAAAAGAGTCCCAAAAGATTTTTGGAAAAATAGTTGACAGGATGAATTAGGTTCGTTATATTGAATAAGTGCTTGAAGCGGAGCGCGAAAGAGCAACGCTTTTAAGGACACCGAACCTTGAAAATATTATAGTTTGAAAGCAATAATACAGCAAGTGTGTTGCGTCAAGAAAATAAAGATAACTAAGCTGAAGTTAAAAAAGAGCAGCTAAATGTATTGAGCTAACAAACGCTTCAAAACGGAGAGTTTGATCCTGGCTCAGGATGAACGCTGGCGGTATGCTTAACACATGCAAGTCGAACGGTGCTTTCGGGCACAGTGGCGGACGGGTGAGTAACGCGTGAGAATCTGGCTCTAGGTCTGGGACAACCACTGGAAACGGTGGCTAATA
>NZ_JAVRCP020000029.1:0-73310 GCF_034530675.2 Nostoc sp. DedVER02
TTGATATTGAACGCCTATCTTTCCTTGCACTTAGTTGTGGTTTTGACATTCATATTTCCAGATGCAAGATGTGAGTTAACGCACTCTACTTACTGTTGGTTCTGAAAGTGGATCGCCGACAGCTTCGTAAGCAATAATTAAAGACTCTAAAGCTTCAATTCCATTTGCTACTGCCAACTCGTAAGTATCCCCATGAGTCCGCCAGCGTTGTCCTGGAAAATCAGGCAATCCTACTAAGAAGCAATCATCTTCCTCAGACCATTGAATTAGCATTTGGTACTTGAGTTTATTTTTCTTTGGCATTAATTTTTTAAAAATGCGATCGCTACAGTGAGAAACAATGGGTCAAAGTTTCTTGTTATCTACCAAAAAATCTAATCATTGATTAGATTTTTGTTTATGCATTGACTTGTTTGAACTCAGATAATATTCAGGGAGAAATAGTAGGCTGAATTTCTTCACCCATTTTTTCTTCAGCTAGTCTAAGCTCATAATTTTTTTGTAAATTCATCCATAACTCAGCACCAGTACCAAACCATTGCCCTAATCGTAATGCCGTGTCAGCAGTAATTGCCCGTTCACCATTAATTATTTCAGTAATCCGGTTTGTTGGTACATGAAGGATACGTGCTAACTCACTTGCGCTTATTTGCAATTCGTGAAGCTCATCAGCAAGAATTTTCCCAGGATGGATGGGTGGCCGTGCCATCTTGTTCTCATTTAAGGATAATCATTATTAATAGTCCCATAACATATCAGTCCTTCTCAATGACAGGGCGACATTACCAAGTTGGATCGCTAAACAAATTAATTGTCAATTCCTCGCGTGGTGGTACTCCGGTAATGCAAGCGCGGATGATTTCTCCATCCTCTAATTCGACGGTGCAAGCGTGACAAGACCCCATGAGACAACCGGTGGGAATAAATACCCCAGCCCGGTCTGCTACATCTAATAGGGCTTCCCCCACTTCGGCATCTACTGTGACATCATCTGGTAAAAAGTGGACACGAACAACCATTAATAATTCGTAATTCGTAATTCGTAATTAAGACGGACTCAAAGTAAACAATACACCCTTTTGAAGTTTTTGATCGGAGCCTAGCTTAAGACAAAAATGGAGTTAAGTCTAAATGGCTTTCGACTTCAGCAGCTAAGGAATCTAAAATCTGCTCTCGATGTTCCCGGTAATTAGCAACGCCAGTGGGCAAAGATTTCAAACCGCGCTGTTGACGGAGGCGATTTAACCAAGCGCGTCGCCAAGGGCCGTTGTCAAAAAGCCCGTGGAGGTAACTCCCCCAAACTGATTGGCAACTATCTACTAATCCTAAATTAATATCGTCAAATAGGGCATGGTAGGATTGAGGGTCTATTCCTTGCTGTTCGATGCGCGATCGCCCTTGGTGGATTTCAAAGCCATTGACTGGTAAGCCTTGTTGCGGATAATTTGAGCTAACTTGGCGCTGGCGGGCAATTTTTTGTCCAGTAATTACAGTTCTAATTGGTAAAAGATTTAACCCTTGAAATCTGCCAGCTTGCCCTTCTATCCCTTCTGGATCGGCGATGATTTGACCGAGCATTTGATAGCCACCGCAGATACCTAAAACGGTTCCACCAGAAGCCGCATAGTGTTGGATAGCTTCTGCCATCCCGCTTTTTTGCAGCAGTAGTAAATCAGCAATTGTGGTTTTTGTACCTGGGATAATTACGGCATCAGGATGTCCTAAATCTTGCTTAGGACTGAGATATTTTACTGAAACTGTACTTTCTGATTCCAGTGGATCGAAGTCGGTGAAATTGGCAATTCTAGGTAAGCGGATGACGGCAATGTTGAGGTCAGTTTGGGCTTTACTTGATGAGGATTGACGTTCTAGCAAATCAAGGGAGTCTTCAGCCGAAAACACTTCTTGCAGGTAGGGTATAACACCGACAACAGGAATACCTGTGCGTTCTTCTAACCATTTTATTCCTGAATCTAGGAGCGATCGCTGTCCTCGAAATTTGTTAATTACTACACCCTTAATTAGGGCGCGTTCATCGGGTTCCAATAACTCTAAGGTTCCAACGACATGGGCAAAAGCACCACCCCGGTCAATATCAACTACTAACATCGTTGGCGCATTCAAATATTTTGCTACGCGCATATTAGTTAAATCGCGGTGCTTGAGGTTAATCTCTGCTGGACTACCGGCACCTTCACAAACCACCATGTCAAATTCTGTTCCTAAATGCTGAAGCGATTCTTCAATTGTCTTCCACCCCAGGTCAAAATATTGCTCGTAGTAATCTGAGGCACTCACCTTACCTACAGACCTACCTTTGATAATTACTTGGGAAGTCATATCCCCTTGGGGTTTGAGTAAAATTGGGTTCATTTCTACCCAAGGTACAACACCCGCAGCCCAAGCTTGCACTGCTTGAGCATAACCAATTTCTCCACCATTGGCAGTGACATAAGCATTTAAAGCCATATTTTGACCCTTGAAGGGAGCCACCCGCCACCCACGCCGCGACAGAATGCGACAAATAGCTGTAGTTAAAAGTGATTTCCCTGCATGGGATGTTGTCCCCACCACCATAATTGATTTCATAGTTGCTATTTATTTAGTTAGTTTTTCAAGATATTTGGGCATTGGGCATTGGGCATTGGGGTAGGGATAAGAGAGAAGGGGAGAATGAATTACCTCTTTCTCTAAGAAAGTAAGGGAATTTTACCCAAAACACACAGCGTAAGAGATAAAACGAGAATGAATTACTTCTTTCTCCTTTGCTGCCCCATGCCCAATTCCCAATGCCCCATGCCCAATTCCCAATTCCCAATTCCCAATTCCCACCACATTGTAAAGACTTCATGAACAGATGTGATGTTTCCGTATATATTATTCCCTTTGATTGCGTAATCCTAACTCTCGGGTTTTTTCTTCTAAAAGGGTATCCGTAACCAACGAATCACCGCATCGAATAAACGATCGCGCCATGAGGGTGTCCGCCAGTTTTTTCCCTGGTATTTTTCCACTAACTGACGACCCAAGGGAGTGAGGCGAAAACTATCTGTAATCCCCTGTCCATCAACTTCTCGACGCAATACACCTACTTGAATCAGCCAGCCCAAGGCGTTATCACAGGCTAATTCTGATAAAGGGCGCTTAGTATAGCCATGCTTGAGTCCATTGTCTAAGGCGATCGCAGTTAATGACACGCTCTGATGTCCCATGACTTCAAATAAAGATAGATTGAAGGGTGAACACACTAGCGATCGCTCTGCTCTTTCTACTGTGCTTTGAGGATAGACAAAAATATTTTGGTTTTGAGAATCAGCAACAGCCATTGTGTAGGACGATAAATTTTCTTCTAAAAAAGATTAATTCAAGAATATATTTTTTCTTGTACTATATACCTCATTTAACCAAAATTAGTTACCCAAAGTATAGTTCTGCTATTTTTTACTAATTATATTTAATGATTATAAATTAATGTAAAATTTCAAGTGCATCAACAATCTGAAACAGGAAAGGTTAATTATGCCTCTAGCAGTTGGTACGGATGCACCTGCATTTACCGCCAAAGATACAAACGGCAACACAGTCTCGTTATCTGATTTTGCCGGTAAGAAGACCGTTGTTTTGTATTTTTACCCCAAAGATGACACGCCAGGCTGCACCAAACAAGCCTGTAGTTTTCGGGATGCCCAAGAAGAATATCAAGGTAAAGATGTTGTAATCTTGGGAGTCAGTGCTGATGATGAAGTATCTCATCAAGCATTCACCCAAAAATATAATTTGAATTTTCCCCTACTGGCTGATTCCGACAAATCCTTAATCAAAGCTTTTGATGTGGATGGCGGCGGTTATGCCAAGCGTGTCACCTACGTAATTGACCCCAACGGTAAAATTACTCATGTTGACGCTGCTGTAAATACTACTACCCATGCTAGCGATATATTAGCTGCACTTGGGCTGTAGTTTTTTACCCTAATAAGTAAGGGTTTTTTAATAGTCTCAACCCCAAGTCTTAATAGTCTGTCAAGTTTAAATTTATGGTTCAACAAGTTTGTAGTAAGGATAGTCCTTATTTTCTAAGCATTCAAGTGCTTACTACAAACCCGCAAAACTAGCTGACAAAGTATTAAAGGCTTGGGGGTTCTTTGTTTGACTTCAGTTACCTGACGGTAATGGCAGCGTAAACGATGGCTGCGTAACCGATGGCGAAGTGGGGATTGCTTGTTGTGGTTGAACTTGTTGAATTCGTTTTTGTTGCCTTGCTTTAAAGGCTGCTGCGGCTGAGTCTAACTGTTCATTTTGCTGATTAGAATCCCAGTTGAGAGTCCCGAAATTCGCCCGATGAATCAGGTCAAACATATTGAAATTGTCTGAGTTTGAGCGGGCGAAGGGATCGGTATTTTGGTCTGTTGTACTATTACTGGGAAAAGCATCTGCTGGGCTGCTGATTTGAGCCAAACTGGGTTGAGATATGAGCAAGGAAGCAAAGCTCACACCTGCAACGGTAGCTACAAATAGTCTAGGAATTTGTAAAAATGGTTTTTTCATGGGATTTTGACCCTAAATAAAATTGCTCTATTTTATCTTTTTAAGCAAGAGTTCGCCGCAGTTGGGGTTGAATGCTCAATAAAGCGACAAGGGCAAAGCCAAACAACACCAACAACGCTCCCCCAAAGGTAACATTGCCCCAAGGAGCTTGCATTACTACGCTACCTAATTCCCAACTTTTATGGAGATATAAATAGCGAATGGGTTCGATCGCATAGCTGAGAGGATTTAAGGTTGCTACAACCTGTAACCACTGAGGCATGAAGGATAAAGGAGCCAAAGCAGTACTAGCAAACAATAATGGTAGGTTAGTGACAAAAATCACTGCAATCAATTCAATGTGTCCTGGTAGGGCGAAAGCTAAACCGAGGGAGATAGCTGTCACACCCAAAGCTAAGAGGAAGACAATGAGAGCGATCGCACTTAAACCAGCTGCATCGGGTAGTCCAGCGCCCAAGAATGCCGCCGCCGCTATAATCACGGCTGCTTGCAGCAAACTTTGGCTAATGATGAAGATTGCCGAAGCGAAGACTATGGAAAACCGCGATGCTAAGGGTGCTACCAGTAAACGATTTAAAAAACCGAATTCACGGTCAAACATTACGGGTAAACCAGCATTCAGCGCTCCAGCAAAGGCTGTGAACACAATAATGCCAGCCGCTAAAAATTGTCCGTAATTGGTTGTTGTGTTGCCAAATATACCCTTGGGGGCATTTTGGAACAAAGCACCAAACAGTATCAACCACATAACTGGCTGAATAATTCCCGCAACCAAAGTTGAGGGACGGCGTTGCAACTGAATAAACAAGCGACGAGTTAAAGCTAATGTCTCTTGTACCAATTCAGCGAGAAAGTTAGGTGCAGGATTAATATCTGCTTGTGGCGATGTTATCGGTTGCCAATTGATATCAGTTTTAGGAGTAACGCTCATAATTTGGGAATTGGGGATTGGGGATTGGGAATTGGGAATTGGGAAATGGGAATTGGGGATTGGGGATTGGGGATTGGGAATTGGGAATTGGGAATTGGGAATTGGTATTTTTCCCCTTGCGCTCTGCCCCCTGCCCCCTGCCCCCTGCTTCCTCCCCTTATCTCATAAGCTGCTTCTTCTCAGCCTTGGGATCGCGGGTGGCTACGGCTGCAAGTTCTGCATCCATTAGGGTGCGTCCTGTAGCGGCGAGGTAAACGTCATCGAGGCTGGGGCGAGATTGGGCAATGCCAAATATGGGCAAGCCAGCAGTATTTAGCGCTTGCTGTATGTTAATGAGAACATCGTTTTGAGGTGTCACTACTAAGTTGAGGGAATTACCTTGAGCGCTGTTGATGATGGCTTCTTGCACAAAGGGCAAAGTTTGCAAGAGGTTTTTAGCTTTTTCTGCTTCCTCAATGGGGGAAAACTCGCGGATTCGCAAGGTGATGCGATCGCCCCCTACTTGATCTTTTAATTGCGAAGGTGTGCCAGAGGCAATTACCACGCCGCGATCTATAATTGCCACGCGATCGGCTAAAGCGTCAATCTCTTCTAAATAATGGCTGGTAATTACTACCGTTGTCCCAGAGGCGCGTAATTTTCTCAGGAAATCCCACACCACGAAGCGGGTTTCTATGTCAAGCCCCACAGTTGGCTCATCCAATACCAGAACATCTGGTGCATGGAGCAATCCAGCAGCCAAGTCTAGGCGCTTGCGTAAACCGCCGGAATAGGTTCCTGTCTTTTTATTGGCGTATTCTTGCAAACCGAGTAAATCTAATACCGTCTCAATGCGCTGTTTGGCTACTGCGCGTGGAAGGTGATAAAGTGCTGCTTGCAATTGCAGCAGTTCTTTTCCAGTTAGCACCTTATCTATAGCTACTTCCTGAGCAACATAGCCTAGTCGTTGTCTTGCCACTCTGGGATTATCCAACACAGAGATGCCAGATACTTCGATTTTGCCAGCATCCGGTGTGGTCAGCGTACACAAGGCACGCAAGGTTGTAGTTTTCCCAGCACCGTTGGGGCCGAGTAAACCAAAGATTTCTCCCGGCTCTACCTGAAAGGAAACATCTTGGACGGCAACCACTGTGCCGTAGCGCTTTTGCAAATTTTGAATGAAAACGGCGGGAGCCATGACAGCTTTTCCCCAACTATACAAATCTCAATAAAGTCTATCTTTATTGTAGAAGCTAGGGAGTAAAGTTGATTGCCTTTAAAGTTGCTTTTTTAAGCAAGTCACAATAGGCACGCCGGGAGCAAGAGAGCAAAAAGAATCTTGCCCCTTTGCTTGTTATTAACATGATTGGTAATTGAGCAGAACCTAAAAATTACCCATTTCTAAATTCCACTTAAAATCATACACTGCTTTATTTTTTGGGGCGGATATATCCTTCTGCTTCCAATTTTTTTAAGGCTCTTTCGGCTGCTGCTATTCCATATTTTTTCCCAATATCATAAGATTCTTGAGAGATTTGGGGAATAACGGTAATTGTCTTTTTCCCTACAGGTGTCTGATAAAATGCAATTATTTGTTTTATTTCTTCATTAGTAAAGTATTTATTATAAACAGGAATAAACTCATTTACCATATCATCTATCTTGAGTTCAGCAGCAAAACTATCCCAAAACTTTTGAGGAACTTCAGGGTATTCGGATTTGAAACTAATTAATAATTGAGTAATGATCTGTCTAGAAATATTTTTTGCACCAGTTATCTCTAATAATTTATTGATATTATTAGTTTTTTCTATTTCTTGAGCGTTACTACTTGGTGCAATAGTATTAGTTGGACTTTGAGCAAAAACGGGTTTATTATACGCTGTTGCCAGGGAAAGTACTACTGCTAAGAACCAAAAATTTATCTTCATGGATTTAAATTTATTATTAATAGAGTATGATTCAGTTTGATTTGAGAAACGAGCAAAAATTGTGAAAAATGCCTTAAAATTATTATTCTTAAACTTATCATATAAGTTATTGTTTGACTACCTTGAGTTTGCGTAAACTAATATCAGTACAACCACTGATAAATCCTCCCATCACCTGAATTTGTTGCAGATATTCAAGGACAGGTTTGGTGATGATTTCTCCCGGCATTAATACAGGAATTCCTGGGGGATAGGGACAGACGATTTCGGCACAGATGCGATCGCTTGTTTGGGCTAAAGGCAATGTTTCACTGGCGGCAAAAAAGGCTTCACGGGGAGAAAAATGTAAAGCATGAGCCTGTGTAGTTAAAAAATTTTGCTCATTAGGACTTGTAATCAAGTTGGTTTGGCGATATTCTTTGGCAAGAGTGGTAAAACTTTGTACTAATTGCTCAATATCGGCTGTAATGTTGCCCAAACTAATGATAAAGGTGAGGTGTTGCAGCGAGGCGAATTCAGCAGTGACAGCAAATTTTTCATCTAGAATTTCCTCTGCTTCAAATCCGGTTAAGCCTAAACCAGACACGGTTACTGTTAATCGCGTTTCGTCTAAAGTCACAAAGCCGGGAGATCCCCCCAACTCTATAGATAGTAAAGATAATCCAGGAATTTGACTAATTTTTGTTCTCGCTTCGTTAGTAAGTTCCAATGTGCGGGACATCAGCATTTTTCCGTGGAGTGCCATTTGCTGACGCGCTGCATCTAAAGAAGCTAAAAGTAAATAACTAGGACTGGTAGATTGTACAAGTTGCAAAGCTTTACTGATGCGATCGCAATCGATCCTGTCACCTTGAATATGCAGCATTGATGCCTGTGTCATTGCACCGAGTACTTTGTGGATGGATTGTATCGTTAAATCAGCACCTGCGGCTAAAGCTGGAGTGGGTAATTCGGGATGAAAGGCAAAGTGTGCGCCGTGCGCTTCATCTACAAGTAAAGGGATATTGTATTTATGGGTGATGTTGGCGATCGCACTCAAATCTCCACAAACACCGTAATATGTTGGGTAAACTGTCAACACTGCTTTCGCGTCGGGATGTTGTTGGAGTGCAGATTGTACCGCATTGGACGTGATGCTGTGGGCAATATCTAAAACTGGATCGTATTCAGGATTGAGAAAAATCGGTATAGCGCCAGAGAGAATTAAACCTGCGATCGCAGAAGAATGTACATTACGAGGCAAAATGATTTTATCCCCTGTACCACAGGTAGCGAGAATTGCTGCTTCAATTCCACAGGTAGAACCATTAACCAGAAACCATGTTTGCGAAGCGCCAAAAGCTTCAGCCGCCAGTTGTTGCGCTTCTTGAATAACTCCTTGGGGCGCAAAGAGATTATCTAAATCTGCTAATTCTGTTAAATCAGCGCGAAAGATTTTTGTACCAAGTAAATCAGTCAAGAGTTGAGAAACTCCCTTACCTTGTTTATGCCCTGGCGTGTAAAAAGGCGCATGAGGTCTTGCTACATTGGCTTTTAAGGCATCTAATAAAGGTGCTTGGTTTTGATTGAGCATTTAATAATTCGTAAATAAACTACTCCTCATGTACAGCATGAGGTAATAATTACGAATTACGAATTACGAATTACGAATTATTTACATGAGACCTTATCATCAAATCCCAATTTTCGAGTGTGGTGAACCACTAATGGCGATTCCTTTAGAATTGTTTGCAGTGGAATCTCCCCACCCTTATGAAAAATTAGGTGCTACTTATGGCGATCGCTCACCTTATTATCTCCGTCAAAGGGTTATTGAAAATTTGATCCAAGCGCAAAATTATCTTGATTTGCTGCATCCCAACTGGCATATCCAAATTTTCGATGCTTATCGCCCGATCGCAGTTCAGCAGTTTATGGTAGATTACAGCTTCACCCAAGCACTACAGGATAGGGGATTAACTTACGTGGAGTTATCCCCAAAGCAACGCCAAGAGGTTTGGGAAGCGGTGTATGAAATTTGGGCTGCACCAAGTTTGGATGAAAAAACTCCCCCTCCTCACAGTACAGGTGCAGCGGTGGATGTGACGCTGGTAGATGATGGTGGGCAAATAGTAAATATGGGTTCGCCCATTGATGAAATGTCAGCGCGATCGCATCCCGATTATTATGCCAACAATGACCACGCAGAAGCACAACAGTATCATGCCCACCGCCAGCTGTTGCAAGATGTCATGTTAAAAGCTGGCTTTCAACGCAATCCTAGAGAGTGGTGGCATTTTTCTATTGGCGATCAAATGTGGGCTTGGCTGAATAATCAATCCAATCCAGCCAATCCTGTCACAGCACGTTATGGGCGGCTTGTATAGAAAAAGAATTCAGGAGTCAGAATTCAGAATTCAGAATTGAAGTTTGACTGGCAGACTTTGGTAGGAGTGCTTAATCGAACGCGGAATAAATGGTGAAACTAAATACTAAATCTTTATTGCCGAACGTATAAGGGATGAACGCTTATTCATCCCACATATTCTTCTGACTACTGAATTCAGACTTCTGAACTCTACTTCAAGCATCTAAAGGATTCAGTTCCTTTAACTCGTCGGTAGTGTAAGTACCAATGGGAGTCCAAACTAAATAGGGAACGAGTAACAGCGCTGCCATTAGAGAAATCGGCAAAACGCAGATTGTGAGGACAACGCCTGAAATCAAACCAACTAGCCCAAGAACTTCCCCAACTTTGAGGCTGCGAAATCTCAACATTGTAGGTATGTAGGCGACGGTGATAATTTCCACCAACAGGTACAAAGCCATTAGTAGCCAAGCGATCGGGCTTCCGGGATTTTTTTCCCACACAACATAAGCTGAAGCTGCACCACAAATAAAAATCACAGTCCAGATGATCGGAATCAACGGCTCAAAAACTAGCCAACGAGGGCGACTTAGATTTGCAAACCATTTAACATCACGCGGCGTAATAAAGAAACTTCCAAGGGCGATGAAGAAAGTTACAGCCCCAATTATTATCCAAGATGGAATCATAATGCACTCCTGCTTGTGTATTTTGTCAAGTCATACACTGCAAGTTTGACAATTTAGGGCATAGCTTTAATCATTCTCTGGTGCGAATCTTAGGCATCTTGAGGATTGAGACGGATCATCTGCCAAGTGGTATAAGTACCGATGGGACTCCAGAGTAAATAAGGAACTAGTAGCAATGCTGCCCAACCAGAAATGCTTAAAACTGCAAGTATCAATAAAGCACAAATGATAAAACCTGTGCCACCAAGAATTGTACCGACTTTCAGACTGCGAAGCTTAAACATTACAGGCGTATACGCAATAGTCACAATTTCTAAGAGCAAGTATAAACCCATGATTAACCAGGTTGAGGTGCTTCCTGGGTCTTTTTCCCAGACAATATAAGCAGACCAAGCACCGCAAATAAATATTACAGTCCAGATAATTGGAATCGCACCCTCAAAAGTTAGCCATCTTGGTCGTTGTAAGCGCTTGAACCATTGGCGATCGCTAGGCGTAATCACGTTAGCGGCTAAAGCAACCAAGAAAGCCACGCCCCCAATTACCATCCAAGATTTAATCATGCCCGTTAGTCCTTTACAAGCGCTATATCGCTTAATATCACTCTTTATAGTGTGATTTTGCCAATTTAATTGCTATTTACTCATCATCCCTGAGTTTGAAACCTCCACATCGTTTGGCAGGATTTTAAATTATTGGGCATTGGGAAGAGGCGGGGAGCAGGGGAGCAGGGGGCAGGGGGCAGAGAGCAGGGGGCAGAGGGCAGGGAGCAGGGGAACGTATTGAGCTTAAACTCACTTCTCCCATGTCTTGAGGTTAGTTGTAATTATTCTAATTTTTATCTAAAGATTAAGTTTAAAAGCGGTTTCTTATTACTTATGACAGTTACTTTAAATCATTCTGATGAGTGAAAGTATATATACTTAACAATTGAGGTTCAAAGCATGGACTCAACAGGTAAGGTTCAAACTGTGGACTCATCCTGGTCTATTCCACTACCATTGGAAGAGTATGCAATGAGCCGAGTAACTGTCTACTTTTATAGCGATAGATGGGTTCCAATTAAATATTGTTCTTTGAAAAAGGCAATTTTGCTTCACCAGAAGGCAAACTTAGAAGGCAAGGAAATTTTATTATTTCCTGCTAATCTAGATCCTAATCAACTCTCAAAGTCCTTTAACTAAAATGCGTCGAGGTAGACTATTTTTCAAATATCTTGGCAACAAATGAATCGGATATAAAGGCGTACTTGTGTACGCCTTTACTTGTAAATTGGATTGAAATATAGGATTACTATTTGATTTTTGAACGAAATTAGGTATTGTAGAGTGTGTTAGAACGGAGTTCGTAACGCACTATTATCACGGGTTTGATGCGTTACGCTGTCGCTAACACATCCTACGGATATTTTCAGACATCAAACCGGATTCCTATATTTACTCATAATGCTTTTCCTCTACATAAAGCTGGCACTCATTCGCAATACTACGTACTAATTCTGATCGCATGACGTTTTCATTTTTCAAAAACCGATAATAAGCCATCTGTTCTACCCGATTTCGACTTATTTGCCTTTTAGCTCCATTAATGAGCCTCTGAACTCCATTAATGAACCTCTGAACTCCATTAATGAGGCTTTGAACTCCATTAATGAACCTCTGAACTCCATTAATGAGGCTTTGAACTCCATTAATGAACCTCTGAACTCCATTAATGAGCCTCTGAACTCCATTAATAAGCCTTTGAACTCCATTAGACCTTTTGCAAAAGTGCTTTTTGCACTCTTAGGGAAAAAAGAGCGATCGCAATCATATCATCTGCGGTTAAACACAAATTAATTGCGATCGCACTGTAGCAAACTTGTTGAGATTTATTTCCCCTGTCTGCGTTGTTTAACCGCATAACCGTAGGGTAAAGGCCAGTTCGGTTCCTCATCTAGGCTGTAACGCGCTCGAATCGACCAATATGGATCGCGGAGCATTTCTCGACCGACGAGAACCAAATCTGCACATCCACGAGTAATTAATTGATTAGCATACTCAGCCTCCCTTATCAACCCCACGGCCCCTGTCCTAATCCCAGCCTCTTCTCGGATTTGGGCAGCAAAAGGCACTTGATAACCTGTCTGTACGGGAATCCTGGCATGAGGGACTATGCCTCCTGTGGAAACATCGATTAAATCAACACCTAATTCCTTGAGTTCACGGGATAATATAACTGACTGCTTGATATCCCAACCTCCCTCTACCCAGTCTGTAGCAGAGAGGCGCACAAAAAGCGGCATCCCATTTGGCAGAACCTCTCGGATTCGTCTTGTCACCTCAAGTAATAAACGCATTCGGTTCTCTAACGAACCTCCATAACGATCTGTTCGTTGATTACTTAGCGGCGAAAGAAAGGAGTGCAGTAAATATCCATGAGCCGCGTGGATTTCGATAATCTCAAAACCTGCTTGCAGGGCACGCTGGGTTGTGGCAACGAAGGCTTCAATCACCTCTCCAATGCCAGCCTCATCCAGGGCGATGGGAACGGGGCCGCCCTCTTGAAACGGAATTTGGCTTGGCCCGACTACCGACCAACCTCCTTGTTCAGGTGTTAACGGTGCGCCACCCTGCCAGGGAACATCACAACTTGCCTTCCGTCCAGCATGGGCTAATTGAATCCCTGCGATCGCTCCTTGTTGACGAAGAAAGCGGACAATCCGAGCTAGTGGCTCAATATGCGTATCATCCCAAAGACCAAGATCGCCAGGTGTGATTCGCCCTTGGGCTGTCACGGCTGTAGCTTCCACTATAATCAGCCCAGTACCGCCAGCAGCCCGACTCCCCAAATGGACGAAGTGCCAATCATTGGCGAATCCATCCTCTGCTGAGTATTGACACATTGGTGACATCGCTATGCGATCGGGCAGAGTGATATCTCGAATTTTCAATGGACTAAACAAGTCCACTTCCGGTACATCTGAATCGTGCAGACTCGTTGATTGACAACCGGGCGAATCTATGGATTCTAATTCAGTCTTGACTGGGGATGATGGCGAGGTTGTTAGCTTCTCTGTAGTCATGCTGTTGCTTTTCCGTGCTTCGTGGACTAACACAAACGAATTTTAACTAATCCCCATAATTCTCCATCCCTCTATAGTTTGGGGATGTAAGGAACTTCCAACTAAAAAACATACTATCCCACAAGGACAAGGTAAAATTTTCTCCCCCTGCTCCCCTGCTCCCTCATAACCCTGCAAACCACTCATAACCCTGATCCTCCCAATAGCCTTTAAGAGGTAACAAATTGCTGACGAATGTAATTTGAGTTACCCACTTGCTTTGCTTGTAGCCCAGTTTAATTGGGGATGCTAGACGTATGGGCGCACCGTGATCAACTGATAATGGTTGCCCATTCTTTTGATAAGCCATGAGAGTTTGAGGATGTACAGCAGAAGCAAGATCCCAGCTTTCATAGTAACCATCAGCAGATTTAAAGTAGACATAGCGGACATTTGACTTCGGCTGTACCAGTGCTACCAAGTCTCGTAATCGCACACCTCCCCATTGAGCGATCGCTGCCCAGCCTTCAACACACACATGGCGAATTATCATTGAAGTTAGGGGAAGTTTTTCAATATCTGCCATGCTCAATTGCATCGGATTACTAACTTCACCATCAATCTTCAGCCGAAACTGCGCCGCATCGATTTGCGGGGTGAAATCAAAAGTATTAACCAGTAACTTATCTGCTTCTATGGCACTGACAGGAAATTCTGGAACTGGTTTTTGACTTAACAAGAGTGCTTCCAGACTTTGATTTAGCGGCTCAGATATTTGCCGCAGATTATCTGAGAACAAATTTGTCCCACAGCCACCTAAAAGAAAGCCTACCCCTGAAAGTCCAGATACTTGCAATAACCGACGACGCGATAGGGTGCGTTTGGGAAGAATCAGACTCATATTACCTCTACAGGAGCATAGATTTAACTAGACAGATACTTCCTATCTTCAGGGCAAGTAATATTTTGTTATTGAAGAATATCTGCGCTTTGATGATTTTGATCCAAATCTGTGGATAACAGAAGAACAAAGCGACTTTTATTTAGGCAAATCTAAAAATCATCCCAGTGCCAAATAGTGATTAGGGCGGGAACAGTACCCACCCTAAGACTCTAACTTGCTACTGCTTCAGCAGGGGCTGCCTCAGCAGCAGTTATGGGTAAATAAACACTAACCTTTTTACGGGTTTTGCCTTTTCTTTCAAACATTACAACACCGTCGATTAAGGCAAACAGAGTGTCATCGCTACCAATACCGACGTTGTTACCAGGGTGAAATTTAGTCCCGCGCTGACGCACGAGAATGTTTCCTGCACGCACAACTTGACCGCCATAACGCTTGACACCCAGACGTTGGGCGTTAGAATCACGACCGTTACGTGTACTACCTGTTCCTTTCTTGTGAGCCATGATTTCCTCTTTATCTACTTCTTTTATTATCAAAACAGAATTCAGGAGTCAGGAGTCAGAATTCAGTATAAATTCTGCATGAGTGTTTGGTAGTCTTAAATTCAGTGGTGGGTCTGAATCCTCCACTGATTTATTCTGGCTTCTGAATTCTGACTTCTGAATTCTTCTTCAATCAGCAGCAACTTCCACTTCTTCAGCAGAAGTGTCATTAGCAACGGGAAGTTCCTTCTCCGCTTCTCCTTGGGCAACAAACACTTCACCGTTAAGGGTGATAGAGTCAATCATAAGTCTGGTAATTTCTTGACGATGCCCCCGCTTTTTGCGGGTTTTCTTTTTCGGCTTCATCTTGTATACCAAGACTTTACGACCTCTGTAATGTCGCATTACAGTCCCTTCTACAGTCGCACCTGTCACTAGTGGCTGTCCAATGCTGACTTCGCCATCGTGTTGTACGAGTAATACGGAGTCTATTGTAACTTTTTCATCTGGTTCGGTGGGAAGCAGTTCAATATCATAAAACCGCCCTGGCTCTACTCGTATTTGTTTGCCGCCAGTTTCAATAATTGCGTAGGTCATTAAATTGTCCTTGAGGTTGCCGTACAGGTAGCTGGTTTTTATCTCCTCTAGAGAGGCTTTTGCCAGCTTTTGTAATATGTCTACCTGATCCGAGCAGGAATTAGACAGACAATCTAATATTCTATTTTATTCACAAGGGGTAAGTCAAGCTTTTATTTGCCAAAATTCGTGATGGCGATCGCTTACTCAAAAATACTGCTTCCATCTTAGGGATGATTTATACAAACTATAAGAAATATTTTAGACTCAAACTTATAGTTTCTTGTCAATATCCACACATTTTTATTCTTTGTTTTAGAATTAAATCTACGCGCTTAATCTAATAGTTCTTTACAGAATTTAAAGAATTGACAAAATCAAATTGTTACATTCAAACCTGATATTTAAAACAGGAGATGGATTGTCATGACCCAGCAAAATGCTAGCCGACTTTTTCAAGCTGTAAAACAAGATCAAGCATTACAGCAAAGACTCAAGGCAACAGCCGATCCAGAAGCCTTCGTTAAGATTGCTAAAGAGCGTGGCTATGACTTTACAGTTGATGAACTAGAAAATGAAATCAACAACTTATCTGAGGAAGATTTAGCTGCGATCGTCAATCCAGGATGGGGAACTAGACGGCATCTTAATCCTAGATAATTCCTATTCTAAGAAACTGAAAGTATAGGAACAACTGAGTTGAAAAATTTTGCTCCTCAAGGGGATACAGTTGCATCATCTCCTTGAGGGGCAATTTATATTAAACTCAGCAACTTTGCTTATACCAATTCTCCATAAGTTTGCACTTAATTATTACTCCTTCTCTCTTGGCGTACTTGGCGTACTTGGCGGTTCGTTTAAAATTAAGTGCATCTTCATAGCGAATTGGTATTACTATCTTCTCACCTGCTTAAGTCATGAGTTAGGATGACTATATTTTAATCAGGTGATATGGAAAGAATAGAAGTTGAGCAAAGAACTATTTTAATTGGTTTGGCAGGTAGCCACGGCTATGGTTTAAATCGTCCTGATTCAGACTTTGATTATCGCGGAGTATTTATTGCACCTAAAAGATACTACTTGGGATTCGATCGCATAGAACAAAAAGATACTGGTTGGGATGAACCAGGAATATTTCCATTCATTGATGGTAACAAAGACACAGTTATATATGAATTAAGAAAAATCCTCCAGTTATTAGCGGGTGCGAATCCCAATGTTTTAGAATTGCTCTGGTTAAATAACTATCCTTTTCTCAGTACAGTTGGACAACATTTAATTAATCATAAGCAGCTATTTTTGAGCAAAAAGGTAAAACATACTTACACTGGTTATGCCTTTGCTCAAATCAAAAAGATGGAAACTCATCGCAAATGGTTATTAAAGCCACCGCAAAAAAAACCAATACCATCTGACTTTGCCATAGAAGACGAAGCACCCCTTAGCAAAGATGAGCTAAATGCTTTTCTAGAGTATCTTTATAACTTAATCAGAGGAAGAATTGAGTTTTTGGAAGAAGCGGAGCAGTTATACCAATTACTAACAGCAGATATTGATTTTAAAGGAGTACTAAAACAATATACTTTACCCGATGAAACTTTAGAATATACCCAACACTTAACTAATAGCCGTAAAGATTTTATCCGTTTGCTTCAAAAAAGTCAAAGTTATCAAATAGCTTTAAGAGAATGGAAAGCTTACTTATCTTGGCAGGAAAATAGAAATCCGGCTAGAGCAGAAATGGAAAAAAAGTCGGGTTTTGACCTCAAACATGGGATGCACTGCATTAGATTGTTACGCAGTGGAGTAGAAATATTGCGACAAGGTGAAGTGATTGTAGATAGAAGAATAGCTGGTGATGTTGAGGATTTAAAGGCTATTTTAAAGGGTGAATATTCTTATGAGCAGGTGATGAAAATGGCAGAAGATTTGGTTGCCGAAATGGAAACTGTTTATGAGCATTCTGCACTACCTCACAAACCTGATTTAGAGCAAATTAATGAGTTGTGTATGGAATTAGTAGAAATGCAAAATTGGTAAATTCAAGTAAGAAGATGCGCTTGATTTATATGGGGGGCAATTCATGAATTGCCCCTACCTGGAAATTAAGGTTTCGGCTAAAGTTTGGTGTAAGTCTTGAGCTACTTCCTTTCTGGATGCGCTGCATCCTCTGGTGAAGGATCGCCCATCTGATTAATTGTGGCAATCATCTGATATAAGCGCCCCAAGTCACGTTGATTGAAGTACAAGATCAGGCGGGGTAATTCAGCAGTTTCATCTTGTGCTTCTTGAGGTAATGCCTGACTTTTTTCAATCTGTCCTTTAATAAGAATGTCACTGAAATTAGCATTGAGTTGCTTTACAAGAGCGTCTGATATATCTGTCTTTAGGCGAATAACTAACTGATTGCTGACATAACGGCATGAATGATAAACCTGGTAAAAACGAGTGATTGCATTACAAGCGACCTCCAGGTTATCTGTCACCGTGTAAAGGCTAGGGTCTTCAGAACTGACAAGCCTATTTTGTACTAATTCCTTATTAATATATTCGCTCCAAGAGCGCCAGTAAGTACCACCAGGACGATCGATTAAAACTAGAGGTACTGGGCCAAATTTACCATTCTGGCTTAATGTCATACATTCAAAAGCTTCATCTTGAGTGCCAAAGCCCCCCGGAAATAAGGCTATAGCATCACTTTCTTTGAGGAGAAACAGCTTGCGGGTAAAGAAATATTTGAAGTTAATTAGCTTGGGATCACCCTCTATAAATGGGTTTGCTTCCTGTTCAAAGGGTAACTGAATGTTTAATCCGAAGGAATTTTCTCGCCCAGCGCCTTCGTTACCCGCTTGCATGATTCCGCCGCCGCCGCCGGTCATCACCATAAATCCTAATTGAGAAATAGTACGAGCAAAATCAAGGGCCATTTGGTACTCTGGTCTATCTGGTGCTAGACGGGCAGAACCAAAGATGGTGACTTTGCGAACGTGTCGGTAATCATAAAATAGCTGGAAACCGCGTTCCATATCTGCTAAGGCAGCCGACAAAATTTTCCAGTCGAGACGCTCAATCTCGTTATCAGATAGACGAACAATGGTGGCAAGTGCTTGCTGAATAAATTGCCGATTTTTTAATGTCGGTAAACGAGCGATCAATTCAGCGATATCCGCCTGTAAAGACTCTAATGTGTCAAATGACGCAGATGAAGCCATGAGAACTGCTGCAACAATGGCATTATATTCTACGTGAATGGCTCACACTCTAGCAAGCGGAATACAGCCCTGTGATGTACGGTTAGCACTCTCAAAACTGGCTTTGAGGTGGGATTTCTCAAGCTGAAATTCCTATCTTTTGAGATTGTAAGTTGGAAGGTGGTGTTCAAACCTACCAATTTTAAGGCTTTTGGCTCTAACTTCTTGTACGGCGAGCAATCTGTCCTCTGTGTCTAGAGTATTTTGTTTATTTGGATATTTGATAAGCTTTAACAAAATAACAGTTAAAAAATCTAACAATTTTAGTAAACATACTCACTACATTTGCCACCCTTGTATTTTTAGGTAAATGTAGTTTTTTAGATATTTGTAAAGTGTCGGGGAGTCTAGCAGATGAAGATATTGGTACTGAGTTGGGAGTTTCCGCCAAGGATTGTTGGGGGAATTGCGCGGCATGTGGCGGAGTTGTACCCAGAACTGGTAAAGCTAGGACATGAAATCCACTTAATTACAGCCGAATTTGGTCAGGCATCAATGTATGAGGTAGTTGAGGGAGTAAAGGTACATCGCGTGCCTGTAGCATATAGTAACGACTTTTTCCACTGGGTAGTCAATCTCAACCTGAGTATGGGAGATCACGGTGGTAAGTTGATTTTAGAGGAAGGGCCGTTTGATTTAATTCATGCCCATGATTGGTTAGTAGGAGACGCTGCGATCGCTCTCAAGCATAGTCTCAAAATACCACTAATTGCCACAATTCACGCTACAGAATACGGACGCTACAACGGTATTCACACAGATATCCAAAGCTATATAAATGGCAAAGAAAACTTGCTGGCTTTCAACGCTTGGCGAATTATCGTTTGTAGCGATTATATGCGTCAAGAAGTAGAACGAGCATTACAAAGCCCTTGGGACAAAATCGATGTCATTTATAACGGTATCCGAGCCGAAAAAAAACAGCATCACGTAGATTTTCATGCGCTGGATTTTCGCCGCCAATTTGCTACAGACAATGAGAAGATCGTCTATTACCTTGGCCGCATGACTTATGAAAAGGGTGTACCGATATTACTTAATGCTGCACCCAAGATACTTTCAGAAATGGGAGGCAATGTTAAATTTGTCATCGTCGGTGGCGGCAATACTGACCATCTCAAGCGCCAAGCTTGGGATTTAGGAATTTGGCATCATTGCTATTTTACCGGTTTTCTTTCCGATGATTACTTAGATAAATTCCAGACTGTCGCTGATTGTGCCGTGTTTCCCAGCCTTTACGAACCCTTTGGGATTGTCGCTTTAGAAAGCTTTGCTTCTCGTGTTCCCGTAGTAGTTTCTGATACTGGTGGTTTTCCTGAAGTGGTGCAACATACCAAAACGGGCATTGTGACTTGGGTGAACAATCCCGATTCTTTAGCTTGGGGAATTTTGGAAGTTTTGAAAAATCCAGGTTATCGGCAATGGTTGGTAGATAACGCTTATGAAGATTTAGAGCGCCGCTTTAGCTGGCCGAAATTAGCTAGGCAAACAGAAGAAGTATATCAGCGAGTTGTGCAGGAGCGATCGCAAATTGCCTGGTAAGGAACTTCTCATATCCAGATTTCTTCAATACCTGGTAGATTTCAAAAAAAGCGATCGCTCTTTCATCTTTGTTGAGAAAGTGCGATCGCTATATTTTATACTGCTTGTTGAATTACTAAATATCCTGTTGGTTCAACTCGCGTGTGATGTGATCAAACGGTTCATCAACATGAGACGAGCTTGGAAATAATGAAGCAGCATTATTAGCTTGGCAAAAAAATATTAAACTTGATCCTAGCGATCGCTCTAAATGGCGATCGCAGATGAAATAATCGACTTTAGAACGTTTAAGAAGTTTAAACAAGCTCTAGCTGATTTGAAAGTTCTCAGTAAAGATAATCAAGATACAGCAAAATCCGTGTATTGCCGTAGTTCATCAGGATGGAAACCCAAAACAATATCTTCGCGCAAGATACCCACTTCTAATAATGCCTCCGCTACTGGCTGGGAAGTACCATCATATTGAATCCAGACTTTATCATCAATAATATCTATATGTACCACCGAACCATGTACGCGGCGCACCCCATCCCAACCGATATGTAACACTTCGTAATGGTCTCGCTCCGAGTCAATTACGGCTTCTGTCTCTATTTGACCGTTAGCAGGCTTGTGACTAGCATAGTCAAATATCAGCTGACGAATAATTTCACGATACCGAGCTAGCTTATCCATCTGATAATCCTTTCTAGTTGCTCGTCAAAGACAATTAGGTTTATTCCTATACTATTAAGAATTAGCTGACCAAAGCGTTCAGAAAATATACCCTCGTAAACCCGCTTGGGAACTGCTAAATAAAGTTGGCGTTTTGGTTGTAGTTCTTTAAGCACGCTGGGATAAACTTCATATTGTCCTACAGCTTCCTGGAGGTCATTCACGGGAGAAGGACTCAGAAAACTTTTGATTTCAACAGCTATTTTTTGATCGTCTCTCTCAGCAGCAATGGTAACTTTTTCTGCTCCAATATCTACGTAAAGTTCTCTACCCCCGTATCCAAGGTATAAGGGATCGTTGGTTATTGTCCAACCATCTGCTATAAGTGCTTTAATGACTGCGGCGTGGTAGATGTCCCTGGCTGGCATTAGTCGAAAGATAGCTTCAAAAATACAGCTTTAATCTAGCAAAGCTAAACTCATAGAGTTTACAAAAAAAGCGATCGCTCTTTTTCAGTAAGATAAAAGTGCGATCGCTATTTATAATTATTGTGAAGCAAACATCTTGCCCACCGATAATCTAAATATCTATCTCGCTTAACTCACGTGTGATGTGATCGAATGGTTCATCCACAAAAGCAGTATTAGCCACACCTGCTGCTGCCACTTGTTCCTTAATCAGATCCTTGAGAATCTGGATACCGCGAACCGTGGGGCCAATAGGTACTCCTAAAGAATTGTAAGTTTCCCGTAGCCCTTGCAGCACACGCTCATCCAATACATTTGTATTCCCAGCAACTAGCGCATAGGTGGCATAGCGCAGATAGTAGTCCATATCCCGCAGACAAGCTGCATAACGACGAGTTGTATAAGCATTCCCACCAGGGCGAATCAATTCTGGCAATTCTTCAAATAACTTCAAACCAGCCTGCTTAATAAGTGCAGCCGCATTAGAATTTATCGCCGCCGCCGCTTGTACTCGTGCTGTACCACTGTCAAAGTAAGACTTCAGGCTATCGATCGCATTCCGATCAAAATACCGACCAGCTAAGTCATAATTCTTAATTAAACTTGTTACCGCATCGCGCATTCTTTTTTCTCCCAATCCTTGCTATTTATGGTTTGATATTTATTTGGCTGCACTTATGCACCAGTAAATTTTTGTGCTATTTAAAATAGATTCGGCACAAAAACAATCTATCCACTATTTAAGGATTCTATGCCAAAGTTGACCCCTATATGATGAACTTTCCAGTTTTGTACAGATGATCCCCGAAAGGTTAATATAACCTGATAATCTAGATATCTGTAACATAAGCTACAAAATCCGCTAATGTCTACTATTTAAGATATTTCTGGTGTGTCACGGCCTGATTGAGATCAGCAGGGTTAGGATGCAATGTAAGATTCTGGTTTACTTTAGGAAATTGGTAGAGAAGGAGTAACAATGACAACACCACAAGAACTCTTGAAGAAAATTCAAGATGAAAAAATTCAACTGATTGATCTCAAATTCATCGATACAGTCGGGACTTGGCAGCACCTCACACTGTACCAAAACCAAATCGATGAGACTGCATTCACTGATGGCGTACCTTTTGACGGTTCCAGCATCAGGGGTTGGAAAGCAATCAACGAATCCGACATGACGATGGTACTCGACCCCAACACTGCTTGGATCGACCCATTTATGGAAGTGCCAACACTAAGTATAATTTGTAGTATCAAAGAACCCCGCACAGGCGAATGGTACAACCGTTGCCCACGGGTTATTGCTCAAAAAGCAGTAGATTACTTAGTTTCCAGTGGTCTTGGTGACACAGCTTTCTTTGGCCCGGAAGCTGAATTCTTTATATTTGACAGTGCTAGGTTTGCCCAAACTGCAAACGAAGGCTATTACTTCTTAGATTCCGAAGAAGGTGCTTGGAATTCTGGTAAAGCCGGTACAGAGAACAAACCCAACTTGGGTTACAAACCACGCTTCAAAGAAGGTTACTTCCCAGTTTCACCCACGGATTCTTTTCAAGATATCCGTACAGAAATGTTGTTGACAATGGCAGAATTAGGTGTGCCCATTGAAAAACATCACCATGAAGTTGCTACTGGTGGTCAGTGCGAACTAGGTTTCCGCTTTGGAAAGTTGATCGAAGCGGCTGACTGGTTGATGATTTACAAATATGTCATCAAGAACGTTGCTAAAAAATATGGCAAAACCGTTACCTTCATGCCAAAACCAATTTTTGGCGATAACGGTTCAGGAATGCACTGTCACCAGTCCATTTGGAAAGATGGTCAACCTCTGTTTGCAGGTGATAAATATGCTGGTTTGAGCGATATGGGCTTGTACTACATTGGTGGTCTTCTCAAACACGCACCAGCACTGTTAGCAATTACTAACCCTAGCACCAACTCATATAAGCGCTTAGTACCTGGTTATGAAGCACCAGTAAACTTGGCTTACTCCCAAGGAAACCGTTCTGCTTCTATCCGTATTCCTTTATCTGGTACTAACCCTAAAGCCAAGCGTTTAGAATTCCGTTGTCCAGATGCGACATCTAATCCCTACTTGGCATTTGCTGCAATGCTTTGTGCTGGTATTGATGGCATCAAGAACAAAATCCATCCTGGTGAACCCTTAGATAAGAATATCTATGAACTTTCTCCAGAAGAACTGGCAAAGGTTCCTTCAACTCCAGGTTCTTTAGAATTGGCGTTGCAAGCGCTAGAAGAGGATCACGCCTTCTTGACCGAATCAGGCGTTTTCACGGAAGACTTTATCGAAAATTGGATTGACTACAAGCTAGGTAATGAAGTCAAGCAGTTGCAACTACGTCCTCATCCCTACGAATTTTACCTCTACTACGATGCTTAAGTTAAGAGTCGTATCTAACTAAAATTAATAAGTTTCGCCACCCTAAAGTCGAGGGTGGCTTTTTTTTCCAGAGTTGTCAGTTGAGATATTCACTCAAAAAATCCAGCTTAAAACTCTTGAAACTTAGCTCATGGAAGCGTGGCTGGGCCCATAAATCATCCGACTGCTAGCATCTACCTTCCCTTGAATTGGGTTCCAGTAGTGCGCTGCTTCTTCAGGAAGACCAAGTTCTTGTGCAGCCCGCATCAGCATGGATTGTTGACGATTCTTGACTTGCTGATGTTCGCGCACCATTAACGCACGAGATTTATCTGCAATAGACATAACCATAGTCCTCTCTATTTTGTGAATATATAATTTTTGGTTTCTCTATAAACTAATATAGCAAAGATTCTGTAACATAAGCTACTTTTTACATAAGTTTATGTTTGCTTTTGCTGACAATATGAGGTATTTTTTCCTAAACCTCGAAAAATCTTCCCTAAACCTTTGATGGCTAAAATCATCTGACCGAAGAGGCAGGGGGCAGGGGGCAGGGGGAGAGAAAATCGTTTTGATTCGGTGAAATTGGATAATTTATTTCTTGGAAGTCCCTTATCTCACCAAGAAGCTCCGTTTCAGTTTTCCCCCTTGCTCCCTGCCCCCTGCTCCCCTGCCTCTTTTGACCTCCGACAGGAGATAATTTTTTCGTTACAATAGTTTACATAGAAGTAATCAAAACTTAAGCTATTTTTATGCCTGAGAGTTTAACTAAGCTGACTTATCAAACCTTTCAGCAGGGCAAAAATTACTTTGGTCTGGCTCACAAAATATTAAGTTCACAGTTGAGGAACCTAGTGTATCCGACACTTGAACAAAAGACCAAACCCATCCCAAATGAGATTTTAGTCAAGCTTCAACAGAGATTGAACCAGTTGCTGGAGACAGACTGGCAAGATGCCCAAAAAGGTGTCTACCCAGAAAGTTTATTGTTTGATAACCCCTGGCAAGACTTTTTTTCCTACTATCCTTTGGTGTGGCTAGATTTTCCTCAAATCTGGGAACGGGTTAGACAACAGAATTACCAAGATTTTTCGCCCGAAATTGACACAGATGGTTATCCCAGTTACTACTTGCAGAACTTCCATCACCAAAGCAATGGCTATTTGAGTGACTTGTCAGCCAATTTATATGACTTACAAGTAGAAATTCTTTTTGGTGGGGCAGCTGATGCGATGCGGCGGCGAATTCTTGCTCCTCTCAAGGAAGGGCTGAAAGCAATTGATTCGGTTGCACCACGGCAAACCCGTATTTTGGATGTGGCTTGTGGAACTGGGCGGACTTTGAAGTTAATTCGAGCAGCACTACCTCAAGCATCTCTGTTTGGTACAGATTTGTCACCAGCTTATTTGCGGAAAGCAAATGAACTACTATCCCAAATTCCGGGAGAACTGCCGCAACTTTTACAAGGGAATGCCGAAGAGTTACCTTATGTAGATGACTATTTTCATGCTGTAACTTCTGTTTTTCTGTTCCATGAGTTACCAGCATCTGTACGTCAGACAGTGATTGAGCAATGCTTTCGGGTAACAAAACCAGGCGGAGTCTTTATTATCTGTGACTCAATTCAGTTGAGTGATTCACCTGAGTTGGAATATATGATGGACTCTTTCTCTGAAACTTTCCATGAACCCTATTACAAGCATTACACCACTGATGACTTGTTAGAACGTTTACAGAGAGTAGGCTTTGAGAATATTGAGATGCAAGTTCATTTTATGAGCAAGTATTTTATTGCTCATAAGCCAGCTTGAGATAATACCTCTCCATTGCCTTTTCTTTAAATAAACTTTACCTAAAAAGGACAGATACAAAATTTTGCATCTGTCCTTGAGTGTAGAATAATTAAGATGGGTGAGATGATCTGGCAGATCGATCTTAATATTTATTTCATCGAAAACCATCTATGAGAAGAAAAAACCAGGGTGCTAGAGTAGGACATAAATAGTAATATTTGTTGTCAAGTGCAATAAACCTATACTATTTATGCGAATCCATATCATAGATAAGCTCAAATGAAACGAAAAGGATTCTGTGCTTCGGTAAAGGGCGCTAAACACCCGTCAAAGCTAAGATCCATTAGTTGCTCATATAGAAACCAGTTACTCAATATATGAGAAAAAGTTTTAATTAGATGTGTTTTAGATTAACTGATAGCCTAAGTAACATCTATTTCTAGAACCGTTAAGGATTGAGATGCAGAACTTCTTAGGAATAGAAGCAACAGTTATGTAGCTTTTGAGGAGTGGTTAATGCTGTTGATCAAAGACCTTAATTTTGATTGCCAGAATTTAAACCAACTTATGATATACAAAGGTTGCAGTTGAAATACTAAGCGATCGCTGAAGATTTTCGTGTGTCAACTGTATATATATCTGCCAGAAAAGCTGTGTCACTGATGTTAGCACAACACTGTGTTTTCTGGTACTTTGCTTCCTTTGGAAAAAAAGCCATTACCCTACGGTAGTTAAAGCACAACATAGATATTTTTGAATTTTTGTGTCACTTCCCTACGCCCACTACCGCGATGACGTGGCGTATCATCTGAAGTTTGTTCAGATGTCGCCGAGAGCCACTGTTCCGAAGTAGACGTGGAAGGCAGCCCAATTGATAAGTTATTGACCATTGCTTGGCAGTTAAAAGCTAAGGGGCCGAATACCAGACTCGAAACTAAAAGTGAAATGGCAGCACGCATAGCAGGTGTCTATTTTGGAACTCTCCACTTCACTGATACTTAGCTTTTTGATTAATATCCGGACAATTTATCAAAAAGTATTCTGTTTTACTGAAAATAAACTCTTTTTATCCTCCGTTTAAATGTTCGACTAATAACCAGTTACCAGAGTGATTGTAATGACCCCACAATGTAACTAATTGTTCGTGGGGATAAGCGCGTAATTGCTCGTTGATATGCGATCGCAAAGTCACAAGCTGCCAATTTTGCCCTTGATATGCGGCTGGTGCTGTGACAGCAAATCTGTATTCCTCGTGTTCCAAGCGGGAGAAAATGCCTTTGAAACAGTTATTTTGCCGAATTAATGCCTTATCAAAAACAGAGTCAGGGTACTCATTTTCCGATGGACAAGGGCAATAACCACTATCTGGATAGGCTTGTGGGTTATTTAAGTAATACAGTTGCCAGTACAGCCAATCAGAACGATTGGGTGGAAGATTAAATAAAGGAATAACTGCTGTTTTTGAACGATTATCCTCTAATAAAGCTGTTTGCAGGGATTTAACAGGTAAATCCCTCGGCTGACAGTCTAGCTCAACACACATCGCCGCCGCCATACCTGCTGCTTGACCAATGCCCATAACCACAGGTTGTAATCTGGTAGCGCCATTGGCAATGTGGGAGACAGAAATGTTCTTTTCACAAACTAAGAAACCATCTGTTGTGACTGGGACTAGTGAACTGTAGGGAATTGTAAAAGGAGTCCCAGTCCACCGTCCCCCCCAAAAGATAGATTTTGGTTGCAGTGGGAATTGAACACCGGGATAATGATGGTCATTGGCGTAGTTACCAATTGCAATTGCATCACAAAACCTCGCATCATTAGATATAGATGCAACTCTACCTCTTGCGATCGGCAAAATATCCTGTTCGCGGACAGTAGTTAACCCTACTAAGCGGCGGCTTTCTCGGTAATAGGGATGCAGTGCGAAAGCTGTAGAGGCGTGAGGAAATACTTTTTCTGCTAAACCATAGCGGCGACCAAGCTGATTTTGGATAAAATGGGCAAAATTTTGGCTATGCCAGCGAGATTCTTGGATGAATTCACCTCTGGACACATCTGACTCTATCAGCCGCCCTACTCCTTGGCCGTAGTCATTGCCACAGATTGGCCAATTAATCATGAATCTGTCACCAGGCAAACGTCCATAATTCAAAAATGTCTCTGCTCCATAGCCATCCCAAGCACCTGTAAAGTGTGATGAATTATAGTTAGGGGCAGCCGGAATTTCTGGAGACATCGCATCACCAAAGTCTTGCATAATCACGACATGAGTGGGCGCTTGCACCGGATATTTCTTAGTGAAAGAGTTAAAACTCACTGGGGCGCTGGGTTCTCCCCATTCAGATTGCAATTCCCAACCCCAACGGTAAGGTATGTCAGCTAAAGCTAATAAATCTCCTAATTCTGTGCCGTCGAGAATTATTTTGGCTGTGACAGCAAAATCAGCAAAGCGCACACCAGTAATACAATCACCTTGACGGAATACTTCTATTGGCACTTGTCCAGAAATCCAGTGCAGATTTGGCAATTCCTGCACCCAATCTGCAAAAATCTCTGCCCCAATTTGAGGATCGTAACTAAAAAAGCTTACCCAACTGTTATCTAATCCTCCGGGTTGTCGTTGTCGCAATTCCTGCAAAAACGCACCCCATAATCCTGTTTGAAAAGCTTCTAATTCGTTACCATCGGGTACAGATACTCCAGCCGAAGTTAACATTCCCCCTAACCAAGAAAATTCACTCACCAGAATCGTTTTAGCTCCCCGTCGCGCCGCTTGGATAGCAGCCGCAGTCCCTCCGGTTCCACCACCGACAACTAAGACATCAGCTGTGTATGTCTGATTAGCCATTGCTTAATTTAGATATTCTCCTTAATTTTCCCGTAGGGGCAATTCATGTAGACGCAAAGCTGCTTCCCGCAGGGTATTGCCCCTACCGCATGTAGTTTTGCGTAAGTCCTAAAAATAGTCAAAATCTTTTCAATAAAAATGATAATCGCGGGTGAAGAGACAAGGTGTATATCTTCAGAAATTTGTCAAGGCTTTTTTTGAGCAGATGATAACAGCAGTTTTCCTACTCCCATACAGCCTGAAAAAAGTCGCGTTCGCAAAACATAGCATAACGATAGGTTGAATGCACCACAGAATTGCTAGTGGCATAATTGTCAACCAAAGTTTCTAATTGTTGTGCTAGTGGTTGAAATTCTGCGCTGCTGTAAGTGCGAATCCAATCTGCATATTGATGATTAGGAATACCATTACAAGCTAACTGTTCTCCCAAAAAGGCGTACAAACGCATACAGGGAGACATCGCCGCAGCAGTTAAACCCACATCTTGCCCCCAAGCAGTTGCTAATAAAAAATCGGTATAACGACGGGTGGCGGCTCCCGGTTTCACGGAGTTCAAATTGACTTCCCACTGAGAAGCATAGCTACTATGCAACCGCAGTTCTTCTAAAACTCCACTAGCTAAGTTATGAAATGTGGTGAAACCTAACCAATCTGGTGCTTTAGCTGCGGCGATGCTGTATGCACGGGCAAAAGCTTCTAAGAAAAAAGCATCTTGCCCTACGTAGTAAGCAAATTTCACCTGCTCAAGAGTACCATCACCAATGCCTTGAACGAAAGAATGCTCTAGACAAGCTTGAGCTAAGTCTTGATTTGCTGCCCATAATTCGTTAGATAGTGTCATTTGTTATTTGTCATTTGTCATTTGTCATTTGTTTTGTACTCTCGAAAAGGAAGCACTTAAAAGGGCAAGAATTGGAGCAAGAGTGAGCCAATATTTCCAAACAGGTCAACGAAATTGGGACTACCTGTTTTTACCTTTTCATTTACGGGTGTTTGCAGTTCTTTAATAAAAGCCTGTGCTGTTTGTGTTCCAGAGTTATTGTTCTGGGATGTAAACAATTTTTCAGCAACTTGGGCATCTTTTAATGCACCTTGTCTATCTAGTATTTGGTAACGGGCGATACCACGAGCTAAATAAGCACCTGCATATTCTGGTTTAATAGCGATCGCTTGATTAAAATAACTGATTGCTTGTTGTTGGTTGCCTTTTTGGCCTTCTGCTACACCCAAAGCATAAAATTCTTCTGGAGAAGCAATTTGTAATGGTATACCAACTGCACCTTGGAAGTTAGCACCATTTAGGTAAGCACCAGTCAATTCTGCATTTACTAGATAACTATTTCTCAAATCAGCACCCGCCAAATTTGCCCCACTAAATTTAGCTTCACTCAAGTTAACACCAAATAAACTAGCGCCACTCAAGTTTGCACCCCGCAAATCTGCACCACTCAAGTTTGCACGGCTGAGGTTAGCGCCTGTGAGATTAGCGCCGCTCAAATTGGCTCCAGATAAGTCAGCCATCACTAGACCTGCATTAATCAAATCACAGTTTTGACATTGTTTGGTTGCTAATAACTGTTTAATATGTTCAGAATTTGCTGCTTGTACGCTTGTTGTCAAACTAATCGTGGTTAAAAATACGGCTGCACCTAGAATTTGCTTCTTCATATTCGCGTAATATTTATTGCTCAGTAGTCAGCACTAACTGATATGGATTTATACTTCAGCTTATGATATTAGCAATCTCAACAATTTGACCTCTGTAGTTACCTCTATCACTTGTAAATTTGAGTATAGGGGTTATCCGTTAGGTTTAATACACCGTGTTTACCAGACTATAGCTTTTGGTGCGTCTGTGTGCGATCGCATCCAAGAAATAATCAAACTATCAATATCAAGCAAAATGATGCACTCCATGCTAGTCAAAACTTTGCAAAATATCGTTTCAAATAAGCAGTTGTAAGATCCATTTGCTCTTGTATGTCCTGATTTTAAATAAATATGAGACTATAGAAGCATTAAGACATTTAGAAAAACGTGAGTCAGCAAGACAAACTCTTAGAAAAAATTCTCTCTGGGACTTCTGATACAGATATCCCTTTCGCCCAACTGTGGCAACTCTTATATACACTAGGCTTTGATGAACGTATTCGTGGCGATCATCGCATTTTTGTCAAAGCCGATGTTGAGGAAATATTAAACCTGCAACATAAGAGAGGAAAAGCCAAAAGTTATCAAGTTAAACAGGTGCGTGCAGTAATTATAAAGTATAACTTAGGAAGTAAAAATAATGTTTCGCTATGAAATTATTCTCTACTGGAGTGAATTAGATCAAGCCTTTATTGCAGAAGTACCAGAATTATCAGGTTGTGCTGCTGATGGTAATACTTATCAAGAAGCTCTGCATAATGTAGAATTAGTTGTGCAGGAATGGATAGAAACAGCTAAGGATTTAGGGCGTTCAATTCCTCAACCTAGACCGCGTTTGATGTATATTTAATTGATACACAAACCAAATCAAACCGATTTTCTAACATCGTCAGAAATATTTGGACTTTGCATTCATAGAGCCGTACCATAACCTTTCCATTATCCAAAAGCTGACTATGATTACATTGAGTCATAATGTCGGTCAAGCGCTAGGCTGAACCCCTACTACTTCGGCTACTTCCTCTTAATTAAGATAATATCAGAAACCAATTTTGCATCTGGCCAATTATCAAGTTTTTGTCCCTTATTAAGTTTATTACTAGGCTTAATAAAGGCGCGAATTTCAAATTCAGTACCCGGTGGGGTATTGTTGTCTCCTACATAAATTTCTGTTTTAAATTCTCCGTCATTTATATTGGTAGGTTCTTGAACATAATAAGTAGAGTCAATCAAAGGTTTTACTACAATCCATATTGTTTTAGCATCTTGGACAGTTACCTTACCCTGAATTTGCTGTAATTTTTCAACGCATACATTATTAGGTAGATTAATTTTAATTTTTGTTGGTGAACTTAGGTTTTTAGAAGTTTTGTCAACAATATTTTGACAATTTAAGTTAGGGTAATTACCACTAATTTGCTTATATACTGGAAATCCTAGTACAGTTAATATAATTACAAAAATGATGCCACTAATCAGAAAAATATTTTTGCTTCTGAAAATAGGAATACACTCTAGAGTAGTAATTGGTCGATTACATCCGAGCTTTACTATAATTTTTTCTAAAAGAGGTGTATTTGCTGGATTTCGGAAAATAGGTAAAAGTTCTTTACAACAAAGATTACAAATAGCGTCGTTATTGCCTGTTTCATTTAGATAGTGAATTAACCTTATAAAAAAGTCTTGATCTGAAGTATTTTCTATAAAATTCAATCGCTTGTGATCGATTCCGATATTTATACATAGTGCTTTCCGTTCTCTTGATTGTTGGCTACGAAGCAACAATTCTACTAATGCGTCTATATCTAATTGTTCTAAAGAATCTGAACACATAAATATTTTATATTAATTTATATTAATTTTATATGTTATCATTCCACTGACAATTTATTTTTGATTTCATTTTTTCTAAATTAGCAGCGTACTTCCCTTTTTTAAATACAACTTCAATTTCCTTGCAAATTTTACAAAGAGCTTGCTTGTCATCTATGCTATGCAAATAGCTAATTAGCTCTAAAGCAAAGTCAGCATCCGTAGTTTGCCTTAAAAAGCTAAGTTGATTTGGTTCAATTCCAGACTTGATACACAATGCTTTTCGTGCAGAATATTCTGCACGCCCACTACGTATTAATAGTTCTGTAAGTATTTCTAGATCATTGGCATTTAGTTCTTGCTCGATTTTAATAACAGAAGAGGTAAGCTGTGAAATAGCTTGGGGAATTGGCTGTTGTTTTAGCTCCTCAACTGCTTTACGAATCCCTCTAGCAACATCTGCAAAAGCTTGATCGCTATTTCCCCAATTAGCCACAGGATCAGCATTTTTGGGCAAGGCTTGAAGCTTGCCAAACACTGCGCCCTTCCAATCAACTTCGCGGAGAACAACGGGAATAACGCAAGCTTCTCCAGTTGTGTGCCGTTCCATAGCGAGTGCTAGCTCAATGTCATAACAATAATCTGAAGCTAAGAAATCTGAACTAATGAGCAGCAGAATTACACGGGCTGTATTCAAGTGTGTATCAATTTCACCTGCCCATTCTTTTCCGGCAGTAATCTCTCGGTCATGCCAAGCTGTAATTACACCCTGCCTCTTCAAAATGCTAAGGTGTTTCACTAATTCGTTTTTGAGTTCTTCGTCTTTATGAGCGTAGGAGAAGAAAACTTCTATAGGCTCAGTGGGTGATATAAATGTAGGCATAATTTTTTATTGTAGTTGATTATACAAGTTGAAAAATTTTCTTACCCAACTGCAACATAAATCAACCTACAAAAGTAGAAATGGCGATTCCCGAAAAATGCTATTTAAGGAGTGAAGAGAAAGAGGCAGGAGAGAATACTTCTCCTCGCTCCAACTCAATGTCTATTACTCAAATGCAGGAAAAGTTGTTAACTATTTCTCCGTTTGCTTGCAAACTTTAATTGCAAGTATTAGTTAATAGCAACCCTACAAATTACCATGATATGTGATTTATATTTGTCAATACTATATTGAATAAGTTGCAATCCAGAACTTTCTAGTTCTTGCAAAAGTTGAGGGATTTCAAACTTATGATGTCGCCAAATAGTAATTTCTTCACCTTCAGAAATTTCAATACTTTTATCTATCCCCATTTGGTCGAAACTTATAGTGTAATCATGATGAAGTTTGATATTAGCAATTATACTATCGGTTTTTAAATCATACTTTCTCACCAATTCACAATCTTCAGATTTAATCCCAATTTTATTTTTAACCCATTCATATATTTCTTCTACATGATACTTGCATCCGCCCCTCACGTTTCCATCCCATGTAGAGTTGGAACCAATTTCATTAGTAAACACTAGGTAATCGTTTTTTCCCATACTATCTCTAAAGTTTTTGAATACCTTGTGTCTATTTTGATGGTTCCCAATAGTAACACCTAAATGGAAAAATATTTTTGCTGTATTATCAATTTCAATATCGGCTTTATTTTGAAATAAAGTAATTGGTACAGAATGATTTTCTATGTCAATTGTAGAACTAATAAACTCGATTAAAGGAAACCATTTTTTTAAATTGTTTTGGGATACATTAAGCAATTCTTCACTTATGTCTAAAGCTATATATTTATTTACTTTCTTCAACTTATTAAGTCTGTAAATAAACTTTTTGACAGGATATGAATTACCTGCACCAACGTCTACAATAGTAATTTTTCTGCCAGGTTCAATATTGCTATTAAAGTAGTTGAAATTCTCATTCAAAAGGTCAATTTCAATATTTGATGTTCGATACCATCTAGGAATAACATATTTTCGATAAAAATTGTCCCAGATTTTTGCGCCTCTGCCTTTATAAGAATACTTTAGAGGTATTTCTCTTTTGACTTCTAGTGCATGAATTACCTCTACAATTTCTTCTTCAGAAAAAATAGAGTAGAACTCAGAACTTGGCTTTGCTGTGCGATTGATAGCAGTTGACATATTATCTGAGGGAAGTTGAGAATTATTATGAAAAATTTGAGCCATTATTCTTGTTCTTTGATTTTCTTCGGTATTCAAATGGATTAGCCGTAATGCTTGCCGAATAAGTATTTTCCCATGCCGTTGTCAAAAAATTGAACCAAAATTTGGATTTGTCACCACAATATAGATTCCACATTCCCTACTGAGCAATTGGTTTTTTACAATCAAAGTGCGAGATAATTTTTCAAAGATACAGGGGTGCATTTCAGTGGTTCAGCAACCAAAACTCCAGGAAACTTCCTCGATACAACCAATGCAGCGTGTGCTTAAAAGTTTAAGCACTTACCGATGGACAACGCTTGGAGCATTGGTCAGCTTGTTGATGTTGACGATCGCAAATGCTGTTACCCCACAACTATTTAGGTGGGGAATCGATCAAGGCATCATCAAACAAAACCTCCAAATTGTGCTGTATAGCGCCGCCTGGATGGTACTTGCTGCGATCGCTCGTGGTGTATTTAACTTTGGACAAAGCTATTTGGCAGAAGCAGCATCTCAAGGTGTCGCTTATGACCTGCGGAACAAGATTTTTAGCAAAATTCAAAATCTCAGTTTCAGCTATCATGACCAAGCGCAGACTTCCCAACTGTTAACCCGTGTCACCAGCGATATTGAGCAGATCCGTACCTTTGTGGGTACTAGCCTGATTCAGGTCATTGGTGGGGTTGTCACATTGGTGACTATTGCGGTAGTTTTGCTGGTGATGAACTGGGAACTAGCACTAATTACCCTAACGGTAGTGCCCCTTGCTGCATGGTTGATGGCAAGATTTGTCAGTCGGAATAACAAACTTTTTCGGCAAGTACAAGAGCAACTGAGCAACCTCAATGCAGTATTGCAAGAGAACTTGCTCGGAATTCGGGTAGTGAAAGCCTTTGTTAGGGAATCAGCCGAAAGGTCGCGGTACACCACCCTAAATGATGGTCTAGTTAGGGCAAACATGAAAACCATTAACGCCATCCATAATACCTTCCCGTTTATCTTTTTGCTGAGTAATTTGGTGACACTGGCAGTTTTTGGCTACGGGGGAGCGCAGGTAATTGGGCGTAGGTTCTCCATAGGCGAATTGGTGGCGTTTAACTCCTACCTAGCGTTGATTCTCCAACCTATTTTGTTGATTGGATTTGCAGCACCGGCGATCGCTCAATCAGCCGCTTCTGCCGAACGAGTCTATGAAGTTGTAGATGCAGAAATTGAAATCCGCGATCGCCCCGGTGCTGTTCCCTTTGACTCCTGCGTTGGTAGAATCACCTTTGAAAATGTTTCCTTTCGCTATCCGGGAGCCAGTACTGAAACTCTCAAAGAAGTTTCCTTTGAAACCAAGCCCAAAGAACTAATCGCCGTTTTAGGGATGACTGGTTCCGGGAAAAGCACAATCATGAACTTGCTTGCCCGCTTTTATGATGTCACCGGGGGAGCAGTTCGCATTGACGGACGAGATGTAAAAGATTTCACACTTAAAAGCCTGCGATCGCGAATTGGGATTGTATTTCAAGAAACCACTCTTTTCTCTGGCACAATCCGGGAAAACATTGCCTACGCAAAACCTGATGCAACCCTAGAGGAAGTAATTGAGGTTGCAAAAACTGCACAAATGCACGATTTTATTATCGGTTTACCCGATGGCTACGAGACGATTGTGGGTGAACGGGGCGTAGGCTTATCTGGTGGACAAAAACAAAGAATTGCGATCGCTCGAACCTTACTAACCGATTACAGCATTCTGATTTTGGACGATAGCACCTCAGCCGTGGATGCCGCCACTGCTGCCCATATTCAAGCCGAACTAGATGGCTTAATGCGCCAAAAAGCTTGTACAACTTTTGTCGTAGCTCAACGTATTAGCACCGTTAAGAATGCCGATCGCATTTTTCTTGTGGATAAAGGTCGATTGGTAGCCCAAGGCACTCACGAGGAATTAATGCAAACCAGCCCCCTCTACGGGGCAATTTTAGAATCTCAGGTAAAGGCGAAAGAAAAAAATGATACAAAACTAACATAAATAATATTGCTTAACGATTTTAGGACTAGCCCTTTCAAGATGATTCGTAAAGTCTCTTATTTTTCTCAGCGTTCTCTGTGACTCTGCGGTTTAAAAGTAATTTTATTAACCACAGAGGCACAGAGGACACAGAGTAAAGAGCTTAAAGAGGAATTTATTAGCCGAAATTTTTACCCACCTTGAAAAGGCTAGTCCTAGATTTTTATAAAAACCTTGTAATCCAAAATCTAAAATTGCTATGACAAGCACAGTTCCCGTTGTTGCATCTGAGCAGTCGAGTAAGCAATCCACCCTGCGGCGCTTTTTGCAATACGTACTACTTTATCGCAAAGAAATTCCCATTGCCTTGACATTAGTATTTATTGGTGCTGTAACCCAAGCAATAGGCCCGTTTTTCCTCGGTTGGTCGATCGATCGCCTAATTGCCCAAGGGAATTTGCAAGGACTCCTAATGTTATTAGGGCTACTAGCGCTAAATTACGGACTTGGAATTTTGGCAACCAGGGGTCAAATTATTCGAGTCGGCTGGATTATGCAGCGATTGCTGGCTCAACTAAGGCAAGATATTTTTCTCAAAATTCAAAGTCTGCCCCTCAGCTTTTTCGATCGCAGCGAAGCGGGCGATTTAATGAGCCGCCTACTGAATGATGTCAACACCGTAAATCAAGCTTTTGGACTGACGATCGCCCAAATGCTGGGCAACGTTTTCAGTTTGATTGGTATAGTCATTGCCATGCTAGCCATCAACCTCGAACTAGGGTTGTTAAGTAATTTGGTTGTGCCATTGATGATTTTGACCACAAGCTTGTTTGCGCGTTGGGCAAGAGCCAGGTTTCGCGTTACCCGACAGACCATTGGCGAACTTTCCGCCAAGTTGGAAGAAGATATTGGCAGCGTCCGAGAAGCGCAGGCATTTAATCGGGTACAGACGAACATCGCACAATTCGACGTTCTTAACGCCGCAAATCGTGATGCCAACGTTGAAGCTGTGGCAATTACTTCGGCCTTTTTGCCCTCCATCGATTTTCTCAACACACTTGCAACCGCAGGAGTGCTGGCTTATGGAGGTTATCTCGCCGTCACTGGGGCTGCAACAGTGGGTGTGGTGACATCCTTTTTACTTTACGTCCAGCAGTTCTTCCGCCCTATCCAGATTCTCAGCCAGTTTTACACCCAAGCTCAATCTGCCTTCGCCGGATTAGAGCGAATCTTTTTATTACTAGATGAACCATCGGAACTCAAAGATGCACCCGATGCGACAGAAATGCCGCCCATTCAGGGGGAAGTGAAATTTGAGAATGTCAAGTTTGGCTACAACCCGGATCAATTGGTTCTCAAAGGGGTGAATTTGCACGCCTATCCAGGGCAGATGATTGCATTAGTCGGGCCGACCGGTTCGGGAAAAAGCACAATTATTAACTTGATTTTGCGCTTCTATGATGTCTCTGGTGGTGCAGTGAAAATTGATGATATTGATGTGCGTAGTGTTACTCAAGCAAGTTTGCGCCGTCAAATTGGCATCGTCCTGCAAGACAATATTCTGTTTACTGGCACCGTTGCTGAAAACATTGCCTTTGGCGTTCCCTATGCTACCCAAGCTGACATTGAAGAGGCTGCACAACTGGCAAATGTACATGAGTTCATTACCTCACTACCACAAGGCTATACAACCCAATTGGGTGAACGGGGAGCGCCCCTGAGTCAGGGACAGCGACAACTAATCAGTATTGCCCGTGCAGTGTTAATTAACCCGCGAATTCTGATTCTTGATGAAGCCACCAGCAGCATTGACACGCGCACAGAAGTACTAGTACAAACTGCGATCGCCCGTTTACTACAAGGTCGTACCAGTTTTGTAATTGCTCACCGTCTCAGTACAGTTACTCAAGCAGATCAGGTATTAGTAATTCAGCAGGGAGAAATTTTAGAGCAAGGTACTCACGCCGAACTCATTGAGCGCCAAGGTGTATATGCAAACCTCTATAGTTTACAACTAGGTACAGCAGACACAACGGTTCTTCAAAACGAAAACTAAAATATATATAGCACTCCTAAATCATTTGTGAGATTTTGGGATTCTCCTTTCCTTGGCGTACTTGGCGGTTCGTCCTTATTCCATTTCTCACAATTCAGATAGGATTGCTATAACCCAAATTTACCAATTGTCAGAAAAAATGAAGCTACCTAACCTCGATTCAGAAAGCATCGATCGCATCATTGAGATGGCATGGGAAGATAGAACATCTTTTGATGCGATTGAAGCTCAGTTTGGACTGCTAGAGAAACAGGTAATTGCCCTAATGAGGCGCGAAATGAAAGAATCTAGTTTCAAGATGTGGCGAGAGCGAGTTACCAAACGCAATACAAAACATTTATCGAAGCGAGAATTTATTGCAGGTCGGTTCAAATCGCACAATCAAAAAACGTAACTAATTGAAAGTAAAATGACAAAAGTTACACTCTATATTGCAGCTAGTTTGGATGGTTATATTGCTCGCAGCGATGGCGGAATTGATTGGCTATCAATCCTTGATATAGAAGGTGAAGACTACGGTTATGGTGATTTCTACGAATCAATTGATGCTATTGTTTTAGGCAGCAATACTTATGAAGTAGGGCTTGGTTTTGATGAATGGCCTTATCCAGGGAAGAAATCATTTGTTTTCACTAAACGGAATTTCCAATCTGATCGCAAGGACGTTGTATTTGTTTCTGATACAGTAAAGAATGCCCTAGCAAATATAGAGGCTGAAGGTTTTGAAAATATCTGGTTAGTTGGTGGCGGAGCATTAATCAATTCGTTTCTCCAGCACAGCTTAATTGACGAATATATTATTTCAACGATTCCAACTATCTTAGGTAGCGGTATACAGCTTTTCCCACCGCCTACCCCTGAAGAAAAATTGGAGTTGATTAACTCAAAACAATATTCTAGTGGTTTACTGCAATCACATTATCGGCGAAAAATGTATAATTCATAATTATGCTTCAAGTGGTGAAAAGTCCGATGTTCAAAAGCTCTGGAAATTTAAACACCACTTGAAACATCAATGCCGTTATTAGGCATTGCGTAAAAACCCTTTTTAATTACGAATTAAGTTTAAACAGCCTCAAGAAGCTTCTGAACAGCTTCGCTAAACTGTTCATAAGGAGAAACGCCCACGATAGTTTCTGCTAAATTACCATCTTTGAAAATTAAAACTGCTGGAATACTGCGAAGACCGAATCTTTTGAAAACAGGCTTATTCCTGTCAACGTCTACCTTCACCACTTTAGCGCGGCCTTTGTATTCCTCGGCAAGTTGCTCCATTAACGGACTGACCAGCCGACAGGGGCCACACCAAGTAGCAGTAAAATCAACAACAACAACTTTCTCTTCACTTCCATTTAAAACAACATCAAATTCATTTCCTTCAACATAAGCAACTATCTCAGTATTAGCAGACATTTTTTAATTCCTTAGTATCAAAATAAAATTGCAGCAAAAACCTAACTATACAAACTATACCTCCTTCTGTCTGTCAGATTCATCAGCCACTTATATGAAAAAATCTCCGCAACTAAGCAAAAGTCAGTCGCGGAGATTTAATAATTTTACATAAACCCCACATCTTCAAGATGTAGAAGCATCATCTCGATCGAAAAGTTCTAACAAACCAATAGTGCCTACAAAAAAAGTATAAGTAGCATATTGTATTGGCATCTTTTTTCTTGAAGATGCATAAAAAGCTGCTATAATAGCTTCGATAAAATGGCAAGTCATAGCAAAACGCTCAATCCAAAAAATGGGATTGAGGCTGCTTGGTACATTACTATTATTTATTACCGCATAAATATTCCACGATTCTAATCCAATCGCGCTGGTTATAAGTACTGTAGATATAATTTTTACAAAGATAAAAATTTTTGACTTTATAAACTTTAAATTCATGCCGTTCATCAAAAAAGATTAAAAATATATACAATAATCGGTAAATTAACAGATAGATAACTTTATAGTCAACCAATTTTATATCATGAATTCCATTTTTAGAAAAGCCTCTAAAAATATGGACATGGTGTACTAAGTCTGCCATACCCGCGAACACCATGAGTCTTCAGGGACTTCCATCCAAAAAAATTCCATCTTAGGGTAGCACATCTGTGTAACCTGCAAACGTACAAATAATTTAGGACAATTTATTTTTCGCAAGTCCCTCAAGATTAAATCACCAAATATCTAAAAACTGATAAAAGTGTGGAATAATACACTGGTAATAAATTTAATTGCCCTTTAGAGATTGATAAAAAATGTAACGCTATGATTGCTCAACATTACAACTCAATTCATGTTGAAAACACCTTGCTTCAACAAATCCAAATTAAAGAGAATCAGTTAAAGATTGCACAAGAATCTAATATGATCCATGTAGTAGAAGCACTACAGAGTCAATTATTAAAATTACAGTCTCAATTGTCAGAACCGCAAGATGTTGAAGTTCAAGCTTTGATGAGTTTGCTAGACGATTAAACTTGTAAATTTTTGTTGCAAAACTTATTCAAAACACAAAAGCTCTGTTCATAAAAAGCAGAGCATAATAATTGAAATCCCTGAGAAGACATTTAGCTGCTATAGCTTAAGAAATAGCAGTAGAAAAAGTAGCGATAGCAGCATAATGGTTCTTACTTAGATAAGATACAGAACTCAGGTTTGATTTTTTAAAAAACTCAATACAACTTTCCTGTTGCTTGCATATCGCACTTGCGCTGCACTTTACGCACCAAACAAATCAATTTATAAATCAAAGCGGACTGCTAGATTCAGGCTTTTGCTGAGTAGGTGGTCTTTTAATTTGCTGTACAAAATCAATCTTCAGAACAGGTTTAATTGGTGATAGTTGCCTTTGCCTAAGAATTTGAATTTCTCTCTCAATCGATTCTTTTCCTTGTCTAAAAAAATCTTGAGAATTATATGGAACTAAGCCACGGGATAAACTTTGAGCTTGTGCCGGAGTCAAACTAGGAACAGATTGTTGAGCATTGGCGGAAGTTTGTACAGCCAGTAAAAAAGCTGTTGAAATCAGTAAGGGTTTGATTTTTATACATCTAGTTAATATCAGGTTTAACATGATTGATATATCCTTTGTGTAAATGTTGTTTCAAACCATATTCTGTTGGTCTTACTATAAACAAAATACACTTATTGCCTTGCTAATTACCTCCTACAAATGGATGAATTAATTAGTTAAACTAACTTGTAAATATCTAGAACTGGCCGATTTAATCCAATATGTTGAAGAAGAATTCAGAAGTCAGAATCTAGGAGTCAGAATTAAGACACTCGCGGACTAGAAGAGGCTGCGCTATCCGCTTTTTCGGTCAAAATTCATATCTGTTTTCTGGCTCCTGACTACTGAATTCTGTTCGGTAAACAGAAAACAACCCTGCTAAGTTGAGTCGTACCCTTGGGAATAATACTATTTAGGGAATGCTGTCGATGCACCTCAGTGATAATGCTGTGTAGTAGATGCTTCTTGTCTGTAGTACACAATACGAAATTATAAAATTACATTTTATACAGGTAGTATTTCCAAAACTCAGACGATTATCAACGAAGCTATTGGCTTAAGATAATCCTTAGAGAGTTTATACTTGCTAATTGTTAAATTATGTTTATATAATTTACACTAAATTATATCAGTATTTTAACTGTTGTCTTACCTGTTAATACTTACTTAATATGTAGCACAATCTTTTTAATTCTCTTAGCCATTGTGAAATCTCTTCTACAGACTTACTTAGAACAAGAAATCTGGATACTAGTACGAGAAAAGTGGTATTTCGCCACAATTATTGGAATTTGGGATGATTTGTTGTGGTTTAAACATAGAACTTACAACAAAGATACAGAGGAAGATACTCTCTGGGAAATGGTTGTCAAAATTAGTGAAGTAGTTGCTGTTGATAAAGTTAAGTCTGTTATTAGTAGAAAACCAGACGTGCTGATTTCAAGGTTATTAGAAACTGACCAAAGCACAACCGATCGTAATCAAGATCATGAATATTAATTAGTTTAATAGTAAAAATACTTGCTTGTCTCTTAGCATTAACTGAGAAAACTTGAGACAAGCGGTATAAATTACTATCATAAAAGATCGGCTAAGGCAAGAAATATATTTGCAGAATGGAGATTTAATATTAATCTGATAGACTATCTTAAATTTAAAATTATAAAAACTGGTAGCCCAGGGCTTGATAACTAAGTATGAGTGAAGCCTTATTCTGTATCGAAAATCTGCGAGTTGCCTATCCTCAACGGAGTGGAGAAGAGGCAAGCTGGGCGGTTGATGATGTATCTTTCACCTTGCAACCAGGTGAAAGAATGGGATTGGTGGGAGAGTCGGGTTGTGGCAAGTCAACTATAGGAAGGGCAGTAATGCGTTTACTACCAGCTTCTAGTCGGATTGAGGGACGGGTGACATTTCAAGGACAGTCGGTGTTTGACTTGATGCCCAACCAGTTGCGTAAATTTCGAGGAGAGGCGATCGCCTTAATTTTTCAAGATCCTATGACACGCCTCGATCCGTTGATGACGATTGGTAAACATTGCATCGAAACCCTTCAGGCGCACTCACCAGAATTATCAACACGGGAAGCCAAAAAAAAAGCACTTGCTACCTTAGCAAAAGTGAATATTCCACCTAGTCGCTGGAATCAGTATCCCCACGAATTTAGCGGTGGAATGCGTCAACGGGTAGCGATCGCTTTAGCTTTACTCCTCAACCCCAAATTGATTGTTGCCGATGAACCCACCACCAGCTTAGATGTCACCGTTTCCGCGCAGATATTGCAAGAATTAACTCGCCTGTGCAGTGAAGAAAACATGGGATTGTTGCTAATTTCTCACGATTTAGCAATGGTGGCTGAGTATTGCGATCGCATTGGCGTGATGTACCACGGCAAAATGGTGGAAATGGGTTCTACAGAAAGCGTATTTAGGCAACCTCAACATGAATACACGCGATCGCTCTTAAAAGCAGCTTTACACATTCAAGCAGTAACTGATGATGGAGAACTGATAATTGCTAATGACTCAGAAAAGCAATTGCCGATTATTAATGATAAATCCCCAATTTTAAGTATTACTGAACTCAAACAACACTACACTATAGAACCTAACTTTATCGAACGGCTGCTTAACACCCAAACCCAGACCATTAAAGCAGTAGATGGTATTAACTTGGATCTCTATCCCGGAGAAATTCTCGGCTTAGTCGGGGAATCAGGTTGTGGTAAAAGTACACTATCACGAACAATTTTGCAACTAATTCGCCCTACCAGTGGCAAAGTTGAGTTTTTAGGACAAGATTTAACTACACTGTCGCGTCAAGAAATTCGCTCCTCACGGCGACAAATTCAAATGGTTTTTCAAGATCCCCATGCTTGTCTCAATCCAGCGATGACGGTGGGACAAAGTATTGCCGATCCTTTATTTATACACAATCTAGCCGATCCCGTTAAGGCAAAAGAACAAGTTTTTTGGATGCTAGAGAAAGTTGGATTAACACCGCCAGAAGTTTATTATGAGCGTTATCCATCAGATTTATCTGGGGGACAACAGCAAAGAGTTGCGATCGCTCGTGCTTTGATTACTCACCCCAAACTTTTGATCTGCGATGAACCAGTGAGTATGTTAGATGCTAGCGTGCAGTCGCAAGTGCTGGATTTGATGTTGCAATTAAAAGAAGAGTTTGAGTTAACTTATCTGTTCATCACCCACGATCTTTGGTTAGCTCGATTTTTGTGCGATCGTATTGCCGTGATGAATGGCGGTAAAATTGTCGAACTCGGTCTGACAAAAAATATTTTTGCTAATCCTCTGCACCCTTATACCAAAACCTTATTAGCTGCTGCCCCCTTACTAGCACGCGCTTAACTAATAAATGAAAATGATCACAAAGACGCGATAAATCGCCGTCTCTACAATAAGCAGTGTTTTGTAGAGACGGCGATTCATCGCGTCTCTTGCCTTAACCTAAAATCCAAAATTGATTGACCTACAACTTCTGGCCCATCAACCCGCAAACTCATCTGCTCACAACGCCCAGTTAACCAAGGCTGACCTAAACCTATTCCAGAAAAAGGACTTTCGGCGGGGATTTCTAACTGAGAACCAATCAAACCCAATACAGCCTCAAATTCAGCAGGGAATATCAGCAAATCAGCACCCTTGACGCTGAAACTAGAGACACTTAACCCCTGTCTCCATGCCAAGCTTTGCCGATTATATTTAAGACTGCACAACTCCTGGTTTCCCTGACGTACAGTAACGCACTCTCCTCGATCCCAGGTAAACTCAGCTAATTCCTTTGGTAGTCCCCAAATTTCTCGACCGCCAGCCACCGAATCAGCATTATCTACATAAATGTGAGAAATCCAACCACCAATTTTTTTCTGGTAATTAACCAAAGCTGGAACAACAATTAACTCACTGTATTCCAGTACTGAGCCTGACCCGTAATTAGATAAATATACGCTAGCTAGGGTTTTACCAGGCCATACAGAAATAATTTCTAATTCTAAGGGAATCAAAGGACGCACTCGGTCAATATTTACCAAATGCAGAGTTTGAATAGCGTAGCCTTGAAGTGTCCAAGGTGCTTGTGGATATGGCATAAAGGAGTTAATAGTGAGGAGCAAAAAATAAATTAAAATCAAGAGCTAGCAATATTACTTTTACTCATAACTCATAACTCCTAAAAAAAAATCCCCACCCAGGCGTTTGCTTGGATGGGTAATATGAGGGGGGATAAAATAATCATCCCGAAAGAAGTAAGAAAATTATTTACTCTCTGTAAAATCAGCGTCAATTACATCGTCGCCGCTACCAGAACTAGAGGTGGAACCACCATCTTGAGGTTCAGCACCAGGTGCAGCACCGGCACCAGCTTGTTGATAGATATTGCTACCAACCGCGAATAGAGCTTGTTGCAATTCTGGGGTGAGCTTTTTGATTTGCTCATCGTCTTCTTTAGCAACTGCTTCCCGCAGTTCTTTCACTAAACCTTCGACTTTGGTTTTGTCAGCATCGGGAACTTTATCGCCCAATTCTTGTAGCTGCTTTTCAGCTTGATATGCTAAAGAGTCGGCTTGGTTCTTACGTTCAATCTTCTCACGCTTTTCTTTATCAGATGAAGCGTTCTGTTCAGCTTCTCTTACCATCCGGTCAACATCAGATTTATCCAGAGTGGAAGCGCCGGTTATGCTGATGGACTGTTCTTTACCAGTACCTTTGTCCTTAGCGGTAACGTTAAGGATACCGTTAGCGTCAATATCAAACACCACTTCAATTTGAGGAACGCCACGTGGTGCAGGAGGAATACCATCTAGACGGAAGGTTCCCAAACTCTTGTTGTCGTTAGAAAATTCGCGTTCACCTTGAAGGACGTGAATTTCTACGTTGGTTTGACCATCCACTGCGGTGGAGAAGACTTCCGATTTCTTAGTGGGGATTGTCGTGTTGCGGGGGATAATTTTGGTCATCACGCCGCCCAATGTTTCAACACCCAAAGAAAGTGGTGATACATCTAAGAGTAAGATGCCAGTAACTTCATTATTCAGTACACCTGCTTGAATAGCTGCACCAATCGCTACAACTTCATCAGGGTTAACGCTTTGGTTAGGGTCTTTACCCAATACCTGCTTCACAATCTGCTGGACTGCGGGAATCCGGGTGGAACCACCAACTAGTACCACTTCATCAATATCGCTTTTGCTTAACTTGGCATCCCGGAGAGCGTTTTCTACAGGGATACGGCAACGGTCGATTAAGTCAGAACAAAGTTCTTCAAATGTGGCGCGAGTCAGAGTTGTATCCAGGTGCTTGGGCCCATCCTGGGTAGCAGTGATAAATGGTAAGTTGATTTCTGCTTGGCTGACACTAGAAAGCTCAATTTTGGCTTTTTCTGCGGCTTCAGTCAGACGTTGTAAAGCTTGTTTGTCTTTCCGCAGGTCAATGCCTTCGGCTTTCTTGAACTTTTCAGCTAAAAAGTCAACTATTTTTTTATCAAAGTCGTCACCACCAAGGTGTGTATCCCCAGATGTGGCTAGTACTTCAAAAACTCCATCTCCTACTTCCAGCACAGATACGTCGAAGGTACCACCACCAAGGTCAAATACGAGGATGGTTTCGTTACTCTTCTTGTCAAACCCATAAGCTAGAGAAGCAGCAGTCGGCTCGTTGATAATCCGCAGAACTTCAATCCCAGCAATTTTACCAGCGTCTTTTGTCGCTTGCCGTTGAGAGTCGTTAAAGTACGCGGGAACGGTGATTACAGCTTGGCTTACAGTTTCACCAAGGTATTTGCTAGCATCTTCAACTAGTTTGCGAAGAACCTTTGCAGAAATTTCTTCAGGAGCAAAAGGTTTACCAGCTATCGGACAATCTAATTTGACATTGCCGTTGCTGCTGAGAACTTTGTAAGAAACTTCAGTTGCTTCGTTACCCACTTCATCGTAGCGGCGACCGATAAAGCGTTTGACTGAGTAAAACGTATTTTCGGGGTTCATCACCGCTTGGCGTTTGGCGATTTGGCCAACCAAGTTGTCGCCATTTTTCGCAAATGCCACTACTGATGGCGTTGTCCGAAAACCTTCAGCATTAGCAATTACTGTGGGTTTACCACCTTCCATTACTGCCACGCAGGAGTTCGTTGTTCCTAAGTCAATTCCAACTACTTTTGCCATTTTAGGTGCTGGCTCCGTATAACTACAAATGAATGAATGAGAATATAAAGGACTAAATTTTGAACCAACAGGTCAATAAATCAGCCAATTCAGCATGAGTACCTTTGATTTGGCTTTCCTGGGATTAAAACTCCAGATTATGCTGATATATATACTGAAGCTTAGGGGTAGCCAGTCCATGAAGGGTGGTTTCCCGAACCTTGCTTAGGACGGTTAGACTAACTAAATAGTTTTTTTAGTTGGTTCATGGATTGATTTGCCTTCACTCTGTCTAATGTATGAGAATTAATACTTTCAGTAATTAGGGTGAACCGTAACATCAGAGTGGTGTTTGCCGTCTTTAGAGGTAAAGTACTGAGGATTGGGGATTGTGGATTGTGGATTGGGAATTGGGAATTGGATAAAATATGACTCAGCACTGAGGAGTTACTTAGGTCTAGAGAAAAGAGTTTCCCAATCAATTACAGGTGGTCTTTGTCCTTGGTTGATTATTTCAAAAATTTTCTGGGAACTACTTGGCTGAAAAAGGCATTCTACGCAAGCGTTTGCTACATCAATCCGGCTGGTATCACCTGAAAGTGTATCCCCTGTGGCTACGACTACACCGTATTTTCCATCGGTTTTTGCCTTTAGCAGTGTATTGAGGTCGTATGAGGTATATGGCCCGTCAATCAAGCGTCCTGGGCGGATAATGGTGTAGGGTAATCCTGAATTAATTATGGATTCCTCGCCTTTTTGTTTGGCATCCAAGACACCAAAAGCGTTAAGAATACTGAAAGGAAACTGATCTTTGCGGAGAATTCCACAGGAAGAGACAAAAACGAATCGCTTCAAATTCTGGGGTGCTGCTGTAACTAGGTTGCTGACACCTTGGGCATCTACTTTGGCTGGACTATTCTTTGCTTTTGCTTCGCTAGATTTGGGGTTAAGGAAAGTGATTCCCCATTCAAGCAAGTTCGGGGTTTGGTCAAATTCCCATCGCGTAGAGGGAAAGGCGGTGGTTCCAGTACAGCAGATTATGTGGGTGACATTTTGCGTTGCGGCTGGGAGTGTACCTGGCTGACGGATGTCACCAACGGCAATTTCCGTTCTTTGGTTAAACATTTCTTCGGCTTTGGCAGCATTGCGTGTCAGAACGCGAACTTTCAAACCCTTTTCTAGGAGTTTCCCTACTACCAGTTGCCCCACTCCACCAGTAGCACCAGCAACTAGTACTAAATCTTCAGCTGAATCAAAAGAAGTCATAAATTGCCTTTGAGATGGTCTATTGTTAATCTACTCAAAAAATGCGATCGCGTAGCCTCTCCCAAAGAAGTATCGCCAAGATAGACCTAGATGAAAAATTTGGCTAATAGCTGTTGATTCTGTAGGTTTCAGGCTGAAAAATGGGAATTTTAAAATCAGGGCAAACTCCCAAAACTAAATCATCACAGTAGCCAGCACTTGAGGTTGAGAGTAACGAATGAAAATTAGTCAGAAATTAACTTCGGGTATTCTAGGAATGGCTACTCTCTCAGTAATGATTGGTGCAATGAGTGCTTATCAACAAGTGAAGATAGCTAAGTATCTTGCTCAACAAGAAGCTGAAGAAGTTGCTGGTCTATTGGGATATTTCGTTAGCCATGAGTTTGAATACCACGAAATGCGATCGCGCGAGGAAATGCTAGCCCAGTTACAAGAGCATATTCAATCGCTACACAAGCAACGTCAGCGCGATCTGGAGATTGTAGACCGCAATAAAATCATTCTGGCGGATGTAGTTACAGAAGATATCGGTACGCGATTAAATCGCGATCGCAACAATGAAGTTGGTAAAACTATTCAAGATGGTATAACCAGAACTTATGTTGAAGCCAGTCCTGAGTATCCACAAGGAATTCAATTGCTTGCTGTTCCTTTTAAAAATAATAAGGGTGAAACAATTGGTGCAGTCATTCTGGAATATACACCCCTTTATGAAGCAGCATTAGTAACAGCCGAAAAAAATATTGTTTTCACCTCATTCATTTGTTTGGCATCTGGCATAGTGGCGCTATCGGCAGGCTATTTGATCTCTAAAAGTATCTCAAAACCGATTAAGCAACTCCAGCAAGCTGTGTTACATCTGGCTGAGGGGAAGCTGGATACCAGAGTTTATATTCGCTCTCAGGATGAAATAGGCGATTTAGCTAACTCATTCAACAAAATGGCGGACGATCTTCAACATTCAAGAGATGAGTTGGTCAATGCTAACGAACAATTACGAGACGAAATTAGCGATCGCCAGCAGGCAGAAGCAGAACTTCAGCAAGCTTTGAAAGAACTGCAAAAAACCCAAATCCAATTAATTCAATCGGAAAAGATGTCGAGCCTTGGTCAACTAGTGGCGGGAGTTGCCCATGAAATCAACAATCCGGTTAACTTTATCTACGGCAACCTCGAATACACTGATGATTACACTCAACAGATGTTGCTGTTAATTAAGCTTTATCAAAAACATTACCCCTATCCAGAGCCAGAAATTCAAAATGCTAAAGAAGTGAGCGATATTGAGTATGTAATAGAAGATTTGCCTAAGATGCTAACCTCAATGAAAATGGGGGCTAAACGCATCCGAGAAATTGTTCTCAGTCTACGAATTTTCTCGCGCTTGGATGAAGCTGAGTTCAAAACTGCTGATTTGCATGAAGGAATCGAAAGTACTCTGTTAATTTTGCAACACCGACTCAAGACACAAAATAATCATCCTCAAATTCAAGTGGTCAAAGAGTATAGCGAAATCCCTAAAATTCAGTGTTTTGCGGGGCAAATGAATCAAGTATTTATGAACCTCTTGACAAATGCAATCGATGCTTTAGAAGAGGCTTTCCAAAAAGAACTTTGTCCAAATCCCTTAATTCGCATTTCTTCGGAACAGCTAAATGAAAATGTTGTGATTCGGATTGCTGATAATGGAGTGGGAATTCCCAAAGAAATCCAATCGCGTTTATTTGACCCTTTTTTCACTACGAAAGCAGTTGGTAAGGGGACTGGTATGGGATTATCGATTAGTTACCAGATAATTACTGAAAAGCATGGTGGATCTTTGGAATGTATTTCATCACCGGGACAGGGTGCAGAGTTTGTGATTGCAATCCCGATTCGAGCAGGGAAATCAGCACAATGAAGAAAGAGGGAAAGGGGAAAGGGGAAAGGGTAAAGGGAACCAGTGACTTAAAAGCAGGGGTTTCAAATATGGACACTGTTTTTTATTGCACTACGTGTCTGAAAAATCTTCTTTTAATATTTTCCATATTTAAAAATACTTGCTCTATACGGTGTGGGAAAAGTTTTACTCTTTTTTTCCTTTACCCCTTCCCCCTTCCCCTTTACCCCTTCCCCTTTACCCCTTCCCCTTAATCGCTATATAGGGGAAATTGCGCCCGAATTGTTCGGTTCTACCACTTTCAACAGCACACAAATAGTTATAACCTCGGAGGTAGTAGTGAAATGTCTACCTTAGATGCTGTTGGTCGCTCTTGAATTAGGGGGTGAAAACCTGTGTACGAATGGATATTGCCAAGTCTGAGCGAAATCTTGGCCCAAAATCAATCAACTGTGGCTGAATGTTCGCCTGGTAAAGCAGAGCGGCAGTGGCGTGTTAGCCTCGCAGCGACAGAACATTTGCTATTAAATACTTTAGCAGCTGATTCAGTTGACACAACCCAAGGATTAGTTTTAGCTGCACCAGCACCCTTATTTAGTCAACCAAAACTAACTCAAAGTTTACAAACAGTCACTTTCACAGCAAAACCATTTAATCCCTTGGCGCTGATGCCATTTGAGATGCCAGATGCGATTGCACCTATAGATGAAGAAATCGCTCCTCATGAATCGGTACTTCCCTTATTACCTGCCGATCCTCTCGGTGCAGAGCAGTTTTGCTTAGTTTTTACTGATAAATTTAGATTAGTACTGGTTTTAGCAACCCATAAAAACGGGAAAAAAACCTTTTCATTTTCTTTTGAACCAGAAGTAGTACAGCAAGCTTGGCGATCGCTCGGAGCGAGGGTAATGCTGGCTAATCCAGAATTTTTTGCCCGCCTGGATGTATTGGTACAAGACTATTCTCCGGTAGCACCAGATTACCGCATCATGATCCAGTTTAGCCAATTATTGCTTCAGGAATTAACAGAGGCAGAAGGGACTGGGGAAGAAGCAGGGGAGCAGGGTGCAGGGTGCAGGGGCAAAAATACCAATTCCCAATTCCCAATTCCCAATTCCCAATCCCCAATTCCCAATCCCCAATCCCCAAATCCTGATGTAGAATTGCTCCAAGCTTTTGCTCACGAAGTCCGCACGCCTTTAACAACTATTCGCACCATGACTCGTCTGCTGCTGAAGCGGCGAGATTTAGATGAGAGTGTGATCAATCGTTTAAAAATTATCGATCACGAGTGTACCGAGCAAATTGACCGCATGGAGTTGCTGTTTAAGGCGGCAGAACTAGAAACTACTGCCTCTACAAAATCGTCAAAAACTCAACTCACACCGATGTCTTTAGATCAAGTGTTGCAGCAGAGCATTCCCCGGTGGGAACAAGCAGCACATCGGCGAAACTTAACTTTAAATGTTGTTTTACCCCAGCAACTACCAACTGTGGTAAGCAATCCGATGATGTTGGATCGGGTACTCACTGGTTTGATAGAGAATTTCACTCGTAGCTTACCCTCTGGTAGCCATATTCAAGTACAAGTTATCCCGGCTGGAGATCAACTGAAGTTACAACTATCACCCCAATTCGGATGCAAAGATTCGAGTAAAGCCGCCACACCTGCAACACCACCAATTCGCAAAGCCCTTGGTCAATTGCTGATGTTCCAGCCAGAAACGGGTACGATTAGTTTGAATATCGCTGCAACTAAGCATTTATTCCAAGCGATCGGCGGTAAATTGATTGTGCGCCAGCGTCCACACTATGGGGAAGTTTTGACGATTTTCCTTCCCTTAGAAGTTAGCAATAAACATAAATTAGGAGCTAAAACTTAGGAGTGAAGATTCATAAACTATTTTTATGAAATATCCATAGTTGCCTTCGCCTGAACTATAGGTATTTCATACAGTAATTAAACTTCTCTAACTTGCCATTTGTAAAAATAGATGCCAAAAATGTATATAAATTCTGGCTAAAAGCCAAGTACAGATTTGTGTACAAATCAACAAATAAATTATGGCAAGTTTTGAAATAATCGAAAAAGAAAGTTTACGTTTAGTCAAGGTAACTTTGCAAAACGAAACAGTAAGAACTGAATCTGGTGCTATGTACTATATACGTGGCAATATTCAGATGCAATCTAAACCCCCTTCAGCAGGCGGGTTTTTAAAATCTTTAGCGACGGGAGAAAACATTTTCCGTCCTACATATACAGGTACGGGTGAATTATATTTAGAGCCATCTTTAGCGGGATATCACATTCTAGAATTAGACGGTAGTGAATGGATTTTAGATAGTGGTGCTTATTGGGCTAGTGATGGGACTGTAGAAGTGGGAGTTGAACGAAACAAATTTGTCTCAGGCTTAATTGGTGGTGAGGGCTTGTTTCAAACAAAAGTCAAAGGCAGGGGGAAAGTAGTAATGGTAGCACAAGGCCCTGTAGAAGTAATAAATTTACAAAACGATCGATTAGTTGTCGATGGAAATTTTGCGATCGCTCGCACAAATACTGTAAACTATCGCGTTGAAAAAGCTACTAAATCTCTTTTAGGCTCGATGACTTCTGGAGAGTTTCTTGTCAGCACTTTTGAGGGAACTGGGACTGTATTACTGGCTCCTGTGCCATATTGGAAAGTCATGATGCTCCGACAAATTACTGCTGCGCTCCCAAAAACTTCGAGCTAAAAATTCTCGGTAAGTTTGAAATAACAAGGAATTAAAAACTAATTATTCACAATTGTAATAATTAGCTGGTTATTAAAGTTTTAATTCCTTTTATTGACTTAGGGAACAATCATAATTTATAGCAAGGGACTGGGGACTAGGGACTGGGTGAAAAGTCTTTTTGTGTCTAAGTTTCATCATCTGTTGATGTCCTAACCACCAAGGCTTGTGCCATATCACTCATTTTCGATTGCGATCGCTCTTGGGGTATCGCCAACGGTTGGCAATTGCACTGTAAATGTAGAACCTTCATATAATTTACTTTTTACAGAAATAGATCCGCCACAGCGCAGCAGCAATTGCTGTACTATTGTTAACCCCAAACCAGCACCACCATAATCTTCAGTAGCTGCTGCACGCACACGATAAAATCGGTCAAAGATTTTAGGAATCTCACTTTCAGCAATACCAATCCCTGTGTCGCGGAATTCTAATTGGACATAATCGCCTTGAATACGGGCACGCACCCATACTTCACCGCCATGAGGAGTAAACTTAATGCTGTTGTGCAGCAGATTAATTACAATTTGCCTCAGCCCACCACTCACACACCAAATAGGTGGGAGTTCAGTGGGTACGGTGTAAGCTAGCATAATCCCTTTTTCTTGGGCTACAGGTTGGTACGTACTGACTACTCCAGGTACAATATCTGAGAGCCGCACTGACTCCAAAGCCATCCCCTCTAAATTCCGTTCTAGTTGCACCAGTTCCAATAAACCACTAATTAGGGAATTTTGCTGATCGCACTGGGTATTTAACATCTGTAAATAACGTTGTCGTTGCGGGGGTTTGAGATTAGGAGAATTCAATAACGAAAGTGCTGTCTTGATATGCGTCAGAGGTATACGCAGTTCCTGACAGAGATTCTTCAGATATTCATCTTGAAGTTGTTCTTTATTGTGCAGTTCTTGATTTAGCTGCTGCAACTTGGTAGTGCGGGCTGTGATGATTTGACGATTAATTTCATCCTGTCGCAGGAGTTGTTTTGCAAACAGTTGATTCATCGTTGCCGCTTGGGGCATAGTTGGACAAATAAAATCAGCAGGTTCAATTGGCGATGATTCTGGCGCAATTGCTTTTTGAATACCATCTAATACTTGCTGAATTACTCTGCCCTCAACAGTAGTTATAATCAGCAATGGCTGATTTTTATTAGTATTTACCTTCGCAGATGTCTGATTTTTGCGTTTTTTAAGTGGTCGATGAGCCAAAATTAAACTACAAAACTGGGGCGATAACACCATCAGAAAGTTTTCCCGTCGCAGTTGGCTATCTGGTGGTAGGTGAACAGTGACATGATGAAAAGATGAGGAAGATGAGGAAGTCTTATCTTCCCCTGCTTCTTCGTCTTCCCCAGTTCTCCCTTTTTCACTTTCGTTAATTTGGCAAGTATAGATGAGACTAGACGCACCTACCGAAGATTGGTAACGCGTTAATTCTGATTGCCAAATTTTTTCTGGTGGTAGCTTCACCCATAAAGTGGCTACAATTTGCTGCTCAATTAGTAAGTCAATTTGCGCTCTCACCAGTGATAGCAGAGTCGCAGGACTGAGGGACAATGGTTTTGGAGGCACTTGCACTCCCATAACCAGTTGATAAACAGACAGATCCTTAGCCAGAGAAACATTCATGAGTCAAGCACAAAAAGGATGAAGCAAGAAATAATTCTGTCTTCGATTTTCACCTTTCTGCGTGCATTTTTTACAAAATCCCCACGGAAAGAAACATTAACTATGAAAAATGGGGAATGGGGGATGGGGAATGGGGAAGAAGGAAGGGGGCAGGGGGCAGGGGGCAGGGGGCAGGGGGAGCAAGGGGACAAGGAGAATACCCCATTCCCAATTCCCAATTCCCAATTCCCAAATTAACGTCTTTGGTGTAAAGCGTCGCGTGCGTGTTCTCGGTCGTCAAAATGGATTTTTTCAGTGCCGAGAATTTGGTAGTCTTCGTGACCTTTGCCGGCAAGCAACACTCCATCACCTGGTTGTGCTTGTAAAATAGCGGTGCGAATTGCAGTAGCCCGATCGCAAATTACAATTGGTTTTACTGTTGGGGCAATTCCTGCCAAAATGTCTTCTAAAATCCGTTCTGGGTTTTCTGTGCGGGGATTATCTGATGTCACTACTGCCACATCAGCTAATTCAGCAGCAATTTTACCCATTTTTGGGCGCTTAGTGCGATCGCGATCGCCGCCACAACCAAACACACAAATCACTTTACCAGGTATAAACGGGCGTGCAGCTTTCAGCAGATTTTCTAAACTATCGGGGGTGTGGGCATAATCCACAATCACGCTAATATCTTGGTCAGCATCAATTTGTACTCGTTCCATCCGTCCGGGAACTCCGGGAAACTCAGGTATTACAGACGCCACTAACTGCAAATCTAGTCCTAAGTGTAAAACTGCACCAACGGCTGCAAGAAGATTTTCTAAATTATATTGACCGACTAGTGGCGATCGAAAGGCTACGTCACCTTTTGGTGTATGTAATGTACCACTGACACCATTGGGCTGGTAACTTAAATCACTCATCCATAAATTGGCGCTGTTGTCGTTTACACTGTAACTCCAAACGCGCTCAGAATCTAACGAGGCAATTAACCGCTTCCCGTAAGAATCATCAGCATTAATTATTGCCCGTCCCTTGAGATAATTAGGGCTAAATAACAACGCTTTGGCGGCAAAGTAATCTTCCATGTCCCTGTGATAATCGAGATGGTCTTGGGTAAGATTACTGAACACCGCCACCTCAAATTCACAGCCCAACACTCTACCTTGGGCCAAAGCGTGAGAACTTACTTCCATCACCCCGAACTCACTACCAGCCTTTACAGCCTCTGCTAACTGCTGTTGCAGTTCCACCGCAAAAGGCGTAGTGTGGGCAGCAGTTTGCTCAAAACCTGCCCAACGAGTGTAGAGAGTTCCCATTAAAGCTGTAGCTAGATTAGCTTTGATGAGTAGAAATTCAATCAGATGAGTAGTTGTAGTTTTGCCATTTGTACCAGTCACACCCACCAGCTTGAGTTTTCGCCCAGGATAACCGTAAAAAGCACTGGCTATCTGGGCACAAGCTTGAGTTATGTTACTTGCACTAATGACCACAGCCTCATTCGTGGGAGGATTTTTTTGTGCAGCTTCGGGAGAAACGATCGCAGCTACAGCCCCGGATGCGATCGCACTTTGCCAAAATTCTCCACCATCAACCCGCGTTCCTGGCATCCCAATAAATAAATCTCCCGCACTACAAGCATGAGAATTCGTCTTCAAACCCTTAACTTCCACATCCTCCATCGGATGACTAGGCAATTGTTCAACACTGTCTACCGCCGTTAGTAATTCCCGCAATTTCATTTTGTGAACCTCGTCACCTTCTTAATCTTGCGCTTATTCTGCATTATTTTTTTCTAATTGGCTAAATACTTACGCAACATTTGCTCCAACTGCTGCACACTAGCACGAGGAGAAGGACGAGGCAATGGTGCTTCTATAATTTCTCCCTCCGCGCCCTTGGCGGCTTGGCGGTTCGATAAATACAGTACTGGCACTTCATACTCATACGCCGCGAACCAATCTTCACGAGTCGTAATATCCCTAATTTCCAACTCGAAACTGAGATTTTGGATTTTTTCTAGCTTTTCTTGCAAGCCTTCACATAGATGACAGCCGGGTTTACTGTATAAAATTAATCGCATTTGTTAATTACCATGAACACTATTTTACATATCACCAAAAGCGAACAGTGGACTCAAAGACATTGGTCAGGGCATTATCCTTAAATATAATTACCGTTGCGAGAGGGTGATTGCGCTCTTTCTGCTCAAGCTTGTGCAATTACGGTATGGTTATCAAAACCGAATCCTTACGATTGGCGCTCAACTAGCATAGCTGTCACCAGGGCAAATCGATTATTTATTTAGGTAGTAAATTTAGCGTGCAAAAATCTCCAGATGAAATCAGGTCTAACTTAGTAAGATTAATTCAAGATTCTCAAGATACTTATCCAAATTTGGCATCAAGGCTAAGGGAAATGAGTAGATGGATTGCTGATAAAAAATCTGGACAACTGGTATCTAAAAAACACGTAATGCTTCTTTTGGAAGAGTTGATAGAAGATGCAACATTTTGGCTAGAACTACAATTAATACCTAAAGAGGACAAGGATGCTGAACTGTCCTCACTGACACCAATAGAGATGTATTGGTACGAATATTTATTTCCCCTTTGGATTAATGAGAGAGATCCAAAAAAAGAAACCTGGAAAAAAGAGTTAATGGCTGGTAAATTCCAAGGAAACGATAGTTCTTTAGTTGAGAAGATATGCCAAGTAATAGAATTTCTTGGAGGTGATACATTTCATTCTTATATTGCGGATCTATCAATGGCAACAGATTTATTCGCTTCTGGACTAACCAATTTACCTCTTTCTGTTCAAATAACTACTATTCAAGGTATACTTTCTCAACCAAAGCAGGAAAAATGGTTAGATACTTTACAATATTGTGGAATTGAGCGGGGTTTGTTTGTAAGTTACAACCCAAGAGTCCATCAAATTGAGTCAAGAATTGGACAAGAAGCATTCCAGTGCAGTGACCAAATCCCGAAAAACTGTTATTCTAAAATTAATATAGACAGATAAGCAGTTAAAGCGATGATGTTCTATCAAGTTGAAATTCCCAAAGAACAAAAAGTTACTAGAGCAAGAGTTGCTCTTGAGAGCGCCAGAGAGTTAAGACGCTCTAAAAAGCTTATGGGAGTTGATGCCATATACGAATTTGTTAAAGACGTTGATGGAGAGTGGCTAGAAAATTGGACGGATATATCGGATGCTGAGATAAAAGCAGAAAGGGTCAAAATAAGTTCTATCAAAATAGAACTCCTTGTTTTTAAGTTTATGCTGTATTTCGCAATGTTCTACGCTTTTTATGTTTTGGTGCTAAACCAAATGGATTTGGTAAATATTGCAAAAGCAAAGAACAGGGACTCAATTACATCGCTATGTTAGTCCAACAGACAATTTTTAAATCAAATAAATAATAAGAGACAAGAAGCTTTAAGGTATCTTAAAGCTTTTTGTTTTATACAGGTTTTTCTGAAATATTTAAGCTAAAAGGTGGAAGAAAATACAACAACTTCTAGGTTCAGTAATTCAAGGACAGTTACTTTTACTATGAGTGAGTTACGGTTGCCATACAAGAACTTCATATAATATCCCTAAAGTTCCTGATGACTGAGCGCTAACGCCTAAGAGATGATGAATTTTTTAGGTGTGTTATGAAAAGTTTACTATTAGGTCTAGCCTTGGCTATGTTTGCTGTGTTACCTGCTGCGGCTGAGAATTGGATTGATTTAAATGAAGGGGGCAGTTATGTTGTGGGGATAGATACTGATTCTATTCTTACTGATAATAATGGTAATTATAATTTCTGGATAATGCATAAAGATGGGCAGGTTATCCATCAAGCTAACGCCGTTATTAGTTGTAGAGATAGAACCATTGTATTTTTAGCAAATAAAAGTTTTAATCTTGATGGAGAACTTATTGAAGCTTCTCCCTTCAATGCCATCATTTTTCATAGTATTTAGGTAATTTAGTTATTGGTTACAAAGAATATCTCAAACCATATAAGTCATACTTTTTACTGGATTTTTTTAAAAATAGCAATAATTAAAAATTATATTATTAGTCACCTGCTTGCTTAAGTGCATTAGAGAATATGCTGAAATTCATTATGAAGCTGCGGAGGTTTGCGAATTATTTCCTCACGTTTATGGTGAGTTAAATATTGATACTGTGTTCCAAGTGATTGACTTTGAAGCGGGGGAAGATCGTTTATTTTAGTTGCCGCAAGAAGTGATAAGTTTAGAATAACGTAGACGCTTCTCTAGGAGACGCTACGCGAACGGCTTGCCGCAGGCTACCGCAGAGGCGCAGAGAAGCCAGTGTGTTGAGTGGGTTAAGAAACTTGTAGCAACTGGTATAGCACAGAGGGGGAGAGATGGGAAGAGAAGAGTTTGATGTGGGTGAGTATGTCGATCAAATGGGGTTGTTGTTAGATTTGCAGCTAAGAGATGAATATCGGGATGGGGTGGTGGCAAATTTTGAGAGAATTATGGCGATCGCTAACCTTGTTAATGAGTTTCCTTTAACAGAAATTGAAGCTGCACCTGTATTTGAACCATAAAACTTTGTAATTAATGATAGCAGCCCTGTACATAAATTACGAATTACTCTAATCCTCCGACTTACATATACCTCAATATAGATCCGCTCCTTAGTATCTAGCCTTTACAGTAAATATTAAGAAGACATTTATGAGAGTAGTAATTCATGCCTAATGAACATCGGTTAGAAGAAGAATTTCTATCCCAAGAAGCTGAAAGAAGAATCTCCGAAAAGATAGATGGAGCAGAGAAAATAGAAATAGATGTACAAACCGATCTGTTGAAAATCGTTCAGGGACAGGCGGATAGAGTTTCGGTTGCTGGTCTTGGGTTAGTAATCCAAGAAGACGTTCGCGTACAGGAAATCAAACTTCAAACAGATAGTATTAATATCAATCCCTTAAGCGCTCTTTTTGGTCAAATAGAACTCAATGAGCCAGTAAATGCCATAGCGCGAATTATACTTACAGAAGTAGATATGAACCGCACTTTGGCATCAGATTTTGTTCGCAGCCAAATGCAAGATTTTGATTTGGATGTAGATGGCAGAATTGTTAGTTTTGAGGCACAAAAAATTGAACTATTTTTACCTGGTGATGGCAAAATCGAATGTAGAGGAAGAGTACTACTAAAGGAAAAGGGAAATACTCGCGTTTTTGGTTATACTGCACTCCTTCGCCCACGCACTCATTCAGAACCCGCGATGCTAGAGAGTTTTAACTGCACTGAGGGAGAAGGTATTTCCCTAGAAATAGTTACAGCTTTAATGCAAAAAGCCAAAGAATTGATGAATATACCATATTTTAAATGGGAAGATATGGTGTTCAATATTAAAGATATAAAAGTAGAAACTGGTAGTTTAATACTTTTGGTAGAAACTCAAGTAAAGCAAATACCCTCATCAATAACTCAAGTATCTCCTTAGTAGTATTGACACTGGTTAAAGATAATTTTTGTTACTGAGGGATGATGTAAAAGTAATAAAATGTTTCTACTATTTAGAAAGCTACTTATTTCTAAATTCCAACTATGCAAGAGTATGATGTTGTGCTAATCGGTGCTGGACACAATGGACTAGTTTGTGCAGCTTATTTGCTGAAAGCTGGTTATAGCGTCCTGTTACTCGAAAAGCGTTCTGTTCCAGGTGGTGCAGCAACAACTGAAGAATGTTTACCCCAAGAGGCTCCTGGATTTAAATTTAACTTATGTGCTATTGACCATGAATTTATTCACTTGGGGCCAGTTGTTGAAGAATTAGAACTAGAAAAATACGGCTTGCATTATTTGGAATGCGATCCAGTAGTTTTCTGTCCTCATCCTGATGGCAAGTATTTCTTAGGACATAAGTCGCTAGAAAAAACTTGTGCAGAAATCGCTCGTTATAGTGAACGTGATGCCAAAAAGTACGCCGAATTTGTAGATTATTGGCAACGAGCGATCGGTGCAATGATTCCGATGTTTAATGCACCGCCGAAATCAATTATAGATATCGTTGGTAACTACGATATCAAAAAATTCAAAGATTTATTTTCGATGATTGGTTCCCCGAATAAAACGCTGGACTTTATTCGTACCATGTTAACCAGCGCTGAGGATTTACTTAATGAGTGGTTTGATGAAGAATTTCTCAAAGCACCACTAGCCAGATTAGCAGCAGAACTTGGTGCGCCGCCATCACAAAAAACCCTTGCCATTGGTGCAATCATGATGGCAATGCGTCACAACCCTGGAATGGCCAGACCTCGCGGTGGAACTGGCGCACTTGTGCAAGCTTTAGTGAATTTAGTCACAAGTAAAGGTGGTGTTATTCTCACAGATCAGCATGTTGAAAAAGTTTTAATTGATGATGGCAAAGCTGTTGGCGTGCGAGTGGCTGGTGGTAAAGAATATCGCGCTAAATACGGGGTTATTTCCAATATTGATGCCAAGCGGTTATTTTTACAAATGACTGATAAAAGCGATGTTGATGGAGCCGATCCGGAATTATGGGAAAGATTAGAACGCCGCATCGTTAACAACAACGAAACTATCCTCAAAATAGACTTAGCTTTAGACGAACCACTGCGCTTTCCATACCACGCCCACAAAGACGAATATCTCGTTGGTTCTATCTTAATTGCTGATTCTGTAGCTCATGTAGAACAGGCTCATAGTAAATGTACATTGGGGGAAATTCCTGATACTGACCCATCAATGTATGTAGTCATGCCTAGTTATTTAGACCCTACATTAGCACCACCAGGTAAGCACACCGTATGGATTGAATTTTTTGCTCCTTACCAAATTGCAGGCGCAGAAGGCACTGGTTTAAAAGGTACTGGTTGGACAGATGAATTGAAAAATAAAGTTGCAGATAAAGTGGTGGATAAGTTGTCAAACTATGCACCGAATGTCAAGAATGCAACTATCGCTCGTCGTGTAGAAAGTCCAGCAGAATTAGGAGAAAGATTAGGAGCGTACAAAGGGAATTATTATCATGTTGATATGACTTTAGATCAGATGATATTTTTCCGTCCCTTGCCAGAAATAGCTAACTACAAAACGCCAATTGAGAATCTATTTCTGACTGGTGCAGGTACTCATCCAGGTGGTTCGATTTCGGGAATGCCAGGACGAAATTGTGCCCGTGCATTTTTGCAGGCAAAGCATCCCATTAGTCAAACTTTGAAGGATGCACGCGATTCAATTAAGTCAACTGTTGAGTCAGTGTTTGGAATGAGTTAGGTGTTCCAAACATAGAGCCTGTTTTATCTATTTTTTGCCTTCATGTCTTTGTATTGAAAATATAATTTTGATATCAAAAGACATGGAGGTATTATTGGAAATATCCGATTTTTAGATATTAAATCGCTTTCATCTGATGTTATCAATAATTAAATTAATATACGATAAGTAATTTTAATAATGATTAGGTTAAAGGCTTGCTTGATAAAATAAAGCAAGTAACATCATTTTCTAGTGAAAAACTAGTAAAATTGCACCCTTATTAATTAAAAGGTAAATTCCCAAATGCTTGCGATCGCAACAATAAAGCAACACAAATAATTGTTTTTTAGTGAAATAGGTTCTAAGCAATTGCTTTATGTATATTTAGTATGATAATGTACTATACGCTTGATCCCGATCAAGATATATGCATTGTCAATAAAACTCTTTCTCAAAAGATAAGTAAATTAATGGGTAAAAACTAGTGTATTTTGATAATACTCAAAAAACGAACGAATTTTAACATCGTCTCATAAGTTTTGTAGGTACAGCATGGTTTTTCAGCGCTGCTTCGTTGCATCTGGCTTGATAGCTTTCTTCGCATTTGGTTGTAGTGGTGGGGAAAACTCATCAATAGAAAAGACTACACAAGTTGTCCAAGAAAGTAATGTAACCCAGCTTTTTATAGAAGCGAAGACTACCCAAAAAGCAGAAGATTTTTTTCATCAAGGTAATAATTTATTAGATAGACAACGCTATGAAGATGCAATAAAAGCTTACGATAAAGCGATCGCCATCAAAGCTGAAAGTGCTGAAGCTTGGATTAACCGTGGCATAGCTTTGACATCGTTGCAACGTTACAGAGATGCTCTGGCATCTTACAACAAGGCGATCGCCATCAAACCCGACAAATATGAAGCTTGGTATAATCGTGGCATAGCTTTGACATCCTTGCAGCGCTACCAAGATGCTCTAGCATCTTACGACAAAGCGATCGCTATTCAACCCGATAAATATGAAGCCTTGATTAACCGGGGCATTGCTCTGACAAAGCTGCACCGCTACCAAGACGCTATTGCATCTTACAACAGAGCGATCGCCATCAAGCCAGATTTGCACCAAGCATATTACAATAAAGCTTGCTCTTATGCTTTACAAAGCAATCTGGAATTAGCAATTGAGAACCTAGATAAAGCCATCAAGCTGGTTCCTGATAAATACAAGAAATTAGCAAAAATTGACCCAGACTTTAGCAAAGTGCGTAGTCAAGAGCAGTTTCAGGAATTACTGCAATAGGATTTTGTCACCACTCAGGTAGAATATAAGCTTGCTGTAGCAATGATTTACACATGAAAAAATTGTTAATCACCGGAGCAAGTGGTTTGTTAGGATGGCATATTTGCCAACTTGCAAAACAAGAATGGGAGATTTATGGGACTTATTTATCCCATTCTCTTGAAATTCCTGGCATGAAAATGCTAAAAGTGGACTTAACAAATTTTCAGGAATTGCAACGCATATTTAGTGATGTCAAACCAACAGCAGTGATTCATACTGCTGCACAATCACAACCAAATTTTTGTCAAACCCACCCTGAAGAATCACACGCAATTAACGTCACAGCATCCGCTAATATTGCCGGACTTTGCGCGGATAAATCGATTCCTTGTGCTTTTACCTCAACCGACTTGGTTTTTGATGGCTTAAATGCACCTTATCGAGAAGCCGATGCTGTATGCCCTGTCAATCTTTACGGTGAGCAAAAAGCGATCGCAGAAGCAGATATGCTAGAAAGATATCCCATGACCGCAGTCTGTCGGATGCCATTGATGTTTGGTGCAGCCACGCCTACAGCAAAAAGCTTTATTCAGCCATTTATTGAAACTTTAAAAGCAGAAAAACAACTAAACTTATTTATAGATGAATTTCGCACCCCAGTTAGTGGAACAACTGCTGCCAAAGGACTTTTATTAGCATTAGAGAAAGTTAACGGCATCATTCACTTAGGTGGCAAAGAGCGGATTTCCCGTTATGATTTTGGACAAATATTAGTTGAGGTCTTTCAACTCCCCACCATCGGTCTTAAATCCTGCCGACAAGAAGATGTAAAAATGGCAGCACCTAGACCGGCAGATGTTTCTTTGGATAGTTCCAAAGCTTTTGTATTGGGGTATGAGCCTTTATCCGTAAAAGAAGAATTGCAGCAATTAATTAATAGTTAACAATCAGATTGTATTTGTTGTACTACCCAAGTCAGCACGTTGAAGTACACAAGACACACTATGCCTATTTAGCACAGTACGTAAGTTCTAAGGGTAAGATACTTCTTCGCAAAAAAATTAGTGTTATTACTGAAGCACTATCAGTACTTACACTGTATTCTCTTCAGTTGTAGAGCGACCTCGAGGAATTATTAAGAAAAAATAAAGGTATGTATTAATACGTTAATTTTAGATTAAAACATCCATTAACTCAATCCAAGTTGAAGAGATACAAAGATATGTCAAGTAAAGTTGCTAAAGAATTGGCAGATTTTTTGCTGCAAATAGAACAGCGATCGCAGTTTCATGCAGGCTACCCATATAATTTAAGTTGTGATTACAGTGCGATCGGCAAATTCTTCAAGCATCTATTAAATAATGCTGGAGATCCATATATAGAGCCAGATTTTGGCCTCCATTCTCGTAAGTTTGAGCAAGAAGTATTGTCTTTTTTTGCTCACCTCTACAAGATTCCAGAAAATGACTTTTGGGGTTATGTTACTGCTGGTGGAACTGAGGGTAACTTATATGGAATGTTCCTAGCAAGAGAAATTTACCCTAATGGTATTCTTTACTCATCACAAGACTCTCATTACTCAATTCCCAAAGCTGCAAAATTATTCCGCATTCAACATAATGTTGTTAATTCGCAAATTAATGGAGAAATGGATTATGACCATTTTGAACAACTTATTAGGAAAAATCGTAGTTATCCAGCCATCATCAATTTAAATATTGGGACTACCGTCAAAAGCGCAATTGATAACTTAGACAAAGTTCTAGAAATTTTAGAACGCAATCAGATTAAAGATTACTACATTCATTGTGATGCTGCACTTTCAGGATTAATATTACCGTTTTTAGATGGCGCTCCACAAATTAACTTTCAAAAACCCATAGATAGTATAGCTATTTCTGCTAAATTCATTGGTTCTCCCTTACCCTGTGGTGTAGTTTTAACTAAGAAGAAATGGGTCGAAAAAGTTGAAACAGAAATTGAATATATTGGTTCAAAAGATACAACGATCCTGGGATCTAGAAACGGTCATACTCCCCTAATCCTTTGGTATGCAATACAAACCAGAGGTTATGATGGATTAGCTAGAGAAGCAAATACATGTATCAAGAATGCTCAGTATCTTTGCCAACAACTTCAAATCAGAGAATATCCATGCATGTTAAATAGTTTTTCCAATACCGTTGTGTTTCAAAAACCTTCTCAAAAGTTAATTAAAAAGTGGCAGTTAGCAGTTTGTGAAAATTGGGCACATATTATAGTCATGCAAAATATTGATCGTCATAAAATCGATATTTTTATTAATGAACTTTTGTTAGAAGAAGGATTACTTGATAACGCAGAAAACTTTTTGCTCCAGCCAGTACTACAACACTAATGCAGATCCTAAAGTGTAATTAATTTCTCAGTTTTAGAAGGTGTTTTTCCAAACAAGATTTAATATAGCAACAGTCAAGGTAGTTAGAACATCAATAGATCATGAAACTTAGACACAAAAAGACTTTTCACCCAATCCTCAGTCCCTTGCTATACCAACCAATTTATCTCTTTAAAAAGTTTTTATAGCATAAGTTAGCAGCAAGTAACATTTCTACTTCTGCACTTCCCATAGGTGGTAAGAAAAAATACCCCTGTCCATAATCACATTGTAACGCCTTCAGTTGTGCTAATTGCTCTACAGTTTCTATCCCTTCTGCTGTTACAGACATGTTTAAATTATGAGCTAATGTCACAATTGCTCTAACAATTTCCAAATTTTCTCCTCGACTACCTATATTAGTGACGAAAGAGCGGTCAATCTTAAGGGTTTGGATTGGTAGGCGGTGTAAATAACTCAAGGATGAATAACCAGTTCCAAAATCATCCATGTGCATCTCTACATTTAACTCTGTTAATTGGGAAAGTACAGCAGTAGCTAACTCAAAATTATCCATCAACAGGGTTTCGGTAATTTCCAACTTCAAACTGCATGGGTTCAATCCAGTTTCTTGCAAAATATGTTTAACTTGTTTAAACACATCGGGTTGTGTGATTTGTTTCCCAGAGAAATTTACGCTAATTGTCAGAGGTAGTGAACTAGGAAATTGTTGATGCCATCTGTGCATTTGCTGACAGGCTTCAGAAAGCACCCATTGCCCGATATTAAGAATCATTCCAGTTTCTTCGGCTAGGGGAATAAAATCTTGAGGGGAAATAAGACCTCGTTCTGGATGATACCAACGCAGCAGGGCCTCAAACCCAATAATTTTGCCAGTTGTCAATGAAATAATTGGTTGGTACTCAAGGCGAAATTCTTCTTGCTTGAGGAGCGCATTTCGTAAAGCAGTTTCTAACTCTAAGAGCAAAGATGCACCCTCGTACATTTTTTGGTCAAATACCTCATAACGTGCCTTACCAAGTGATTTGGCACGGTACATTGCGACATCGGCATCACGGAGAATCTGTGCTGCTTGTTCATAATCTGGTTTACTTATAGCGATGCCAATACTAGCATTAGTAAAGACCAGATGCTCATTTAATTGAAAGGGCAAAGCTAGCACCTTTTTAATTCGATCGGCTACCTGTATAGCGATGTTAATATCCTCAATTTCTTCAATTAAGATAGTGAACTCATCACCACCAAAACGGGCAACTATGTCTCCACCTCGGAGAACTGATTTTAGCCGATGAGAAATTGCAATCAAAAGTTGATTTCCTAATAAATGTCCCAAGCTGTCATTAACAACTTTAAAACGGTCTATGTCTAAGAAGAGTACGGCAAATAAATAATTATTTTGCTGTTTATTGCGTTCTATTGACTGCTGCACCCGCTCAATAAATAATTGTTGATTAGGTAATCCAGTTAGTCCGTCATGAAGACTATTGTGCAGTAATTGATCTTGTGCCTGTTGACGCTCGATAATGTCTTCTTCAAGTTGTTTATTCACTCTAACAAGTTCATCTGTGCGTTCTATAACTAATTGCTCAAGCTGATAACGATATTGCATTAATTCCTGTTCTACTAACTTCCGCTTAGTGATGTCACGGATAATAACAACATACTCTCGAAGCTGAGAATTAAATGGCTGTGAAATAGTCGATTCAACAATTCTTAGACCTTGGTTTATTTTTAATGTTTGTTCAGTCCTGATAGACCATTGCTTTGGTTGACCGCGATAGGATATTAAGAGTTGATTCAAATTTCGCCCAATTAACTGCTGAATATTTGTTTGAAATAATTCTTCAGCTGCGGCATTTGTCTGACAAATTTTACCGTTTTCATCTAGGACTAATACAGTATCTGGGACGGTATCAAGAGTAGTGATAAATAGGTTCTTTGCTTGTTTGCGAGCTTCATCAATAGCAACGATTTGTGGTAGAGTTGTCCAGCAAGCGATCGCTACCCCAATCAAAGAAAGCGTCACTAACAGAATAGCTAGTAAAGAGTTTTGGGGATTATCACCAACTCTGCCTAATAAATCGCGGATAATCCAACTGCTTGTGGCAGTAATACAGATTAATGATACTAGCACCGTCACCTGTAGTATCAAAAAGTCTGAATTGTTTTTACTAGACCAAATGTAGTAACGCTGTGTCCACCATTCCATCTGTAATGGTGCAAATCTCAACTGACGTAGCCATAAATCTCCTATTATCAGAACAATAGGTAATAATAATCCCACTAAAAAATCTCTCCAATTCCAAGCTAAACCTCCTACGATTAGAACTACCGCTTCTATAAAGAAAAAACCAAGTGACCACCAAGGCCATAAAACGTAAGGTTTTCCTCGACACAGCCATAATCCCAGATGTAATCCCATAATAGACATCAGATAACAAGTACCTGCTACTGTCACAAGCTGAGATACATTTCCAAAATTTAGACACAGCAAACTGATTAGAAAGGTAATGGAGATAGCAGGGCCAAGGACACCTTGACGGGAAACTAATGTAAATATGGGAGTAATCTGTCTATCTACGGCAAGTTGGTATAATATCCTGGGAGAGTTAGAAACTGCCGTTGCCGAACTTAGAAGGCAAGATACAGTAATCAAAAGTGTTACTAGAAAAAAGGCAGATTCACCCCAAAAAGGCTTAGAAGCCGCTACCAGATTTAAGAATACATCGTCACCTATTGTTGGATTTTGCACCGAACACATTAATACCCAAGAACCGCCTAAAAAGACTGGGGGAATTAGCCAAGCAGCTACGGTTAAGAACTTTAAGGTTTTATATGGATGGTGGCTATCAGCAACAAAAGAGGAAGTGGTTTCGCAAGCATAAATTGAATAGCTAGCCAGAAAAAACCACTTTGCCCATTCTTCAAAGCTCAAACTATGTGTGCTAGCGGGAATAAATTGAAAATTACTAGTTGAGAATGCTAACCATAAAACGCCTTGAATAGAAAACAATAGCATTAATAAAATCGCTGGAAATACAAAAAATAAATGCAGGAGCGCTAAAGCACGAGTTCCACTAAACGCTAAAATAAAAGGAATCGCTGTAAATAGAACTTTTAATAAAGTTTCTGGGCAAGAAATACCTAATGTTTCAAAATTTACTTTAATTAGGTCTGTGAGAATAATTGCATACAATGCTGGTGCGGCTGCCCAGCTAAAAAAGTATCCTAATGCTACGTAACGCCCGAAGCCAGGGAAATTTTCTAATAATCTTGTCGTATAATTTGGTGTTCCTCCAGCGACATCTGGCCAATTTCTACCTAGACTTTGTACCTGTAAGTTCAGCAAAACAGAAATGACCGTGCCAACCAACCAAACTAATATCGCTTTCGGCCCTAACGCAGCATGAATAATAGGGGCAGTACCAATCCATCCCACATGACCTGTTAAGCCAAAGCCCCAGGTTTCGAGATAACTCAGTGTCCGTGGTAGGCGTATTACCAAGTTTTGATTTTTCTCTACCTGTATAGAATTATTAGTAAGCATTGTTTCTTAGTAAGATTTACTGGCCTTTTCACTGAATAGCCGAATCTTGCTATATATAGCTTCCGTATAACTGCTGAACTTATAAAAAAGAGAACTTACTTATAGCAATCTTATCTAATTTATGAAAATAGTGCTGTCTAGATCCCCGACTTCATAAAAGTTGTCGGGGATTTATTTTTTCACGAATAATTTATGACTGGTATATTATCGTGATTGTCTTCGTCTTCAAGGCTAAAATAAAAGAGATTGGGGTTATGTTTTTAGAGCTTTTGCAACAACTCCTGAGTTAACTGAAAAAATGCTTTGGAACCAGCTGATTGGGGAGCATTTAAAACTGCTGGCATAAAACTATCAACAGCTTTCGCAACATTTACATCAACAGGTATTTGTACTTTACAAATTTTCTCTACCCCAAAATCTTCCACAACCCGATGCATTACTTGTTTATAGTATCTACCAGTCAGAAGATTAGCGCTGGACATGCTGAATATAATTCCCAGCATTTTTATATCTATTTTGGTTTCATGACCATGACTGTCTTTTAATTGGGCAATGCGTCTTTCTAACAGTTGAATACCCACTACAGATAAAGGTTCTGGTTTCGCAGGAAGGATGTAGAAATCGCTGGCAGCTAAAGCACTACGAGTCAATAGATTATATCCAGGAGCACAATCGAGAAGGATAAAATCATATTCTTGACGGACTGGTTTTAAAATATTATTTATCAGCACTCTTTCAAAGCGATTCCAAATTGTTTCAAAGTCCTGCTCACCTAATGCAGTTGCTTGTTTATGTAACATTTCTGAAACAACGAATTCATCATACAAGTCGATGTCTCCTGGTAATAAATCCAGTCCGGGAAGATTGCAAACCTGGGATTGGATGATATCTTGAATTGTCAGTTTTGCTTGTGGGTCTGGATTGATAACTTCGTCAATTAAATACCTAAATGTCTTACTTTGTTTACGACGTTTGGCAAAATCTAAAGGCGACATCAAACTGAGTGTGGCACTAATTTGGCTGTCTAAATCAAGGACAAGCACCCGCTTGCCATGACTTTTAGCTAAACAGGTAGCTAGGTTGACGGTGAGGGTGGTTTTACCAACGCCGCCTTTCATATTTGCAGTAGCAATTACATATCCCATTGGTTGAGTCCTCTGTTGACGCATTTATATCTAGGTAGCGTACACCTCTCTCGATTTTATGACTGACGCAAAACTACACGCTGTTAGGGCAATTCATGAATTGTCTATACAGAAAAATCAAGGTTTGGGCTATTTTTTGCGTAAGTCCTAGATTTATTAAATCTTCCATTAAATTTAATATTTTCAGAAGCTCAAAAGGTGAGATTGTGTCAATTGTAGGCGTTGAGCTAGGTGATACGATTTAGTCTTAGCCGTAGTACTGAGATGATAAGTAGATTTACCACCGTCCTGTATTAGTTAAATTGCTGTCACTTTGGTTGAAAGCTAGATAACATTAGATTCGGCGGCGTGTTTTCTGTTCGGGAGTGCCAAAATGTCTAAACAGCTGGGTCAAAAAATTGCACCTACACCGATATCAAATGATATCAATGTAGTGGATTTGATCGATCGCTACTTCACTGCTTACAACTCAGCCCGGTTGCGAGAAATCTGCCAACTTCTGAGTCGTGATGTATTAACCGAAGGTGTCACGGTAGGAGTTAGCCTTTCCGGTGCGATGACACCAGCAGGATTTGGGGTTTCAGCGCTTGCACCCTTAATTCGCAACGGTTTTATTGACTGGATGATTAGTACTGGTGCAAATCTTTACCACGATATGCACTATGGTTTGGGTTTTGAACTTTTTGCTGGTAATCCGTTTTTGGATGATGTGAAGCTGCGCCAGGAAGGGACTATTCGCATTTATGACATCATCTTTGGTTACGATGTGCTACTAGAAACTGATGCCTTCATCCGCAAGATTTTGCAAGGGGAAGCGTTTCAGAAGCGGATGGGAACTGCTGAGTTTCACCATTTACTGGGTAAGTATGTTCGAGAAGTAGAAAAACAGTTGGGTGTGCAGAATTCCTGCTTGCTGGCTACAGCTTATGAGTATGGCGTGCCTATATATACCTCTTCTCCAGGAGATAGCTCTATTGGGATGAACGTGGCAGCTTTGGCTTTGGAAGGTTCGCAGTTGGTGATAGATCCATCAATTGATGTCAATGAAACGGCTGCGATCGCATATAATGCCCGTGAGTCAGGTGGGAAAAGTGCGGCGGTAATTCTCGGTGGCGGTAGTCCTAAGAACTTTTTACTCCAAACTCAACCGCAACTTCACGAAGTATTAGGGCTAGAAGAACGAGGACACGATTACTTTATTCAGTTTACCGATGCACGTCCAGATACAGGCGGTTTGTCTGGAGCAACCCCATCGGAAGCTGTTAGTTGGGGTAAGATTGACCCAGAAGAGTTACCTAACACAATTGTTTGTTATACCGATAGCACGATCGCTCTACCATTGGTAACAGCATACGTCTTGAATAAGTGCCAGCCACGCCCCCTGAAGCGAGTGTATGACAGGCGAGAAGCTATTTTGGATAAACTGCAAAAAGACTATCTAGCAGCCAAAAACCAACCATCCGATCAGATTCCCACAGCAGTGGCTGAAAGTGCTTCACAGCAAACAGCGACCTATCCCTGCGGTCGGCTGATTCCGAACGCTAATTAGGCAGGGGGCAGGGGGCAGAGGAGCAGGGGGCAGGGGGCAGAGGAGCAGAGGAGAAATAACTGATAGCCCCATTCCCAATGCCCCATTCCCAATACCTTATTCCCATCATCTCTTTTGTCCAATCAAAAAATAAGTTGTCATTTTTCCTTTACCTTTAACTTCAATTTCGCCACGCTTTTCAAATAAAAATTCATCACACAAAAACTTATAAATATCTTCTGTAACCTGGATTTTACCAACAATCCCTTGAGATTGTATGCAGCTAGCGATGTTTATCGTGTCTCCCCAAAGATCGTAAGTAAATTTGTTGAGGTCAATTACTCTCGCCACTACAGAACCGCTATGAATGCCGATACGGATATTGAAGTTTTGGTTATTTTCAGTATTAAATAGAGCGATCGCAGTTTGCATCTGTAGTGCCATTTTAGCGATCGCTTGAGCATGATTTGAGCAGTGTGTGGGTAAGCCACCAACTATCATATAAGCATCGTCTGTTTTGATTCTCTCTAAACCATATCGTTCGGTGAGGCGATCGAAAGTTGAGAAAATCGAGTTTAGTAAATTTACCACTTGCATTGCACTCTTAGAGGCAACAATTTCGGTAAAGCCAACAATATCTGCAAATAAAACTGTGACATTAACAAAGTCTTCGGCAATCTTAGCTGGTTCTTTTTTCAGTTCCTTGGAAATTGCGGTTGGCAAAATATTCAGCAATAAACGTTCGGTTTCTTCCTGCTGATGGCGCAGCGCTTCTTCTGCTGCTAGTCGCTGGGTGACATTGCGAAATATACCACGAATCGCAACTGGATGACCTTCGACAAATTTACAGTTAATATTACCTTCTAAAAAGATTGTTTTACCATCTTTAGTAATAAATGCGGCTTTTACTCGATCGAATTTTTCTCCTGACAGCACGCAATAAAACCTTTGTAAACAGTCTTGTTTAAAGTCTGGATGTATAATATCAAAAATAGTCATATTCGCAATTTCAGCTTCGCTATATCCCAAAGCTTCCCGCCATGCACGATTGACATATAAAAAACGACCAGATGCATTGATAGATTGAATTAGGTCGTTAGCATTTTCAAATAAATCCCGATATCGTTCTTCGCTTTCTATCAAAGCATCTTCTGCTTGTTTGCGTTTGATAAACTGGGCAATTTGACTACCAATAGAACCCATCATTTGCAATAAGTCTTTATCTTTTGGTTGTATATCCCGACTTAAAAAAACCATCACTCCTAAAATTTCACTATCGTCTAAAATAGGGAAACCAAAAGCTGTGTGCAATCCAGCTTCAGCCGCAGGTTGCGATCGCTTTGTGTCTCCATCTTCTGTGATATCCTGAATCCACAAGGGCAAACGTCTAATCCAAACTCGACCAGGTAAGCCAATACCAGGTGTACCAGGTGTATAGGTAGTTTGCCAGGTAATTGCTTTAAACTCTCGCACCGAAATTACTCGACTTGACCAAATTTCTACACACCTTAGTACTGCATTGATGCTGTGTTCCTGTACGGAAGTACCAATATATTGGCTTGGTGTCCAAAGTTCCCCTAAATCCCATCCCAAATTTTGACAAATCGACTGCAAAATTTGCGGAATTGCCTGCTTTACGCTTTGGGATTCTGATAAGATTCGAGTGATACTATATTGGGCACTTGTACGCTGTTCTCGATGCTGTCGAGCAGTAATATCTCGACCAATGTAGACAATATCTTCTAATCCTTGTATTTGTTTGGGAATTACTGAACAAGAAAAAGCAATCAACCGCTTTTCTCTAGTTTTAGTTCGGCAAACTACCTCTAATACCAATTCTGTATGAAGATGCGCTAAACTACGTCAAACTTATAGATGGGTGCATTTAGTAATTTTGTTATGAGTCGTCCATTCCAAATCGAGATTTCAGAA
>NZ_JAVRCP020000030.1:0-71285 GCF_034530675.2 Nostoc sp. DedVER02
ACTGCAACATCTTTATCCAGTTTTTGAGGAGGAGGAATCTGTTAGTTCTAATGCAACATTTTAGCTGTGTCAGTCCAGTAGGTGGATTTCTCACCGTAGGCGACTGGTATTAGCGTCGGCGGCAAGCGAGTCTTGCCTACGGCACACCAAAGGCGAACGAGCGTCACCCGAAAGGGAGGTTCCCAACGCTCGATAGCGTCGGCGGCAAACGAGTCAGATGCTCGTTGCTTGCTTTCGGCACTATCCGTTGTAGCAACTGGCGTTGGCACAAGCCTTGGTGGTTAGGACATCAACCGATGATGAAACTTAGACGCAAAAAGACTTTTCACCCAGTCCCCAGTCCTTTGCTATAGCACCCAGAATACAAAGTAAACCTGCGGATTGTGATTGGCATTGCGATCGAGAATAGCATCGGGTAGAGAAAAGGAAAGGGTAAAGAAGACTCTTTTTGTCGTACAGAATTTTTTCAAAAATCAAAAAAATGAGTAGGGTAACACAACTGTGCTACCCTACCTCAATAAATTCACTCGTTTCATTAAAATCGAATCTATTTGATTGCTCGAAACCAAATAGGCTTACCTAGAAGCGGGACGAGTTCATTTAGTTTTAATAAGTCATTTGATATTAGGAAACAGCATTGACAGTCAATTTTACCTGCACAATTACATCGTTATAATCTTTGTCACCACTATTCGGTAGATCCTCAAAACCAAAGGTGTTATTTCCCAACAGTCGGATGTGATCTACTTTATCTGAGTTAGCACCCAAAAATGAGAAGTAAACATTTTTATTGCCATGGCCATTTTTCCTGCCATGGCCATTGACAATAGCATCGGGTTTACCATTCACAATAATAAATGGTGCAAACAGAGAATCAGCCCCAAAACTGCCAGTGTAATTTGCTGTACCTTGATTGTCTACCATTAAATCAATACTTCCAACACGCCCACGCACAGCAGCTTCAGCATAACCAGCTTGCCCAACGAGAATATCTGCTTTGCCATCACCATTAGTATCAATACCACCATTTTCATCAGCTATTTGATAGAAACCGACAAAGTTGTTGTAAGACGCTTCTCTGTTGACTACAAACTCAGCTGTTACTAATTGTGTCACACTTCGTAAATCAATCAGTTCACCTTGAGATTTACCTTGCAAACCAGTACCTAAAGATACCTTTTCTTCTGTTGCTTGAAGCGTCACAACAAAATCCTGGAAGTTGAGAGAAAACCCTTCTTCTCCTGTGTTGTTATTTGTAGCTGAGGAAAAAACAACAGTTGATAAAGAAGTTTGTCCAGACAGTACAGCCTGAGTAGTACTATTAGATACCAGATAAAATCTAAGTTTCGTACCAGACTCGAATTCTAAAATATTTTTTAAGTCGTCGTTTTTAAAACCCTTGGGCCGCTTGGCAATGGAGGATAAAATTACCTTTGAACGCTGTAGAGCCAGTTTGGTATAACCCTCTGCACCAGGGGCTATGCCGTTAATTTTACCTTCTTCATCATCAACAGCAAATACACACAGTTCATTCACCTGTAAAGAGGTATTGGTTTTAATCTTGATTGAGAGTTTTCCTTTATCACCTTTTTTGTTCAGCTTAGTTTTAACACTAAAGATATCACCTGTAATGAGTGTGAAGAGAGTAATCGATTGGATACTAGTAGTCGTATCAGCAACCGCGAGTTTAAAAACATCACTGGCTTCATCTCCAGCAATATCTTTAGCGGTGACTTTGATATTCAAACTACCTACATCTTTATTTTTAGGAGTACCACTAAAGGTAAGTGTAGTAGGATCGAAGTTCAACCAAGTGGGTAGTAAATCATCATTTTCTAGAGTTGCAGTGTAAGTCAGGATATCTTCAACATCCTCATCGCTGAAGGTATCAACTGGGACGGTGAAGTTGAAGACGCTATCTTCAGTGGCTTCTTGGTCAAGGATTTCATTTGTTACCTCTGGTGCATGGTTGAAAGGCACGCTAAACACCGCTACTGCCGAGTCATCAGAACCGGATGCATAGAGGTATTTTCCGTCGGGGCTGAGAGTTACATAACTAGCACCAGCAAGTCCATCGACACCATCCGTATCATCTTTTTGAACTTCTACAAAATCCAATTTACCTGTTTGTAAATTGCGCTCAAACACCGCCACTGCTGAGTCCCCTAATCCAGATGCGTAGAGGTATTTACCGTCACGGCTGACAGTTAGATGAGTGACACCAGAAAGTCCATCGATACCATCTGTATCATCTTTTTGAACTTCTACAAAACTCAATTTACCTGTTTGGAGATTGCGCTCAAATACCGCTACCGCTAAGTCCCCGAATCCAGCAGCATAAAGAAATTTACCGTCGGGGCTGAGAGTTACAGAAGAGACTTTAGCAAGTCCATCGACACCATCTGTATCATCTTTTTTAACTTCTACAAAACTCAATTTACCTGTTTGTAGATTGCGTTCAAACACCGCTACTGCTGAATCATCAGATGCACTAGTATAGAGGAATTTACCGTCGGGGCTGATAGCGGTAAAGAAGCTACCACCAAGCCCATCAACACCATCTGTATCATCTTTTTTAACTTCTACAAAACTCAATTTACCTGTTTGGAGATTGCGCTCAAACACCGCTACTGCTGAGTCATCAGATGCACTAGTATAGAGGAATTTACCGTCGGGGCTGATAGTTACAGCAGCAACACCACCAAGTCCATCGACACCATCTGTATCATCTTTTTTAACTTCTACAAAACTCAATTTACCTGTTTGGAGATTACGCTCAAACACCGCTACAGCCGAGTCTCCATATCCAGGGATATAGAGGAATTTGCCGTCGGGACTGATAGTGAGGTCTTCAGGATTAGCAAGCCCATCAACACCATCCGTATTATCTTTTTGAACTTCTACAAGACTCAATTTACCTGTTTGTAGATTGCGTTCAAATACCGCTACAGCCGAGTCATCATAGCCAGACGCATAGAGGAATTTTCCGTCAGGGCTGATGGTAGTAGAGAAGCTACCATCAAGTCCATCGACACCATTTATGCCATTTTTTTGAACTTCTACGAAATTCAGAATTTTATTTGCCATAATTCTACTTAAGTAAATGCTTACTATTTGCTCGCCCTAATATATGAGATGAACTCAGCATTTGCCTTCAGTAAATTTACGATTTTAGCTACTATTAAATTGAAGACGATATCCTAGCAAAACATACCCTCAAAGTTACGATGCAAAGTTGATTTTTTCAGCATTTACGCTTAGTAATAGTTAATATAGGAATCCGGTTTGATTTCTGAAAATATCTGTAGGATGTGTTAGCGACAGCGTAACGCATCAAACCTTTGATAATAGTGCGTTACGAACTCCGTTCTAACACACTCTACAATATCTAATTTCGTTTAAAAATCAAATATGATTCCTATATAACTTAGATATAGAATCGGGATAAGGTTATTTAATTTCCCTAAAATATTATTTGAATTTAATCAATGATTATATTATGGACTTATAGAAAAAATAGCCCAAAGTTTGATTTTATAGTAGTGTAAATTCATGTATATACAAAGCGGCTTTCCGCAAGTTATTGCTCCTAATACGTGTCTTTTGCGTAAGTTATAATTCTAATACTGATAGAAATCTCTGTAATTTAGGTATAAAAATTATTACTGATTTTTACTTAAGTAGGTAATATAACTTCTAAAAAATCCTCTTTTTTCTTACTATTTCTGTTGCTAAAAACGAGGGAGTATTGCTCCCCCGCATTAGTTAGTTAACTAATTTCGAATTTTGAGCTAAACCACACTAGCAGAGAAAACAAAATCATTTGCTGTAAGGCTAGTTGATGTAATTCCCAATAATGAAACCAACTCAGTATTTCCAGTTTTCACCAAAGTATCATTACCTTGTTGCAACAGCGTTAAAGCACTAAATTGAGTCACGCCAATACCACCAAGCCCGATTTTATCAATGCCAACTGTGAAGTCGCTAACAATATTCTTGCTTGTCGGTAGGCTAGCATTGGCAATCCAGAACTGGTCAGCACCAGCACCACCAGTCAGGCGATTACTACCCTGTTGACCAGCAAATAGCACATCATCACCATCGCCACCAAATAGAGAGTCATTGACGCTGGAGAAGAGTTTGTCATCTCCAGAACCACCATAGAGACGGTTATTGCTGCCATTACTCTTGAGGGTATCGTTACCTGAACCACCGAAGGATAATTGACGCGAACCTTCAACGACTGTCAGAGTATCAGCACCTGCACCTCCGAACAAATTATTGCTACCACTGGCTTCAACTACAGTAACTTCGTCATCACCAGCACCACCATTAGCAGTAGTGTTGTTAGCAGGGCTATTTACACCAATTAAGACTTGATCGTTACCGTCTCCTGTGGACACTGATGAGTTACTTCCTACAAGCACCGTGTCATCGCCGTTGCCAGTTTGGATTGTGTTACCTGTACTAGCTTCTACAAAATCTGCTCCGTCACCTGTGAATAAGGTTTGATCTGGCTGAACTGTAATATCATCGCTGGTAGTGGAGCCAAAGTTAATTTCTTCAGCTTGGGGTTGACCTAAACCAGGAGCAAGGTTAAGGGACTTATCCAACTTCAGGAGAATGATTTCGTTGTTGTCGATAACTGGATTTTGAGGATCATTCCCAGGACGACCTGTTGAGAACGGATAATTGTTGTCATTAGCTACCAAAATAGTATTCTTATCAACAACTAAAACGTTTTCAATGGTTTGGAATGGGAAATCAAAGGTGGTTTTGCCATCCCCATTGAGGTCGTTAGGGTCTTGAATATTTAATAAGTCCGCAACTTGTTCTTTGACTACATAGCCATTAGCATCTGTTTTCGACAGGTCTATTTTGAAAATCTTCTTGAATTTAGCGGAAGCTCCTTGATTATTATCCCGCTCAATGACCAGGTATTCATTATCATTAATAACTGCAAGATCGCCGATGGAATTTGAAGGATTGTCTAGCTTGTAGTAAAGTTTTCTATCAGTGTAATCGTGGCTAGCAAGGTCAAATTCATTAATCCGCAAAGCACCAGCCGCATCGCCTTGAACTGTACCCTCTAGTAGCATGTAGAGTTTGGTTTTACTGGCGTTGATTGCTCCACCTTCAAAACCTTTAGAGCTACCCAGGTTAGCAAAAGCGTCTCCTGAGAGGACATCAGGATTTTGTGGCGATCGCACTACATTATACTGAGGATCGTCTCTAAGGCGATCGCGTACTTTATCCGCAATATCAGGGAAATCTGAGAAGAGTGCGTCTACACCTAATTGATAGAACTGCTGAATTTCTAGCTCTAGCTTGCCTTTATAATCTGCTGCTAAATACTGATCTTCTGCACGGAAGGTATAGGGGTGAACCTGTAAACCAGCGTTGTGAGCGTCTTGAATTAAGGTAGAGGGAGGTAATGTTGTCTTATCAGCATCATTGACTGCTCCATCCCCATTCACATCATCGGCTTTGCCATCACCATTAGCATCAGTACCTTTGACGCTAACAATCATCCGCTTCCAAGGGCCAATGCCATCAGCATAGGTGGCAACTTCAGCTAAGCCTTCTGGTGTTCGCAAGTCGCCGTAGGTGCGAGTGTCACCACTGACTTTCAAATCATAAGGCTGACTTTCGATAATCTTGCCATTGATATCAATGTCACCGGCATCTAGCAATTGAACTAATGGGATATCTACCCCTGCCGCAGGCATGATGGTATCATGCAGTTCTTTGAGGTTGCCCACTTCAAAAGATTGGATGAAGATGCGATTGGGGTCAGTAAAGTTATTTGCTTTGAGCGTATCAATCAATAACTGACTGGTGTTTCTGTTTATTTTTTCGGTAGTGCCTACATAAGTGGCTTCACTGGCTGAATAGGTCGGATGCTTAGTTTCAGGATAAATGCCAATCTTTTTACCTGTGTCGGCTTCTACTTGTTTAACTAAATCGATGATTTCTGTGAGGGTAGGAATTTCAAATTGATCGTCAAAGGAATGATCTCGGAAAGGTAGACGTTCTTCGGCGCGTAAAGTTTTGATTTCAGCTAAGGTGAAGTCTTCAGCAAACCAACCTGTAATTGTGTTTCCATCTAAGCTTACTGTTTTGAGGCGATCGGCAAACTCTGGATGTTTGTAAACATCTGTAGTTGTATTGCTGAAATTAACAGTACCATCAGCATTCAAAACTGCTAAAGCAGGCTCGTGGCGAGCAATTAGCACACCATCTTTTGTAACTACTAAGTCAGGCTCAATAAAGTCAGCGCCTCGCTCAATGGCTTGTTTATAAGACTCTAAGGTGTGTTCTGGACGATAGCCACTTGCACCTCTGTGACCAATGACTTTAGGTGCTTCTCCATCTAAGGTTTTGAATCGGTCAGGTGTAGAGATGGGAGCCTCTAATAACTTACCAGTGGCATCAAAATGCAGCAGGTAAGGGCCAAACTCGTCTCCAATCCAGATTGTCCCGTCTTTATCAAAGACAAATGATTCTACATCTAAGTCTGCACCAGTCAGTAATCTATCGCTAGTTCCTTCATTAACTATTTGGAAAGGGATCTTGTTATTAGGATCGGATAGTTGAATGTAGTCTAAAACTTTAACACTACCATCTCCATTTTCCGTCCCCTTAAAATTTGGGTCTACTCGATGGATACGCAATAGAAAGTCATCACTATTATCTTTGCTACCGTAGCCATTATCTGACAAGAAGTACAAAGAGTTATTGTTACCAAATTGTACGCCACTAAATCCCTGTATTGGTTGTCCTGGAAAAGGCCCAGTTCTGCCATTAGCTGAAATTTCCTTACCAGAAATTGATCCATCATCATAGGTATCAGCAGGTAAAGAGGCAAAGCCGACTAACTCAATTGCCATAATCTTAGAATGTTATTTGGGTATTGGGTATTTAACTGCACCACAAGGTATTCAAGTCCTCTCATTTCATTACTTACTTGCGAGAAAAGTAGATCGTGTTCTCATGCTAGAAACCGGAATTACGGGGAAATTTCAGAATTACAAAACTAGACGCGGTAGGGCTAATACCCTGCGGTAAACCGCTTTGCATTTACACGAATTGTCCCTACCTCAAAATCAGGGCTTCGGCTAAATTTTTGCGTAAGTCCTTTACAGTTGGGCAAGTCCGTTAAGTCCGATTCCTTCATTAACACAGAGAATACAATTCCAAAAAATGCATTTTCTCAGAGTTGTTGAAAGCTTGAGAAATGATGATGGAATTTCACAGTGTTAGCGAATCTACTAGTGTATGGAGTGTAATGAGTGTGAGAATCATAACTAATTACCCGGACTTGATATTAGTGAGTAATGAATGTGGAAGAACGAGATTCAGAACTTAAATCTGTTGGTAGTAGTTATGAGAGAACTTAACTAGCACTAAAGATGTTTTCATTAAAAGATTAAGGGAAGAATAAGCTAAACCGAAGAAACGATTAAAATTCTTTCGAGGAAAAAAGTAATATTTGTAATATTTATGAAAGCTGATAAAAACAATTAAAAATTTAATAAACTCAATTTTATTACTTTGACTATTAAATTATTTGTTAATATTTTATAGTTTTTATCTGTTAGCGATCGCTTACCATTGTTAAAAAAGTTTAAAATTGAATTTTAGTCGGAACCAAAGAGCAAAAATTGTCTGTATTTAACCTTTTTCATTTATTGAAGTATAATCCAAGTGAATACATTTCCAACTCTTCAATAAAATTTGGTACTTTATTTATTACTTTGCCCTTGGTAACACTTTCTGTAACACGACACCTATATAATGGATTCTATTTTATTAATTGCTTCTTCGGGTGAAACATCGCCATTAATTACAAATATAATCCCTGGTAGGTATTCGTCCATCATGGTGACGTTAGCGTAAACTAAATTTTTGATTAAAGTAAAAGTGAGGCGATCGCCTACAATATCAATACTAGTTTTGTAGCGAATCTCACCATCGCTAAAATCGAGTTCAAAGTTGCCAATCATCAAACCGTAATTGGCACGAGTGAGGAATTCAGCAACAGCTTGTCTTTTACTTTCCGGTACAGTGATGGGGCAAAGTGAGTAAAAGACAAATTGCTTATTTTCTTCTCTAGCTTTGGCATAACAGTTCCATCTGCCATTTTTACCTTGAAATGGGAGTTGTAAGACAGATTCCCCTTGCAATTTAGTAAAGTTCCAGTCATCTTCAGTAAAAAACTTGAGCATTTCCTCAAGAATTGTTCTGTCAATTGCAGGGGGTTTATCATTTTTTGCAACTTGCCGATCGATATCATTAAAGATTTTCTTTAATTCATCAAGATTGAAATCAGCGAAACCTTTGAAAAAATGAGCAATTCCATCAAAAAGTTCAGCAGTGGCTTTTTCAGTCACAGTAGACAAGTTATTCTGCGTCCATTCTTTGAAAAAAGTTCCCAGTGCATCGGAAATATGATCAGGTTTCCCAGATATGGCAGCTTGGGCAAGAGTAGCTGGGCTGAGATAATCCCATAAGGTACGATAGCCAACTCGTGTAGATGTTTCCAGTTGCATAGCTGATAATAACAGCCAATTTTCTGTATCAAATAGGAGATTATCAGGTTGTTGGTTTAACTTGAGTAAATTAATAGATATATTGTCTACATTAGCAAGATGTTCTTTAAAATTTGGGAGAAAATCTGGCTGTAAACTAACTTCAATTTGGATATCTGCTTCAGGTGCAAAATCTTCACTTGAAAGGGGAATACGGATTTCTGGTTTGAGGTTGAATAAGGCTTCAGTTTCAATGCGTTGGTGAAATTCTAGATTACTTTGAAAGGTGAGACGACATTCAATCACCTCGTCTTCCAGTTTTGTGACAGTTAGAGTTTGCGCGTGGATGGGGAAAGGGGAGATGGTGCGATCGCGTAGCGTTAGTTTTTTATCCAACCCATAGTGTTTTATCTTGATTGCCATTATTTTTCAGAATAGTTCTTACGTAAAACTTGGCTGATTTTGCTTTAAGTATCAAGAAGTTATAAATGGTTGAACAAGATCGCTCTCGATAGTTTCTGATTCAATCACAACATCTGAAGAGTAACCCTCATCATAAAAAATAAGTTCTTGCTCAATAGGAACTTTTGTTCGGAACCAAATAGCAAATCTCGCACAAGCATGAACGTCACCATCAAGATGGACTACATTACCTTCTTTTGTAAGGGTTCCATCTAAGCGCCATCTGTCAATCTGGAGTATCCAAGCAAGTGAATGGATACTTTGGACGCTATCAATTGTTTCAATTTTTGCACTATTCCACTGACCTTTCAATTCCTTAGCAAGAATATCTGGCGTAATTTGCCAATTGGTTGTTTCTGGTGGAGATATATAGTAGCTGCTCATTAATTACTTTCTCGTTAATATTATTATGGAATAACCACACGTCCTGGTATATTATATTTTTTTAATAAATCTTCAAAGAAAGGTTGTGCTGCCTTATCGCTAACAATAACCTCAAGTCCTTTTACTGGGGTAGAAGAATCAGCAATTACAGCAGCATAGCGCCGGAACTCATCTTCAACTTGTGCAACTGCGTTTTTACGAATGAAATCTGGGCATTTAGAGTTTGGAACAAATGGGCTGCGAGCTAAATTGTCAACACATTTAGCATCTAGTAAAAATTGATCTGATGGGCGAATCCCATCCACCCAAACTTTCTCTCCATTACCTTTTACAAGAAAGTTATCTTGTCCTGTATGCGTAATTTCAAATTTATCTCTGACGCTGTTACTCGGTGTGGATTTTTTCTCTAGTTTATCACGCCACGCTTCAACGGCCGCTGCTTCTGGAGTTGTGTAGTCTGAATCGATTTCATGATCGCTAGCAATCATGTGAATCGAGTAATGACCTGGTTGTTTTACGTGAGCTTCAAAGCCTTTGATCCATGAATATTGAGGTTTGACAGTTGCAGTCAGAATGCCAATTAGAACGAGTGCTGGTGTATTGACAATATCATTTGCTTCTGTAATTGATTTTGCTTCGGCGATCGCTGCTGGTAATTCTGCTGCTTTTTTAGCATCCTTTTCGGCAGCTTCCTCTGCGGCATTGCCAGCATCTTTTTCGGCACTTTCTTGAGCCGCTTTATTTGCATCTTTCTCGGCGGCTTCTTGAGCAGCTTTTTCTGTGCCTGTTTCAACAGTTTCTGCTGTTGCTTTTTCTGCACTTTCTACTGCAACTTTCTCTGCACCCTTCTCGACGGTTTCGGCTGTGGCTTTGCCAACGCCTTTTTCTACGGCTTCACCAGCTGCCCCTCTAGTACGCCCTAACAGTTCCTCGGCAAAGGTAATCAGTTTTTGACCAATTTCACCTAAAGAACCAAGCACTTCCTTGATAGCACCGCCTGCACGCTCCAATAATTGACCAATACCCTTAACGCCATCTAGAACTAAACCACCCAATTTCTTCAATAGAACAAAGGCTTCTTCCATCACTTTGTTCGGGAAATTAAGGAATTTAGCAAATCCTTGTAAAGCTTTGCCAACAGCACTTACAGGTGTCCAAGTTCCAGCAGTTACGAAATCGAGAATCACTTGGAAAGCGATCGTTCCGGTTAACCAACCCGCCCCTTCACCAATCTCGTCTTCTGCTCCTTCTTTAAGCATGAAGTCAAAGACTTTTTGAGCAATTTGACTAGCTGCGCCTTGAATTGCGTTTTGAACTCCAGCCCAAGCTGCACCTAGCTTGTGCATCAGATCGGCAAAGGTCAATCCCTCACCGCCACTAAAGAATTCTTGCACCGCAGGCATAAAGCCCGTTGTCACTTTAGCCACAGATGGTTGTATGTCTCCAGCCATTTGCTGCACTCGCTTACCCATCTCTGCTTTTTCGTTATTGGGTAGTTGCTCTGCATTCTGTTCTGGGGTTGCGCCTTGGGCAGTTGCTCCTGCGATCGCTGGGGTAAGCTCTAAGGCATCGCTAGCTGCATTCTCAAACCAAGAAACTAAGCTTCCAAGTCCTTCAATGGCTAAATAAATCAGCTTAAATGGATCGGTTACACCCTCCCAAATTCCCTTAAGCAGTCCTTTGACAAATCCCATCAAGAAACCTGGACTACCACCACTGATAATCTGAGCTAGCCGATTAGCGATCGCAATTTTCTTCTGGTCATCTTGGTTCCGTACTCCTTCGAGGAAGCCGATGACTGCTGTTTTAACTATCGGCCACAATGGGCCAAGCATGGTCAACGTGGGTGCAGCTTGAAGCGCACCAATGACAATATCTAGGAGGAAATTAATAATTGGGGCTTTGTAGCAGTCATCCAAAGCTTGCCAAGCCCAACCCGCTAGGATGACGGGAATCATTGGCGGATTGACAATGGCTAATCCCAATGAAGTTAGCACGCCAATATATGGTTTAATCTTCGTGACAATTTTGCTGGCGAATTCTTGGACTGACTTAGCGGCTGATTGGAATCCTTCTTGACACCAGGTGATGAATTCTTTTACACCATTGGATACTGTCTGCACTAGGCTTTGTGCCATGCTTAATAATGGCACGCCGCTAATTGAGCCTAGCAATTCTAAAACTGCTTCACTTAATTGAACTGCCTGATTTACCAAACTGCTAACTGTAGATTGCATGGTTTGGCTAAATCCTTCTACAGTACTCAGTAGTTCCGGCAAAATTGTACCGCCCATTTCTTTATGAGCGTTTTTGACAATATCTTTATCGTCTTTATGCGCCCATAACCACTCCACTGCTTTAACTAACTGGGGAACATATTTGACGATGAGGTAGATTGAACCCACTGGTGAAAAAGCCAGTAAGACACTGCCTACAGTCTTCAAAGGGCCAAGGACTGGCGCGAGTGGGCCTTTAATTTCTGCCCATACCTGGGAAGCTTTAGTCTTCAACCATCCCAGCACGCCACCTTCGCCATCACCACCAATGCCGAGTTGTTCTTTCACCCAATCCCAGGCAGCGCCTAGAGTATTGCGAACGGGAGCGCCCCATTCCCAGATTGTGGTTGCCAGCCCTTTAACAACATCAAATACGCCCCCGGCAACGCTCATCAAGGCATCAAAAGCTGGGGCGATTACTAAATCGGTAACTTTTTGGAAAACGCCTTTGACTTGAGAAAACACCGCCTGGATTTGTTTAACGGCAGGATTTTCCATAAAGGCGTGTCCCAAGTCTTGCAACGCCTTTAAACTATTGGCAAAATTACTACAAGAGGCTGGATCGCCTTTGACAGCACCCTGAATCCCTTCAAAGACTCCTGTAAAACTACCTTGCAATTGGGCAATTATACTAGCAATATCGATATTTCCAGTGATGCTAGAAACCCAGGTTTTAATACCGTCTTTAATTTTTTCACCTAGTAACCCCATTGGCCCTTGGCGAATCAAATCAGCTAAACCTGGGGCAACTCTCGCAACTAGGGCAGCAAAGGCTTCTTTGCCCATAGAAGCGACATCACTGGCTTTATCTCCAACCCATTCAGCACCTGCACTGGCTTTATCTCCAACCCAGTTAGCTCCTGCTCCTGCTGCATCTTTGATATCGCTCCAACCCAGTTTTTGAATTGATTTGTTGTCTTTGTGGGGGGTGATGTTCTGGGCAAGTGTCTTACGTTGTACGCTATCCTCTTCATCACAAGCACTACATTTCATCTGTACTTTGTTAGTCTGCGGTTGTGCTTGTATGGTCGAGTGGGGTTGTGAAGTAATTGAGAGAGTAGGGCTAAGTTTTGTTTGCAGAGTTGTTTTATTAGATAAAAAATCATTAGCGGGTTGGCGTTGTAGCGTTTTCGCTTCTACCTGTTTAGTTTGAACTTCTATCTGTGCATTTGATTCTTCTTCATTTTGAGAAACTTTTTCTGGGGCACACTGTACTGGCGTTACTCCTGTGCCTTGAGTCAGCCCGTGCTTAGTTGTAGTGTCGTAAGTACTATTATCAGTATTCGCTTTGGTATAAGTATCGTTAAAAATCTTGTCGGCTTCTGAGGGCTTTTTACCAAGCAACTTTTTGTGTAAATCTTTAAAAGCTTTCTCATCAATACTAATATGCCCATTTTCGTGGGTATCTAAAGCACTATAAAACCTTGCCCATTCTTTTTTAACTGGTTCGCACTGTTGGTCAAGTTCAGTCCAGACGGGCATTGCCTTGGTTTCTGTTACTGAAACGTCTGCCTCGTAGACAATTTCATCAGATTTATCATCGGCTTGGTAAGTTTTGACATCTTTTTCCGGGGCACAAGTAACACTACCAGCTTCGCCCTTTCCTTGTGATGTTAAGTTGGTAATTGCTTCGGTAATATTTTTCCCGGAGGCAGTAATTGTGGTATTCTTTTTGTCAATTTTAGTTGTGCCTTTTTTCGGAGGCATTGCGTCTGGTGCGCGTTGAATATGAGTTGGCGCTGGGGAAACATCACTTTTTTTCTGCACTGCGCCTGTTTGTTGCACTACATGGGTTAATTCATGGGCAGTCAACTCATTATTACCTGGTGATTTTCCTGCACCAAAGTAAACATCGCTACCATGAGTAAATGCCTGCGCTCCTAATGACCTACTCATTTGGATGGCATTTGAGCCAGTATGTACTCGCACATTGTCGAATTTACTACCAAAGCGAGGTTCCATAAAGTCTCGGATTTCAGCAGATAACGGACTTCCCCCACCCTTACTACTATTCAATTGACTCTCAATATTAGCCTCAGTATGGACGCTGCCATCATTAGCGGGCTTAGTTTGTACTTCTTCCTCACAAGCTGCACACTTTCGCTGCATTATATCTTGTGAATTCATCCCACCGAAATTTATTATATTTGGCTCAGGTCTAGCCATCCGCATGATTTGGTTGGCAACCGAGTCGGCTTCCTGCTCATACCGATCTCCTGGTTGGCTAACTGTCAGTTGCGGCTGTAGACGACGCAAGGATATGCGACTTATGTCGTGAACAAGAGGTTTTTCTTTGATGGCTTCTGGTTCTAATGATTGCTCATCAGCAGACTGGGCTTCTTGAACGTCTGCTACCTCGGTGATTGTTGTGAGTGGAGTATTTGTTGGTGCAAAACCCCGTGTTGGATTTGCCAATGTGGGAGTAGTTGGTGAGACAAGGGATGGATTGGTAAAATTTGATGTACCTGCGTTGTGTCGCCGAAAAGTGCGATCGCTCATCTCTCACTTCCTACATTAATTTAGCAAATCCCTTGTATCTTTTTTCTACGCATCTTTTATCACATTTTATAGTTATATCTACATAGAATTGCTCTAGACTAAAGTCTAATTGTGAATTACCTCTACCTTCAAGGTGTATGTTCTTGTTGGGTGCGTAAGCTGTTAATTGTAGCGGTTAAAATCAGGATAATTGCTAAAATCAATGCCGCATTTCTGAGTATAGGGCTATTCCAGTGCTTGAGTGCGATCGCTACCAATGCCCAAATTATTACTCCTGTATAAGCCATGTCTCGACGCTGAATAAGAAGAGTTGCTGCAATTGCTGTTGCGATCGTTAACATGATTAGAGTCCATATTACAGGAGAAATCCCCCAACCGTTCCACCCTTGAAAATACAAGGTACACGCTATGTTGACAATGGTCGCCACGCTAATCCAACCTAGATAAATGCTGATTGGAAAGTGAATACACCATTTCATCAGCCGAGTTACGCGCTTGTTGCCAATTTCTAACTGCACATAAATACCAATTAGGGGCAACAAAATCAAGAGCATTGCAATTATAGAAAGAGCAAAAAGTCTAGACAAGAATAGATATACCCAGATACTTTGAGCAATACAGGCAATTATTAACAGATAATCTGTTTTACGTAAATCAGGCTCATGTCGTTGGTTAGGTAAAGCTTGATATACTCCAAAAGCAAACAAACCAAGGTAAATTAGTCCCCAAATGGCAAAGGCGTAATTGGCAGGGATAATCAGGACATTTTTAAACAAGGTATTGGAAATTTCCCCTATGTTTAGTCCATTGAGTGGGAAAATATTTGATGCGACGTTGATAATAAATGCTCCAAGGATTGCAACCAATGTAGCAAGCTGTCGCCAAAAATCCCGGTTATTGCCTTTTGTGGACTGCTGCATAGGATGTTAACTCTTTTCTTCTGTGCTTTTAGCTTACATCTGAAGAAGAGTGATGCATAAGTCAATACGCTTGGGTTCAAGCTAAAACTCTTTGCAAAAGTCAATTTTTTATCGAACCGCCAAGAACGCCATCGCGTAGCGTCTCGTTAGAGAAGGACGTAGAGAGAAGAAATCAATGCTTAACCCAAGAGTATTGGCATTTGAAAAAACAATGCGACAAATAGACCACTTGTAGAGACGCGATTCATCGCGTCTTGAACTTACGCCAAAAATAGCCCAACCCTTTATTTCTCGGTAGGGGTAATTCATGAATTACCCCTACTACGTGTATGGCATTAGTTCTAGAACAAATTAAGCCACAATGCTAGGAGAGAAAACGAAGTCATTTGCAGTCAGGCTAGTTGAGGTAATTCCTAGTAATGAAACCAACTCTGTATTTCCGATTTTAACTAGAGTGTCATTACCCTGTTGCAATAATGTAATGGCACTAAACTGGGTTACGCCAATACCACCCAGCCCAATTTTATCAATGCCGATTGTAAAATCAGTAACAATATTTTTGCTAGCTGGCAGACTGGCGTTAGCAATCAAGAATTGGTCTGCACCAGTACCACCACTGAGGCGATTACTGCCCTGTTGACCTGCAAATAGCACATCATCGCCATCGCCACCACTTAGGGAGTCATTAACGTTAGAGAAAATTTTGTCATCTCCAGAACCACCGTAGAGACGGTTATTGCTACCGCTACTACGAAGGGTATCGTTATCTGAGCCACCGAATAATGATTGACGAGAACCTTCAATTACTGTGAGAGTATCATCACCTTCCGCCCCAAACAAATTATTACTACCACTGGCTTCCACTACGGTAATAACATCATCACCATTGCCACCATCAGCACTGGTATTTTTAGCTGGGCCATTTTGACCAATAAATATTTGATCTTTACCGTCATTGCCTGATACTGAAGATTCACTCCCTGTAAGCACAGTGTCATCACCCTTACCAGCCTCGATTGTGTTACCTTCAGTACCTTCGATAAAGTCTGCTCCGTCACCTGCACTAAAGAATTGTCCTGACTCAAGATTGACAGTATCGCTGTTGCTAGAACCAAAACCGTTGGGGAAAGTAGGCTCTACAGTTGTTAAGTTATTGGGTAGTTCGAGAATTCCGAGTTTCTCAGTAGGCGTATTACCTGTAACGTTGAAGTCGTTGTCGTTAATCAAAGCAAGAGTGTTTGGTGCTACCAGTGCCAAACCTTCTAATTTTTCTACCCCGGTATAACCCAACTCAGCAGCATTAGCGATTAGGCTCTTGCTGACGGGAGTAATATTAGCAGCAGCTAACTCAGCAGTGTTAAGTTGTTCAATGGTTTTACCTTCTGGCAAGTTAAAGTTAGCGGGGTTGTTGATGTTGGTCGCCCCAGCTAAATCAATTTGGTAAATTAGTTTATTACCAGCAGATGTACCGTTGTCGTCTCGTTCAACTACTGCAAATTTGTCGTTACCCAAGGAAACTGCATCGCCAAGCTTATCGGTTCCTGGTAAACCTTCTAAACGATATAAATACTCTCCTGTTACTTCCTTGCTGACAATATCAAACTCTAGAATTCGCAGGTTGAGAGAAGCTTTGGAAGTGGCATCATTGCCAACATCGGGATTATCAATTGGACTTTGGATAAAGGCATATAATTTATTACCTTCCAAAGCTACAGCTTCAAATCCCCGGTTATTGCGGCGTTGGGCATAAACTTTTGGTAATACTTCTGTACCATAAGTTCCGGTGGGTTTGTCTGGGTTAGGTGCGGCGGCAGTTCCTTGAGGGATAAAGCGCTCAAGCAGTTTACCATTAACATCAAAGTGGTAAATTGCCGGACGGTATTCGTCTACCATCCAGTAGTCTCCATTTTCGGCAATTACAATTCCTTCTAAATCAGCACCCAAAGGATCGTTAGCTAAAACATTGTTGTCTAAGTCAACGGCAATTTCATCAGTATAAGCAGTACCATTTGCTCCAGCTTGCAAATTAGGCAATCCCGTTAATGGAGTTGTCCCATCTTGGCGGAATAGTCCAGTTCTCTTGGTAATGCTGATTTCGCCTGTGGTGCGGTTGAGTTCAAAGCTAACTATTTCTGGCTGAAAGTCGGGTAAGAAAAATGGTCTTTTGACACCATCAGGTTCTCCATTGGGGCCACGGTCTGTATGGGTAACAAATTTTAGGTTGCCGTTTGCTGCAAACCCTTGGAAATACAACCCAGAAAAACCACCTAAGAAAATATCTTGATTTTCAGAGGTTGTACCTAATTTGGGTAGGTTTTCAAATTCATAGATTGTCAGCTTGGGTTGAGCAACGGGATTTCGTGGATCGTAACTAGTGGTGTCAATATTTAAAGAATTGGGGAAGGCGTTGGCTATATTCTCCCAAGGCACAAGTTTGAAGTTAGAACTGACGTTTTCACCATCGATTGTCTTTGCAGGTTCATTGGAACCATCTTGAGTAACAAATAAACCAAATGGGAAGTTAGACCCTAGTGGCACGTTAATCACATCTGCGCCGTCTGACTCTTGTACGCTGTCAATTGACCCATTGTTACCAATGGCAAAGTTACCCACGTATTCGTTGTTACCTTCACGGGTGTAAGCAACAAAGGTGCTATCACCTTGGCTGGATGCTAGCAGATAACCTGTGCCGTTTTTGCCGTAGTATATGGTCAACCCTTCTGCATCATCGGTGAGGTGAGAACCGCCTTCAAACCGAACGCGATCGATCAGCTTACCTGTTGTGCTACCATTTTGTTCTGCATTGAATTTCCAAATGCCTACATCTTCTTGGGCGATGTAGAGAAAGCCGGTTTCTTGGTCAACGACCATACCCTCTGTTTGGGGAGAACGGTCTGCTGCTGTGGGTGAGGGGATGGTGAATTCCCGCACCAGCTCCGCTCCAATTTTGCCGTTACCTTTGTCAATTAGTTTGAATTGGGCTATGTCTCCAGTTTGGCGACGACTGGTAAAGACATAGTAATCATTAGTTACAGGACTACGGTATAAAGTTAGTCCGTAAGAACTGCGAGTTGATGTGGAATAGGGAGGTTCAAAAGGTGAGGTTTGGAAGATAGTGCCAATATTGCTGTCGGTGATATCTTCGAGATAATTGCCGTCAGCGCCAGGGTTTGGGTTAATTTTGAAGATTGCTAGTTTATCATTACCGCGATCGCTAGCAACAGCAATATCAATAGATTGATTGCCTAATTTGAAACCGTATTGCAAATCAATATTGTTGTAGCGAATACCACCGGGATTAACTGTCTGCAACAAATTACCAGACAAATCATAAACCCGCAATCCAGCATTTTTGACTGAAGTCAAGACTAGACTATCAGCAGCATTGGTGGCATTAACATAAATGGCAGGATCGTCAGCATCAGCCCGTTGAGATGTGGGAAGTGCCGGATCATCAAGTAAATCAGGACGGGTTTCTACTGTAGGTGCAGCAGTGGGAACTAAATCTGCATCCAAGGTGAGGATTTGAGTAAATTGAGTGCTACCAAAGTTGTTATCACTCACCAGCACAATGGACTGACGACCATCTGCTAATTTGGGGCCGAAGGCAAGACCTTCTATATTATCCACTCCTGTAATCGGATGATTTGCATCAGTGCGCAAATTCAGATCGTTTAAATTCAACAGCAGACGCTTTTGGGCGGGTTTAATCGCTGCTAGTTGTTCAGCACTCAAATTATTCAGAGAATCGTAGAAACTGATGTCTGTTGCACCTTGCAAAGAAACTTCGTAAATTTTGATGGTGTTACCTACACCTTGAGCAAAGGAACGTTCTAACGCGAGGAAAGTACCACGATTATCTATTGCTAGTAAATCCGCCAAACCATTATCAGCAGAACCTGTACTAGGGTTTGGTGCTTCGGGAATCGCATCGGTAATGTAGAGGTATTCTTTTTCTGGTTGTCCAGTAACCAGATTGTATTGCAGAATTCGGGAAGGGCTACCACTGGTAAGTGAAGCCCTTAATCCATCTTGGGATAGGGCGTTTTCAGTGGCGGTAAATAAGGTTTTTTGGTCGGGTGTGATTGTCAGGCTTTCAAATGCTAGGTTATTGTATACACCTAATGTCTGCGTATCTCCAGTATTTACAACACCATCATTATTGGTATCTGCAACTACTGGTAAGAATTTGCTGGGGACTAATAGCGATCGCACTTCTTCGCCTGTAGTTAACGAAAACTCTTTAATAAAGGGATTGCTAACACGACCTGCACCAAGATTAACTTCACCTTCAGAAGAGATAAAGACCGTCCCCTTATTGGTTAAAGCAATACCTTCGGGGTCAAGGCTGTTGGTTGCAAAAAAGTTGCCGTTGGTATCTTTTAGGGTGGTGACATTGGTAAAAGTTACCCCATCAACAGTATTGAAGGTATAAAAACGGGCTGGGGCAACTTGAGAGCGATCGTCTGAAATAGCGTAGTAACGGTTATTAACTGCGTCGTAGGTAACGCCAGACAATCCACCCAATGGAGTTTGTACAGCATTCACGCTTCCCGCAGCGCCACTAGGAATAAAGCCAGTAGCAAAAGTAGTCTGTTCCTCAAATTCAATATTAGGAATAGTTTTACCCGCTTCAGTTGGCTTAGTTTGCACATCTGCGAATACTAAGCGATGGTCAGAACTGGGGAAGGGATAAGTACCGACTGGGGAGAATGTTGGGTCAGTATTCAGCGGCCAAAATACTGCTGAGTTGGCAATTTGCAGATCAGCAGAGGGTAGCACGTAATCTGTTCGCAGGTTTCCCGGAGTGGTATCGGCAAAGTCTGCGGTGTCAAAGCTAGGATTACCTTTTTGGTTAGCGTTTGCACCACCTTGTAAGTCTGCTTGCTGGGGGCCGCCAAGACTGGTAGGGATAACATTAGTATTAATATTGGGATTTTGCAACAGTTGCCGGATAGCATTGTCATAACTATCACCATCTACGGGGTCAGCATTTTGATCGCCCATAATTACAAAGTCTGAACCAGCAGAAATACCGCCCGTTTTACCTGCATCATCATAGATGTAATCGCCTTTACCAGGGGTTATGTAATCTGCCCAAAAGCGGATTTCATCATGGTTGCGTTTGCCGTTGCGGTCTTCTGGCCCGTCAAAGGTTGGTGGTGTCGGGTGGCTAGCGAGGACGTGAATTGTCTCGCCGTTTACTTCGATGGGTACATCCCAGTGACTTTTGGAGGAAAGGCGTAAAACTGCTAATTCATCCTCAGAATACCAATCATTTGGTTCTGGTGTTGTCGGATCGTCGGGAAGCAAAGCATTGGGCATATCCTTCCAAAGAAAGTTTTGGAAGGTGGGGACGTTGGCGGTGTCAATGGGATATTTGGACAGCAACAACATCCCATATTGACCAGAAAAATTACCGAATCCAAAGGCATCATCACCATATCCGGCTGCGCCTGGGGTTGTAACTGCTGTGCCGTTGTTGTTTAAGTCATAGCCAGAGGCAATACCCGTGTTGGAAGGGGCGATATAAAAGTAGGGGTAGTCAACGGGAGTTGCACCATTCTGGCTAACTGCAAGGTAATTTTGTTTGAATAGTTGAACTGCTTCTGGGGAATAATCAAATTCATTAATCAGGAGTACGTCTGGGTTATTACGTTGGATGATTTCTGCAACTGCCTTTGCTTGGGGATTATCGGAGGTGGAGAGATCGGTTACTAAGTCTCCTTCTGCGTTGCGATTTAAGGAAGCATTGAACTGAGAAAAGCGAATTGTGTTTGTTATAACCATAAGTTGTTCAAGATGTTAGAGTGTTTTGGAAAATTGGGCTTATGGAGGAATTAGGAATAACGAACCGCCAAGACGCAGAGGGCGCAGAGAAATGAGAGTTTGAGAGAGATTTGTTTGTTGCAATGGTCTTGATTTCAAATTCTTTCTCTGTATCTCTGAGTGAGAAAAACGATGTGTTAAATAAAGACGAAACGAGTATCTGTTGCCAAATTGGTGTTGCGGTTTAACCCGTTTTCTATAACAGCGATCAATTCCGCACCATTGTTGGTGAAGATGCCCACGGCAGATTTATCAAGAGATACCGCTGATGCTGATCCTAATGAGTAATTGGTCGCAACTCCCTTAAGTTGAATGCGATCGCTTGTTTGAAAGTTGACAATATCGCCATAGTCACCTTTGCCGGAATTGGCATAGAAAACTGAAGTGGCATCACCCAAGATGTAGGTATCTGCACCTTGATCGCCGTTGAGGAGGTCAATTTCATTTGTGCCGCCTCCCCAACCAGTTAGCCGATCGCTACCATTCCCGCCAGAAATCATGTCACTGCCAAGTCCACCAAAGATTGTGTCGTTGCCATCACCCCCAAGGAGGATGTCGATACCACCTTTACCATCTATGTAATCATTGCCTGTTCCACCGTCGATTAACTCACTGGTATTAGTGCCGATGATGCGATCGCTCCCAGCTAGGGCATTGACTATGTATTGGTTTAAACCTGTAAGTTCACTGACAAAGATAATATCATTGCCAGTTGTCGCTTTATTATTGGCAACGGTCAGGTCAAAGCTATCGCTAACTTTGCCACCTTTGCCATCATTCGCGGTAACTGTAACTGCAAAAATTCCGACTTGGGAAATAGTGCCGGATATTAAACCTGTGTTTGCAACGATACTAGAGCCTGTGGGTAAACCCGTAGCACTGTAGCTGAGGCTGTCAGCTTGATCGATGTCAGCAAATTTATCACTGACATTGAAGGAAAACGGTTTGTTGGTAGAGATGATTTGGTCGTCAATCGGTTGCACCAGTGTGGGGGCATCATTAACACCAGTGACGGTGACGTTAACGATCGCAGTCGATTCTAAACCTTTACTGTCTGCGATCGCATAACTAAAACTATCAGTTGCAATCTGCCCTTGAGATAGAGAGTTAAAACTTGAGGCTGTGTAAGTCAAGTTTTGTGTGGTTGGGTTAAAGGAAACTTGCCCTTTTGTACCTGTGGTGTTAGCAGAAATGATGTTTTTCGTATCTCCGCCATCGGGGTCAGTGTCGTTACTGAGCAAGCTGGTATACAAATTAGATGTAGTTGCGTCTTCGGCAATGTTGACTGTATCAACTATGGCTGTTGGCGCTTCGTTGACATCGTTAACTTGGATTGTCAACTGCTTGTCAACGGAAAGTCCACCATTATCGGTGCTGCGTACCCGAATGCTGTAAGAAGATTTGGCTTCAAAGTTTGGGGAAGAGTTGATTTTCAAGCTGTCGCCTGCGATCGCAAAGGCGGCGTTATCTGTATCACCAGTCCCAGGAACTAAACTGTAAGTGAAGACGTTGCCTGTGTCGGGGTCAGTAGTAGTAAACGTACCTACAACTGTATTATTTGGAACATTTTCGTTGATATTTGTAGCACTCAACGCTATTGCTGTGGGAGCATCGTTTAAATTAAACCGAGCCACACTAGGGTCGTGATCGCTATCCTGATCGGCAAATTCTGAGTTGACATGAACTACATCATAAGCATCTAGCTTACCAAGTAAGTTGCTACTAACTAAAATGTGGTCAAGGGTTTGAGCATTGCCTTCAAAGTTGTAAGTGTAACGCTCATTTTGAGGCAGAGTTTCAATTAAGGAAGTCAGTCCAGCGCTTTCTAGGGTGCTAACAGGGTTGGAAAACTCAAAGTCATTCAAATCACCCGCTACGACTATATTTGCATTAGGGTCGATCGCTAAAATATTTTGGACAAAGTTTTTCACCAAGGTAGCTTGTTGCTGACGCTGTACTTCACTACTGAGGGTTGGCGGTTGATTCGGGCCAAATAATGGTTGGTCGCCACCTTTAGAATTAAAGTGGTTGCCAATTACATAAACAGTTTCACCTTTAAAATTAAATTCACCAACTAACGGCTTACGACTAGCATTAAACGCTGAGTTGGTAGGGTCAATCAAACCTGGACTAGCAGAAACACCTCCAAGGTCTGTGACTGTGGTGCTGGAAGTGGAAGTACCACCCGGGCGATCTACAAAGCTGACGCGATCGGGATTAAATAAGAAACCGACGCGGATATTTCCCCCAGGTTCACCGCCGTTGGTATCATCCACTGGGTTAATTTGCCGATATTGATATCTAGGGCCACCAGCAGCAGCAATCGCATCAATTAATGTTTGGAATGTTGTACTAGCATCAACTACGCTATCATTGGTTGCCCCGTTATTGTCCTGAATTTCTTCTAGAGAAATGATATCTGGTGATTTCAGGTTATTGACAATGCGGCTGGCAAGGTTATTAAACTTGGTTGCGCCATCGCTGGGGTCAAGGTTTTCGACGTTGAAGGTAGCAATTGTCAGTTGGTCGGTGGTGGGAGCTAAATTAGTAACTTCTTTGGTTAGGGTGTTTGAAATCACTGTTACCGAGGTAGGCAGAACTTCATAGTTGCTGAAGTTGTAATCAACTACACCCGTAATTGTGCCCAGAGTTGCACCAACGTTAACCTTGGGTGAGCTACCAGTAAACAGCGTGTCATCAATTTGGATTCGCTCTGGATTAAAATCATTAGAGCTAACAACGATACCGCCACGGGCTGTACGTCCGGTGGCATTAGCGCCATTATCTGCTAGTACCCAAGTTTCTCCAAAAGAATTTGTCGGGCTAACTGCTACAGGATTATTTACCTGTACTAGCATTCCTTCTAAGCTTTCGTAGAAATCAATGCCATCTTGGGCTGGATCAAAGGTAGTCGTTCCAGTTTCGATATTTCCCGTAGTGTCGTTATCGATTACCGACGTTGGAATAGTTCTGCCGCCATTACCCAAAATTGTCGCAGTTGGCAAAGCATTTCCACTGGAGAGTTTAACAATTGTGGGGCTAGTAATTTCTGTAGTCGTCAGGTTATTGGCATTGTTAGCTGGACGAAACTCTGTGACTGTGCCATTGACTAATACAGAATCTCCAACGGATACGGTTGGCGCTGATGAGGTGAAGACAAAAATGGCTTCGGAAGTGCGATCGTCGTTGTCTGGGTTAGGATCTTGTAAGTAGAAGCCATTAGATTTGATGACTGTAACAATTCCTCCAACATCACCTACTTGTTGGCCGTTTAACGGAGAGATGTGAGATGCGCCCTGGATATCATGAATCCGAGGAGTGAGGACTACAGTGCCAAGTGTAATGCTATCGGTGCGGAACTTTTTGAAATTGTTCTCCGATAAATCTTTAGCAGATGTCCCATCGTTGTAGAGGATGCTGTTGCCATCATCACTGACAAATTGAATTTGAGAAGTATTTGTTAAATTATCAGGGATGGTGATAATTCCTTCAGGATTGAAGTTAGCAGGGAATGTTGCCGCACGTAATTGCGGTTGGCTATTGGGATTACCATCCCAAGTGTAAAGGCGGAAATCGTTGGGGGCTGCTCCTGCGTCTCCAGCTGGGCCAGCAATAATCACGTACTGGTTATTAGCATTCTTGCGAATTTCCCGAATACCCCGCCCGCCTAAATTTAATTCGATGGGAGCGCCAAATTGTGCTAAACCTTGTGTACCACCGCTAGTTGAGATCAGGTTGGTGAAGTTAGTAACTTGAACGATGAGTGCGTTAGCTCGTCCAGAGAGGGGAACTTGGGGGGCACGAAAGGCAATATAAGCTGTGGTATTGTCGGGGGCAATTTCCAAGCCTTCAATATTGTATCCATTTGATTGCTTTGACCCGACATCAGTTGCAGCACTAGCAGCCAAGCCGTAGTAATTTGCTCCCTTGCCGTGCCCGTTGGTAACATCCCAGTTAATGATGTCTTCTTTTAAAAAGTTGTAGCGCCCCACATAGCTGAGTGTGGTGGATGCTCCTGCACCAGTGATATCAGTGGCAAAAATGCGATCGCGGTTAGGGCGATTCTTACCATCATCGCTATTACTTTGCGATCCTAACCAAAAAATGCGATTACCTACTTTGGTTGAAGCTTCGAGATCCACTTCTCTTAACACGCCAGAACCGTCTGTCTGGGTCAGCCCTAAAGAACTAGTGAAGTCAAAACCAGTTACAGGAAGTCCCGACTTGCTGTAATCGTAAAGGCGCAAAACTTGATTTTCGTCATCAGCTTCTAAGAAGAATGTCCCGCCTACAGGAATGGCTGTAGAAGCATCGCTTGTACCCGTTAAAAATTGAGTTGTGGCAGTACCATCATTGGCCGATGCTGCATAAGCGATCGCATAATTGGCACTACTAGCACCATCACTAACTGTTACTGTAATATTGGCAGTACCAACGCCTACAGGATTAATTTTCAAATTACGGTTGCTGCCAGTGCCAGTTAGCGTTAAGTTCCCGTTAGGAACCACTGCTGCATTACTGCTAGTGACTGTAACAGTCAAATTTTCTACCGGAGTATCAGAATCGGCGATCGTAAAGTTGACACCCAGTGTCTTTGCTGGGTCATTAACGTTGCCAATTACGCCGCTAATTGCCCCCGCCCCAATAGTCGATAAAGCACCATTAGCATCTAAAAGGTCTGTGGTACTAGCTGTGTTTAGTTGAATAGTTGGTGCTTGTCCCACGACTCCATCATTATCAGTAATAGTGATATTTTGAGTAGTAGTGCTGCCTAGTGTAATACCAGTGCTAGGGTTGCTGATGGTTAACCTAGCGGTTTCTGTCCCTTCAATCAGAGCATCATCAACAATGGTAAAGGTGACGGAACCTGTTGTTTGTCCGTTGAGAATTGTAATAACAGTGTTGCTGAGGTTGTAATCTCCGGCGGTGATGTTAGTTCCGGTTACACCTAAGTTAACTGTTTGATCGCCGGAAACAACACTAGAAGCTGTAGCTGTAACGATAATTTGGGTTGTACCTGCTTCAGTTCCGGAGTTAGTGTTTACAGATAAGTTGACTGTGGGATTGCCACTAGCGATCGCAAAGTTTGTAGTATTAGGAACTGTATTAGCATAGTCCCCATTAACGGTATCCACCGTCCAATTGCTGACGTTGTTAACAAGCAATTTGTAGTTTGCAAAACTGGATTGTCCACTGCGTGCGCCATTATATACGCCGTAATCAGCGCTACTATTGAGTAAAATTGAATTAGTGCCAATAGTTAAACCGGCAGTAGTTAAATCAGTTGTTCCTTGGGCATTAGTATCATTTGATATGCCTGACAAAAATACAGTCGGACTATCAGCACTCGAACCGAGATAAGCATAAATAGTCTCATTAGTTGCACTCAGTCCATAGTTACTACTACCAGAAACGCTAACCCGATTAAATGACCCGATTGAGGCTGCTAAATTAGTAGCATTGTCAATTGCACTGAAGCGAATTACAGTGCCAGCAGTAATTGTATTAACTCCTGAGTTCCACTGAAAATAAGACTCGCCAGTGTTAAAAGCTGTAAGGCTAGTAGCTTCGTTATCGGTAAAGTAAATTATGGTATTCGGATCTATGTCTACAAAGGTGACAATAGACCAGCCATCTTCATCGGCATTGAAAGAGATAAAAGCAATATCGCCTTGTGTCAAAGCCATTAATAACGTCTCCTTCAATTTATTTTGAGTTTTATCTAACTTGAAACTCCTAATAGTGGAAGTACTACTTACGTGAATTCGTAATTCGTAATTACTATTAGGTTAGGATTTTAGACATTTCAAACGGGTAGTTTATTTACGCCGTGCTGTACTAAAGAGTTTTATGCTATTTGAAAATTGCCTGAAATCTGCTACTCATGAATAATTTGCAACCGTAGCAAAATCGTATTGTCTGATGATTTTTATATAGGTGCAATCATTCAAGCTTTATCCATAGTGAGAACTCAGCAAATTATGGTAGCTATAAAGAACAATTAGCGATCGCTTCCCGCCATCGGATTTTTACTAAGCATTACAAAAAGTGAACTGCAAAGATGCACTTCCCAGCTTGAGCGATCGCAATACCATCAGAAAAAAATGGATGACTGTAATAAAAAAGATTACATAAATTAATAGTATTAATTCATATTTACCAAACTAAAACTATCTTAGTAATGTTAAGGAACAGCTAGGGAGAGGTTAAAAAAACAAATATTTGCCATAGAGTTGCACACAGTTAAGTAAGTCGGTGAGAATAAATCAAACTAGATTAAGTAATGTAAAAATATTGAAATTAGTTCGTAGTGAGGGCTTCGGCCCTCATAAGAGGACTAAAGTCCTCTCTACGAGACGCTGCGCGAACACTACAAACCTTGAATTATTCACATCGCTCTACTTATAGGATGAATGGCAAGAGTTGATACCCGCCCACATTATGCGCGGGTATCAACCTTCTCTCTATAAAAAGATTACGCACGACTTACAAGGGTCTTTTAACTCAGCACTGAGTGAGTAAAATTAGCGAATAAGTGTACTTTGTTAAACAAACTTAGCTCACCAAATTAAGTAGTTTTCCTGATTTAGGATGTTATACTTGGTTTTGTTGCTGGCGATCGCTTCAATGTTAGTGATGAATATCACGATGTTAAGGATAAATGTCGTGATATCAATAAGTAAAATCGTGATGTTGGTGATGAATATCGAGATATAACTTATGAATATCACGATGTTAAGAATGAATGTCGTGATATTAGAGACTAGACATAAAACTTGATGGCTGGCGATCGCATTTTCCCACAGATGCGTAATCACAATGTTTATTACGATAAAACTGGATTGTAGTAGGACATTCAAAGAGAAGCCCTATAGTTTAACGACGAGCAACTGCAACAGAAGAAAAGTAAGATTATGAACACCGCTAAGACACGCACTTGCGTTCGTCGTTCCTCCTCTCTACGAGACGCTGTTTGCCAACGCAATGACAACCTCTAGCAAGCGATCGCACAACCTCAAGGTAGATGACGAAATCAAGCGTTAGGTTGAATTTTAAGAGTTGTGTATACACGGTAGTCTTTCTAAGGAGAGGGAAGCCGGAAGCAGGTGAGGTTTTACATTTAATTTGACCTACTTACTTATAGTGATCGCTCTAACTATCCCAGCCTAGATTAGAAGTTCGGAAAATACTTATATTATAAATTGCAGCATTTTAATTTTTATGCAAAATCTATTACACGAAAAGTATTTTTTATAACAAAAAAAGCACGTATGAGTAGCAGTCTGAGCATTTTAAAATCTAGACTTTAGCTACAGATTAAAAAATTGGCTAAAATCAATTATCCAGTAAAAATACGTATGCAATTTTAAGTCTTCTCCCTAATAGTAGAATTAGCCCATACAGGAGAAGACTGTGACGCTCTTAAATCAAGCTCAAGTAGAGCAGCTAAAAGAAATAAGCACACATTTGCGACAAGTAAGACAAGAAAAATCCATACGCATAGAAGAAATAGCTGCTCAAACCCTGATTCGAGCAGGTGTTTTGCAGGCTTTAGAAGAAGAACGATTTGAAGAATTACCTGAACCTGTTTTTCTTCAAGGATTCATCCGTCGCTATGGAGATGCTTTAGGGCTGGATGGAAATGCTTTATCACATACTCTTATCAGCAATGTAGTCCGCCAAGACTCCAAGAATGACTACAAGAATTTAGATAACAAACCAAATACATATATACCTCTCGTTCTCACCTACATTTTCTTATTAGTAACTGCATCTGCTGGTCTTTTACATATACTAAATCCACCACAAATGACATCTGAATCCCCGACTCCAGAAGTCATTGATCAACAGTCAATAGTCACTAATAAGTAGGCAGGGGGCAGGGGGCGGGGGGCAGGGGGCAGGGGGGCAGGGGGCAGGGGGACAAGGGGACAAGGAGAATACCCAATGCCCAATGCCCAATTCCCAATTCCCAATTCCATTTTCAAGATATTTGCGGTTTCCGCAGATGCCAAGTAGTGGATTGCTCATAAGCGTAAGCTACTTGAAACAATTGGTCTTCTCGCAGTACATTGCCAATTAGCTGTAATCCTATTGGTAAACCGCGATCGTCAAAACCGCATGGCAAACTTAAACTAGGTAAACCAGCAAGATTCACAGGAATAGTCATTAAGTCAGTTAAATACATGCTCAAGGGGTCAGTAGTTTTTTCCCCTGCTTTAAATGCTGTTGTGGGAGATGTGGGACAAACTAACACATCAACCACACCAAAAGCTCTTTCAAAGTCTTGCTTAATTAGAGTGCGGACTTTTTGCGCTTTCAGATAATAAGCATCGTAATAACCAGCCGAAAGTGCATAAGTGCCGATCATAATTCGGCGTTTAACTTCTGTACCAAAACCAGTGGCACGTGTACGAGTGTACATCGATAGCAGATTATCGGCATCGGGAGCGCGGTAGCCATATTTAACGCCATCGTAACGAGCCAGGTTTGCCGATGCTTCGGATGGGGCGATTATATAGTAGGTGGGTAAGCCATAACGAAAGCGCGGACAAGAAATTATATGAATTTCTGCTCCCAAACTTTGTAATACATCTACTGCTTTAGTAACAGCTTGTTCAACTACAGAATCTAAACCTTCACCAAAAGTTTCTTTAATAATCCCAATCCTTAGTTGACCTCTGGGTTTGAAGTCTGGTTTGAAGCGGGCGGCGTAGTTGGGAATGGCAACTTTCAGGCTGGTAGAGTCTTTAGGATCGTGGCCTGCGATCGCACCTAATAATATTGCCGCATCTTCTACCGTGTTTGCAAATGGGCCAATTTGATCCAAAGACGAAGCGTAAGCCACTAAACCATAACGCGAAACCAAACCATAAGTTGGCTTCATCCCCACCACACCGCAGAAAGATGCAGGTTGGCGAATCGAACCACCAGTATCAGAACCGAGAGCAACTACACATTCTTCAGATGACACCGCCGCCGCAGAACCCCCCGAAGAACCACCTGGAACTCGTGACAAATCCCACGGATTAGCCGTCACTTGATAGGCAGAGTTCTCTGTGGAACTACCCATTGCAAACTCATCTAAGTTGGTTTTGCCTACCATTACCGCCCCAGCATCCGCCAGTTTTTGCGTCACCGTTGATTCATAAGGCGGCACGAAATTTTCCAAAATTCGGGAGGCGCAAGTTGTAGGGATTCCCTTGGTACACATATTGTCCTTAATCCCAATAGGAATGCCTGCTAGCAGCCCGATTTCTTCGCCAGCAGCGATTTTGGCATCCACAGCCCCCGCCTGCTCTAATGCCCTTTCTGCCGTCACACATAAAAAGCTATGCAATTTCGGCTCTAAGGCTTGAATGCGCTCTAAAGCTTCTTGGGTAATTTCAACGGCGGAACGTTCTTTCTTAACTAGCTGTTGGTGCAACTCGCGGATGGATGCCATGATTGCTCTCTTTGTGACTCAAGTCATTGATTTTAGTACATATTGCTCGGTATTGGGAATTGGGAATTGGGAATTGGGCATTGGGCATTGGGCATGGTTATTCTCCTTATCCTCACTTACTACTCACTACTCACTACTCATTACTCACTACTCATTACTCATTACTCATTACTCACTACTCATACCTCTGAAGAAATAAGTAATTGTGGGGTTGGAAAAATTGCGAAGCTTAAACAAAATAATATTAGGAATTTAACATCATCCGTAAATAGAGGGACTACAATCAAAACGGACAAATGTTTCATGCTCCAATAAACAGAGGATTACAAAGCTATGTCCGATTTAAACCGAGGGATTATGAAATTTGAGGGTGCAGATTCCCCAAAAGTAGTCACTATCTCTACCGTGCTGCTTCTGGGATCGATCGCTGCTCTCATTATCTGGGCGCTGCAAGCTGCATACGCGCTAAACTAAAACCATTAGTAGCTTAGAAGGACACTGGCAAAACGGTTTACGTTGTAGCCAAGTGTCCATTCTATGACTAATAAATAAGATCGCCTAAATATAGCGTTTCCCGGTCTGGTAAGATACAAGAACCCCACCCCCAACCCCCTTCCCGCAAGCGAGGATGGGGCTATGATGTACCTCATTTGATTAGGAAAAGCTATAAGAGCGCCCTAATTACCATTAAAAATTTCAGAAAAACTTTAGATTTTAGATTTGAGGTTTTAGATGGAAAATTTAAATCTAAAATCCAAAATTCAGAATGTTTGAACCTTGGGGTGTCTTAGCTATTTTAATTATCTGCCCCCTCTTGGGCGGATTACCCCTTATTAGCTGGATTACTTACGCGCTCACGAGTAAGCAATTATCAAAAGTTGGTACGCGAAATATTAGTGTATCAGCTGCTTTTTACCACGGCGGTAAGTTTGTCGGAATTCTGGCAGTCTTGTCAGAAGCTTTTAAAGGAATTGCAGCAGTTTTTCTCACCCGCGTTTTCTTTCCAGAGGGATCGTTTTGGGAATTGATTGCCCTAATTGCTCTGGTAATTGGTAGATTTTGGATAGGTAAAGGGGCAGGTACGACAAATGTGGTTTGGGGATTTGTCGTACACGACCCCCTTGTGGCAATATTTGTCTTTTTCTTTGCAGGTATTAGCTTTACAGTTCTGCAATCAAAAAAGACGGTAAAATTTGGGGTTTTGCTTCTGTTTCCGTTGTTTGTGGCAATTTTGCACATTAGCGATATTCCAAGAATTTTTGCTGCTGTCGCCTTAGCTGGTTTAATGGGATGGATTTATACAAAAATTCCTGATGATATGAATCTACCAGTTCAACAGGCGCAAACAGAATCGCAAGGGATGTTGGAATTTTTACGCGGCGAGCGCGCTATGGTTTCTTTAGATGAAGAGTTGGATGCTGCCATTGTGGGAGAAAAGGCGGCTACGCTATCCCAAATTAAGCGCTGGGGTTATCCAGTTCCGAAAGGGTGGGTGTTACCCGCAGTTGACGATCCTGAAGTGTTGACAGAATTTCTTCAACCATCAGAATTATCCCCCTTGGTAGTGCGTTCCTCGGCCATTGGCGAAGACTCAGAACAGGCTTCTGCGGCTGGACAGTATGAAACAGTTTTAAATGTTACTAGTCCACAGGGATTACAGCAAGCGATCGCTCAAGTTCAAGCTTCCTATAATCATCCATCTGCTGTACAATATCGGCGCGATCGCGGTTCAAATGATACAGCAATGGCTGTGCTGATTCAACAACAAGTCCAAAGTGTATATTCTGGCGTTGCTTTCAGCCGCGATCCCATTACTCAACAAGGTGATGCAATCATCATTGAAGCCCTTCCCGGTAGCCCCACGCAAATCGTTTCGGGAAAAGTCACACCAGAGCAATATCGCGCTTTTGTCGTTGAAACAGAAAAATCTCCCTCTGTGCAATTAGAGGGGACTGGACGAATCCCACCAGCATTAATCAAGCAAGTTGCGTACTTAGCTCATCGGCTCGAAAAACGCTATCATGGCACTCCTCAAGATATTGAATGGAGTTATGACGGTCAAACGCTGTGGGTATTGCAATCTCGACCCATTACTACTCTACTGCCAATTTGGACACGCAAAATCGCTGCCGAAGTGATTCCCGGAGTAATTCACCCTTTAACATGGTCAATTAATCGTCCTTTAACTTGTGGAGTTTGGGGAGAATTTTTTACTATAGTTTTAGGCGATCGCGCTTTGGGGTTAGATTTTAATGAAACGGCAACTCTGCATTATTCCAGAGCTTATTTCAATGCATCCCTCTTAGGAAATATCTTTCTCCGTATGGGATTGCCACCGGAAAGTCTGGAATTTTTAACCAGAGGAGCAAAATTAAGTAAACCATCCTTGCAGTCAACCTGGGAGAATTTGCCAGGGCTAGGGAAGTTACTGAAGCGGGAATTAAACTTAGAAAAGGACTTCAAGCGTGATTATCACCAACGGTTTATTCCTGGGTTGTCGCAGTTGGCACAAGAAAATGTAGATAGTTTGGAACCAACCAAGCTGCTAATCAGAATTGACTTTATTCTGGAGTTGTTACGCCACGGGACATATTACAGCATTTTAGCTCCCTTAAGTGCTGCCCTGCGACAGGCAATTTTTCGGGTGAAGGATGGCCAAATTGATAATAGCGTGACTCCAGAGGTGGCGGCATTGCGATCGCTCAGTGCAATAGCTACAGATGCCAAGCAGGTATTAGTTGAGTTTGAACCACAGCAGGTATTTGAGCAGTTAAAGCAAACCCCAGAGGGAGAGAAAATCCTGCAAGCATTTGATGAATTGCTTCAAGATTACGGCTATTTAAGTGAAGTGGGAACCGATATCTCCGTTCCTACTTGGCGGGAAAATCCCCAGATGATTAAGCAGATGTTTGTCCAGTTAATGCAGGGGAACGATCCCCAATCAGGCGCTAAAGACGCGATTAATAGCATCTTTGCAGGTAAACGCAAACGGGGATTTGTGCAACGGCGCGTAGATATTAAAGGGAGAGTTACCGAAGTTTATTCACGGCTATTAGCTGAATTGCGTTGGAGTTTTGTCGCTTTAGAGAAGATTTGGTTGAAATCCGGCTTACTCCAGAAAACCGGAGATATCTTTTTTCTCCACTTTGATGAAGTGCAACGTTTAGTTGGGGGTGAAGATTCTAAATTAATTGAGGAGTTAGATAAATTAGTAGAATCGAGGCGATCGCAATTTGTTCAAGATAGCGAGTTTATTCAAATACCCCTTTTAGTCTACGGCAATACGCCCCCTCACCCCTTAGCTCCTTCTCCGCTCTACTCTGACCAAATTTTACAAGGTATTGGAGCCAGTCACGGGCAAGCTGAAGGCAGAGTCAAGGTGTTGCGAAATTTACAAGATGTCCCAGAAATTGACCGAGATACAATTCTAGTTGTACCTTATACAGATTCCGGCTGGGCCCCTTTACTATTAAGGGCTGGAGGACTAATTGCCGAAGTTGGCGGACGGCTTTCTCACGGTGCGATCGTGGCTCGTGAGTATGGTATTCCTGCTGTAATGGATGTTCGGGGTGCTACATGGCTTTTGCAAGATGGTCAACGAGTAAGGATTGATGGATCTAGGGGTATTGTGGAATTATCTAACGATTTAAGACCCGAATGATTACCAATTCTCTGAAAGACTTGCCAGAAGAGTCTGTCTCTCACAATCCCGAAATCAAGAAAAAGGTGATGCTACGCTTCGGCGATTTGCCTCACCTGACTAACTTTTCTCAAGCGCGTTTTGCTCCCGGACAAACTGCACCAGCACACGCGCATCAAGATATGTGCGAAGTATTCTTTGTGGAAGCCGGTTCGGGAGCAATTCACATTGATGGTATAGAATACCCCTTGCTTCCGGGTAACTGTGTGGCGATAGAACCGGGAGAAGTACACGAAGTTGTCAATAGTGGCTCAACTGAGCTTGTTTTGACCTACTTTGGTTTGCGAGTGGAATAAATCAGCTTAAATTTAGATAGAAATTAAGCAGAAGTAGGATTAAAAGCTTCGGGAAAGGAGACATCTTCATAAATATCAGTTAGGGAACAAGAAAAATTCAGGCTGGTAAACTGTAATTCTTGATTTACCCTATAGCTATAAAGCTCCCATCTACTTTGTGAATTGCGCCGAAAGCAATCAATACGCTGACGATTTTGACTAATTAAGACATATTCTTGCAATGTTTCTAATTCTTGATAGTCACTAAATTTATCACCTCTGTCTAAAGCTTCGGTGGAAGGTGATAAAACTTCAATAATTAAGCTGGGATAACGTTTAAAATATTCAAAATTAGTATCTCTTTGGTCACAAGTCACCATAATATCAGGATAGTAAAAAAGATTCAGAGATTCGATGCGTGCTTTCATATCAGCAACGTAAACACGACACCCAGTTCCACGAATGTGATTTCTCAGCAAAGTAACTAAGTTCGCGGTAATTGTTACATGAGCATCACTTACCCCTGCCATTGCATAAATCCGCCCTTGAATATATTCATGTTTAATCGGGCTAGATTTTTCATTTTCCAGGTATTCTTCTGGTGAAAGATAGGGGTGAGATTGGCTAATAGTCATATAACTAAATTGTTATATTTTTTAACTTCGGATTGAGAGAATGGCGTATGTGGATAACTCAGAAACCCACATATCTATAGCCTTTCTACTCTAAATTTGTGGAAAATCCTAATATACCAAGGGTGTTGCACCGCGCATCTGACGTAAAGAATTTATACAGGCAGGACAATCGCAGCCAAATAAGTTGATTGCCACATTACTTTCTTCATCATTGAACTCCAGCATAGGAGCATCTTCTTGAGAAAACTCGATTTCACGCTGATAGTTAGGAATTTGAGCCAATACAGAAGCCCTTGCACATACTAAACCCACTTTATGTTTATTGCGGATACAAGATAAACGGTCTGTGGTTTGGGTTGCGGGTTGTGGCTCTATAGCTTGTGCTTGATTTAGCATGACTCCCATAGAGAGAATGGAGCTAATCAGCACAGGAGAAGAAAGCAAACTCAGTAGAAATTTATTCATTGATTTCCTTAGACAACGACTGCGATCGCTCAGATTATCCGATTAAATCTTACAGTGCAAGTAAAGCCTATCAGGATATCACTGGTTTTACCATTCGGTAGCTTCTCTTTGAAAAAAATTTATCAAAGGGGAAGGGGGAAGGTAAAAACCTCGCCCCTCGTGGGCGACCTATTCATCCCTTTACCCTTTCCTCTTTCCCCTTTCCCCTTTACCCTTTCCCCTTTTATTTTCTGCCTCGCTCTTGCATTTCTTGCTGACGCATGGGCATAGCGTCAATTTCCTTAAAAATTGCTGTCGCCTTCACTGGAGTAGCATCACTGCGCTTAACACCACCGTCTTTACCCACCAAAATCACGCGAAAATTTTCTTTCTCAACCCCAAAGCAATCGCGCAACTTGGCAGCAGAAGACTTATCTATTGGCTGTCTGTTGGCATAGCTTTCATCTGTTGCCAAAACCTGAACAAGAATTAAATCTCGTTCTGCAAAATTGCTGTTATGAGCTTGCAATAGTTGCATTTGCTGCTGATAACTCTGGTTGTCAACAGAGGGTGCAAAGACTAGTAGCACGCGGTTTTTCCATTTTTGGGAACTGAGGTTAAATGAGGACATTTTGATAGCGTGATTGTTGGAATTTTGGACTATATCAGCTTTGCTAACTGGCGACAAGACTATACACGCTAATAGAGGAAGGACAATTAATGCTGAATTATTCACAATTGATTTTTATCGATTTTATAAGAAGAATTCAGAACTCAGGAGTCAAAATTCAGTATGATTTTGTACGACTGGGTACGTAGGGTGTGAGCGCAAAGAGTACAGCACCAAAGCCTTAAGAATGGTGCGTTACGGCTTACGCCTAACACACCCTACAAATACTTAGATTTTTCAGAAATCAGATATGATTCCTATAGTTAAATCTCTACATTTCCCTAAAACTATTTAATGAAAATTAGAATTGTGCCGGATCAAATTCATAAATTCCTCACGAGTCCGCACATCTTCTGCAAAAATACCGCGCATTGCACTAGTGACAGTCCAAGAACCGGGTTTCTGCACGCCACGCATTACCATACACATGTGAGTTGCTTCTATTACCACAGCAACCCCTTGGGGTTTGAGCAATCCTTGTAAGGCATCAGCAATTTGCACAGTCAAACGTTCTTGAACTTGTAAACGTCGTGCATACATTTCGCAAATCCGAGCAATCTTAGATAATCCGATTACTTTGCCATTAGGAATGTAAGCAACATGAGCGCGACCGATAATTGGCAAAATATGATGTTCGCAGGAACTGAAAATATCGATGTCCCGTACTAATACCATTTCATTGGCATCTTCTGTAAATACTGCTCCGTTTAGCAGTTCATCCAAAGATTCATGATATCCTTTGGTGAGAAACTGTAAAGCTTTCATCACCCTTTTCGGAGTATCTTTTAGTCCTTCGCGGTCTGGATCTTCTCCTAATCCAATCAGCAAAGTACGCACGGCCTGCATCATTTGGGCTTCTGTGACATTTTCCTTTTGCTCAGTCGCTAAAGATGACAGTACCTGATCGGCAGAAGTTAGATCGGGACGAATCGATAGAGTCATTTTGTCAGTTCTGTGGGAAGGTTTAATAAATCAGCTTGGTGTCAGATTTCGGTTGCGATCGATTCCTGACTCGTAACCAAGTGTAACATAAGTTTACATTTATTAATCATAAGCCGCGATCGCACTTCCTTAGATAGCAGGAGTGAAATTAACGTAATAGTCACGATCGCCATTTTTATTTCTTAGTAATTGGTAGCCAATGGGAAAACTTAGGGAAGGCGGATCGAGTTGGCGCTTGATCTGTCATGTTGTGTTAACGAAAGAGAAAATCTAAATGAGCAATCAAATTTTTCTGTCTGATGAAGATGTTGTTTCTATGGCTCAGGATGCTAATTTGGTGGGGGCTTCAACATCGACAGGTGAAGAATTGATGGAACGTCTGAAGTATTTGGTGTATAAGAACACCAGTTTACAAGAAGATAAGGCTTCAGCCTGGGCTACCAATGGTGTAAACTGTAAGCTTTTACTAGCTCAGGGTGGCGGCTGGCAAAAAGGTAAAATTCGAATTCGCTTTGAGTTTATTCCTGACAAGCCAACATCAACAAAACCAGTGATTCCTACTAACTCGACATCTCCACTGGACGATCTGCGATCGCACCTTGAGGTCTAACAGTCACAAATGCATCGCTTGCTAGGAGATAGGAAGCGATATATCCATAAGAAAGCTGTCCTTGCTAAAGCAGCTAGTAGGATGGCTTTAATCTCGTACTTACTGTTCGATATAGCGACGCGGTGTATAAACCCAGAGAGTACCATCGCTGCGTTTGATGGTTCGGGTTTTTGTGGAACCAATGAGAATAATTGTTCGCATATCAGCGCTTTCTGGTGTTAGCTGGTCAAGTGCGATCGCTTTCACCATCTGTCCTGGTCTGCCGAGGTTACGCGCCAATACTACTGGGGTATCCGGTGTTCTATGTTGCAGTAAAATATTTCTCGCTTCTGCCAGTTGCCAAGTACGCTCTTTGGAAACAGGATTATAAAAGGCGATTACGAAATCAGCCTCGGCAGCAGCAGCAATTCGTTGTTCGATGGCAGACCAAGGCTTCAAGATATCAGAGAGGGAAATAGCACAAAAGTCATGTCCAAGGGGCGCACCAATGGCTGCTGCTGCTGCCTGCATAGCTGAAATGCCTGGTGCAACATGAATATCGATAGTGTCCCATTCGGGTTTAGCATAGCGATCGCACACTTCAAAAACTGCTGTTGCCATTGCATAGATACCGGGGTCGCCAGATGAAACTACAGCTACATATCGCCCAGATGCAGCCAAATCAAGAGCCATTTTTGCCCGTGCTTCTTCTTCGCGGTTGTCGGACTCATGGCGTTGCTTACCATCAGCCAGAGAACCGATTAAATCCAAATAAGTTTTATAACCTACTAGGTCAGTTGCTGACTTAAGTATTTCCTTGACTTCTGGAGACATCCATTGCGAACCACCAGGGCCAGTGCCAATAATCGCTAACCGTCCGCGTGGCTGACCGATGGTGTTGGGGTCAATTGGTTGAGGGGCAATGGCGATCGCCACGTCAGGAGATGAGGAAGATAAGGGAGATGTGCCTGTAGCTGCGATCGCTGCTGCTTGGGCGGTGCTATAACCTTGTGATAACAAACTTTCTAGCTGATTTGGGGTAAAAAAGCGGGCAGGTACTCCCAAGGCGCTAGCTACAGCGTGGATTGCGGGATTGGCTGCGGCGGTGATGGGTGCAAATATCCCAGCGACTGATGCTTTTTCTAGTGCGGCATCAACTAGTAGCTGTTGTACTAAAGGGATTGTATCATCGATTGTGTCATTAATTGCGATCGCGATCGTTGCTGGGTGATACACAAGACAGTCAGCTGTGGGAGTCACCAAACGTTCTGTAACTTGAATGGTCAAATCTCCCTTTGGATCTATAGGCAGTTTACTATCGCTTAACCAAGGTGCTATCCCATCGAGTTTGACTTGTGCCCCAGCTAACACATCTGAGATAAATTTCTTCGCATCGTCTGGGTTTGCTAAATGGTATCCGGGCGGAGGAGACAGCAACGTTGTACCCAAACGTAAATAGCCTGTGGTCGTAATTGCAGGCTTGACAGCAAGCACTTCAGCAATGCGGCGGGCCAAATCGTTTACTCCACCAAGTCCGCCCAATAGGGGAACAACAGCACTACCGTCTTCAGCTACAGCTAACACTGGTGGTTCCTGTCGTTTATCCGAGAGTAGGGGGGCTAGAGTTCTAATTAAAATACCGGCGGCACAAATGCCAATTAGCGGCGTTCCCTGAGCAAATAACTCGCGCAACGTCTCGCCAAAATTAGTAAAGCTGACATCAACTCCCGATGTACGGCCCTCTAAACCGTATAGCGTCGCCCCTGGTAGGACAGTGATGATTTTGCGTGCTACTGTCACGCTATTTTGACCTAGTATTACAATGGCGGGTGCAACGTTCATCATTACTTAATTACGAATTAAAAATTATATAATTAGCACTTTAAATAAATGTTCTCAATTCCCAAACATTCAACTCCAAGCTTTTCAGATGCGAGTAAGGTTGTACCAGAACCAGAGAATGGATCTAAGACAGTAGTTTCTCCTCGTTCTTTAGCTTGGCTAATTATAGTTTCAACCCATTGTGCAGAGAAACCTGCACTAAATCTAAACCAGCGATGAACTGGTAATTTCATGTTATTAATGAATGTAGATGAACTGTTCAAGGATTTAGAAGTGCAAGAATAAAATTCCTTAAAGGGCAATTCTTATTGTTGATTCATGTAGATATTTATTACTATTTATTAAACACCTTCAGTTGACAGAGATATATCACCAAAAGACCAGAATTTTAGGAATTTCCACCTTTAGACTGTGCGTTTAAGCATCTGGGTAATTAAATTAGGGGTGCGATCGCATTCCCATAAAAAATGCGATCGCTTGCTTCTTATCTCAATTAGCTTTCCGTTCTTTAAGGACTTGATCGAGCAAATTTCTCGCAGGTTGGGCTTTCGCCAACGCTATTTGATGGTCATTATAAGCCCGAACAAGGCGAGAAAGACTGCTCACACCTGTCTTGAGTTGCTCAAGTTCGTCACCAGCAACCAGTTCCCCATCCAGCATCCGCCCGATTAACGGTTTAATGTCGCCCACTTCCTGCCGGACTTTTTGGAGTTTCTCTAAGCTACTCAGCAAGGTTTTAAGTGAGTTCAAGATGTCGTCAATATCTTGCACATCTTCCACTGCTTCCGGCAAATCTTCAATTGTCTCTGTATCTTCATCTGAGATTGTAGGCAATTCCTGTGCAGACATTTCAGTTTTAACCCCGTTTGGCCGTGCCATTGATGCTTCCTCAAGGAATTTTCCTTAGTGTATCGCTGATTTAGCTTATATTAAGCAATTTCGCCATAGCTAACCGTTGCAGTTTCCCGGTAGCACCACGAGGTAGTTGATCCAAAATGTGAATTTGCTTCGGAACTTTGAAGTCTGCCAACATAGTTGAACAGTGAGTTAAAAGTTCTTTTTCGCTAGCTTCTCCCTTAAGGACAACAGCAGCGTGGATATCTTCTCCTAAAGATTTGTGGGGGACGGCAAAAGCTAAAGCTTCAGCGACGGCGGGATGACGCAGCAAAACATCATCCACTTCTAACGGAGAAATTTTTTCCCCACCCCGGTTAATCAATTCTTTAATCCGTCCAGTTAAGTGGAGGTAGCCGTCTGCATCCAGAGTACCTTGATCTCCTGTGCGGAACCAACCGTTGACAAAAGCTGTGGCGTTGGCTTCTGGGTTGTTTTCGTAACCATCGATGACATTAGGTGCTTTTACCACCACCTCGCCCAAGTCTCCCTGAGATAATAGGTTGCCTTCAGAGTCCATAATGCCGACATCTACACCAAAGCCATAACCTACACTACCTGGTTTCCGCTCTTTTGGCGGTAGGGGATTGGTGGTCATTAAGTGGGATGCTTCAGTCATGCTGTAAGATTCCACCACGGGAGCATTGAGAGTTGCCTCTAATTGTTCAATGATAATCGGGGGTAAGGAAGCGCTACTAGAGCGAATGAAACGAAAACGGTTAGCTTTGACAATTTCTGTGTTGCGGCTAGCGCGGGCCAAAATTGTCTGGTGCATGGTTGGGGCTGCGGAGTACCAGGTTGGTTTGTAGGTATCTACGAGTTTCCAAAACTCTAAGGCGTTAAAACCATTGGGACAAATTAGTGTGCCGCCCGATGCTAGGGTTGACAGCAAACAGCCCACTAATCCGTGAACGTGGAACAGGGGCATTAGGCAAAGTGTGGTGTCATCTGCTGTGAGTGAGTAAGCAGTAATAATGTTGTTGGCTGAAGCGATTAAATTGCGATGACGAATCGGCACACGTTTCGGACGGCTAGTAGTGCCACTAGTGTGGAGAATCATCGCCAGATCGTCAGACTGAGGCAAGGGGGCAGGGGGCAGGGAACAGGGGGTAAGTTTCTCTTTAACTAATTCAAAGTCTAATGTACCGTCAGTGTTTACCTTAGCATTAATCAGCATCATATTGGGTGCGATCGCGGCAATGGCTGCTTCTGGTTCCCCAGACAAGGTAATCAATGCATCTGCTTGGGTATCTTCGTAGTAGAAAGAGAATTCGTCTTGCTTGTATTTGGGATTTAAGGGTGCAGCAGTGCCACACAGGGCGGCAGCCAAAAAAGTAATAGCCATTGGTGAACCGTTAGTCATGGCAATAGCAATACGTTCCCCCCGTTTCAAGCCAAATCTGTTAAGTTGAGATACCAGTCCAAGAATATTTTCGCGCAATTGCTGATAGGTTAGCGATCGCCCCGCAGGTGTAACGAGGGCCAAATGATTGTCTTCCCCTGCTAAAAGCTCAAATAAATTCATTAAAAACCTCCATTAAACTGCATTCCCTTGTAGGAGTTGTTAGCAAAAGGGATTAGGAATTAAGCATTGGAAAATAAACCTTTACTTATCCTCCTTGTTCCCTTTGTTTACCTTATTCTGCTTGTACACATTCCCAATGCCTAACGCCCAATGCCCAATGCCCCATGCCCAATTCAACCATTATTTGCTTTCTTTTGTTAGTAAGTTCATGGTAAAAAACAAGAGCTAAAATTAAGTCAATAGTGTGTCTGTCGTTACTAGAAATTAAAGAAATATTTTTCAGCAACTAAACCCCATCGATAAAATATGGATCGTCGGAATTTTCTAAAGTATGTCACTTTAGCAGGATCTAGTTTTGCCTTAACAAGTTGCACTCAAGGCAAAAATTCCAAATTGCAGGGTGAGATGCTTCCCTCAGCGTCACCTGTGGCGGTAAATGAACCTCTCAAGGTGGGATTTGTTTATTTGGGCCCTGTGGGTGATTTTGGTTGGACTTATGCCCATGACTTAGGACGCAGAGATATGGAAGCCAATCTTAACGATAAGGTAAAAACTACCTTTGTTGAAAATGTCAACGAAGGTGTTGATGCTGAAAGGGTGATTCGCCAACTAGCATTAGATGGTAACAAGTTGATTTTTACAACTTCCTTTGGGTATATGAACCCAACAATTAAAGTTGCTAAAGACTTTGGTGATGTTATCTTTGAAAACTGTGCAGGATACAAACGTGCTGCTAATGTTGGCACTTATCTAGGACGTTTTGAAGAACCACGTTACTTAACTGGCATGATTGCTGGCAAGATGACAAAATCAAATGTAGTCGGTTTTATTGCTGCATACCCAATTCCCGAAGTAATTCGAGGAATCAATGCATTTACTCAAGGAGTAAAACTAACAAATCCCCAAGCAAAAGTTAAGGTACTTTGGGTACAAAGTTGGTACGATCCAGCTAAAGAAAGAGAGGCCGCTCAAGCTTTAATCAATTCAGGTGCAGATGTACTAACACAGCATACCGATTCTGGTGCTGTTGTCCAATTAGCTGAGGAAAAAGGTATTTATGCTTTTGGCTACAACAGTGATATGAGTAAGTTTAGTCAAACAACTCACTTGACATCAGTGATTAATAAATGGGGCAAATTCTATACAGATAAAGCCTTGGCTGTAATGAGTAATACCTGGAAATCTCAAAATATTTGGGACGGGATTGCTGAAGGGATGGTGGATATTTCCCCGATGAATCAAGCGATTCCTGCGGATGTACAACAACTGGTGAATGCGAAGCGCGATGAGTTTATTCAAGGTACTGCACATCCTTTTGATGGGTTAGTGAAAGACCAAAAAGGGGTAGTGAAAGTACCAAAGGGTAAGGTATTGGACGATCGCGGACAACTGGCGATGGATTGGTATGTCGAGGGAATTGAAGGGTCTATTCCTAAGAATAAATGATAGTCAGTAATTCAAAATCATCGTTAGCGATCGCGTAGCTTGCTTCCCCATCAAAGTACAATACGGTTCAGTTAAGGCTTAACTCTTTATCAAGGTCAATTTTTTAACGAACCGCAAAGGGCGCATAGACATAGAAGTGGCTTCCCGAAGGGTAGGACACAAAGGAAGAGAAGAAAGAGAAGGAATAAATGCTTAACTGAACTGTATTGCATCAAAGTAAGCAGAATTAAAGAGGCTACGATATCGCTATAAGCTGTATTCAATTACTCGCTTATTTATTTTCGGACTAACTTTTTTCTTTGAGTTGCATTAACCGAACTATTTTTATTTATAACTAGCTACGGTAGTATTTTTAAGTTACTACTCAATTCAATTGTGGATTGCTCATCTATATCTATAGAAATAGAGTTTAATTTCTGAAATTACTGTCTTAGAAAGGTAACGGATAACAGGATTCTAGAAGATAAAGGTTTACAGGTTTTTTCCAAAATCAGATAATTACTCCTATCTTAGCCTCAAAAATCTTTGATATCTACCCTACAAATTTAATTATCTCTATCTTTAGTATTTTTTTTAATCCCTGAAACTCACATAGTATTAATCCAGAGATTTTCTAAAGATGAGTTTGTTTGAGGTAAAGCCGCAATTTTGACGAAAGATACATTTAACACTCAAAAACATATCTAAATATCGAGAGAAATTGGAGTTATTAAGCTTTTTTCTGCCAAATAATTGAGACGGAAGATTTATACAGTATTTAGCTAATCAGCATTTTGTTCCATGCTAAAAGTTTCTTATTTACTTAAATACTTAAGGTTGTCACTCGTAAATCCAGCATTAGCGATCGCACTAATGCTCACAACTTTGACAAGTGCTTGTCAAAAAAGCGATCCGACAGCAAATGCTCAAAATCCGCCACCATTACCAGTGAAACTTCAGGAAATTGGCACTGGCACAATCGAAGAAAGTTCCCAGTTTGTCGGCTCATTGGAAGCACAACAAAAAGTCACGCTACAGCCCCAAACTCAAGGCCGAATCGAATCAATTCTGGTGTCGAGTGGTCAAAGAGTGCAGCAAGGTACACCGATCGCATCCTTAAGTTTAGATCAAACTCAGGCCAATGTTGCCAGTTCGATCGCAGCTGCTAGTTCTGCACAAGCAGCCTTGGGAACTGCCCAAGCAGAGCAACAACAAGCCATAGCCCAACGCACCAAAGCAGCCGCTAATGTTCAGCTGCAACGGACACAATTCAATCGTAGTCAACAATTAGTCACGGAAGGAGCCATAGCCAGACAAGAGTTAGACGTTGCTAGAAATAATTTACAAAGTGCGATCGCAGATTTGCAAGCAGCTGAAAAACAAGTCGCAGCATCGGGGGCAGCCGTCCGGCAAGCACAGGCAAATATCCGCCAAGCTCAAGCAAGTACGGCGGCAGCCCAAGTCAACCTCGGTTTTAAGCAAGTGGTAGCACCAATTAACGGTGTAGTCGGTGAATTTCCTGTCAAGATCGGAGATTATGTCAACATCGGACAAACAATCACCACGCTCACACAAAACGATTCACTGGATCTCAATCTTTCTATACCCTCAAATCGATTGCGCCAATTACGAATGAACTTACCCGTTCAGTTAATCGATCCTACCACTCAGCAAGTGCTTGGTACTGGTGCAATTAGCTACATTTCCCCCAATGTAAGTTCTAATCAACAGTCAGTGTTGAGCAAAGCCCGCTTTCGCAATTCCCAAGGGCGATTGCGCGATGGGCAATACGTTCAAGCACGGGTGATTTGGAATCGTCAACCAGGTATCTTGATTCCCACCGTCGCAATTTCTCGCATTGGTGGACAAAGTTTTGTCTTTGTCACTGAAAACAAAACTGTAAATGGACAACAGCAGCGAGTTGTGCATCAACGTTTAGTGCGATTAGGCGACCTTCAAGGCGCGAATTATCAAGTAATCGACGGGCTGAAATCCGGCGAAACCATCGTGACTTCTGGCATTCTCAAACTTAGAGAAGGCGCACCAGTTCAACCGCTATCATAAAATCCAGGATGCCTGTATGATTTTTTCGATCGCGAATACCTTCATCAAACGCCCGGTATTAACTACCGTTTGTACCCTACTAATTCTGATTGTTGGTGGCGTGTGTATTCCATTGCTACCGCTCAATTACTTGCCAGATATTGCGCCAATTCGCGTTCAAGTCTCAGCTTCTTATACTGGGGCGGATGTGGAAACTGTCGAAACTGCGGTAACAACTACGCTGGAACGACAAATTAACGGCGTTGAGGGATTGCAATATATGACCTCAAACAGTTCAGCAGGTAGTAGCCAAATTTCAGTATATTTCGGTTCACAAATTGATAAAAATATTGCCCAGGTTAACGTTCAGAATCGTCTCGCCCGTGCTACGCCTCGTCTACCGACAACTGTGCAACAATTCGGTGTGACGGCGCAAACATCTTCTACTAGTATTTTGTTAGTGTATGCTCTTTATCCCCAAAATAATGAGTATGACGCGCTGTTTATTAGTAACTATATCGATCTGAATTTGCGCGATCAACTACTGAGAACGCCAGGAGTGGGGGATTTAACAATTTTTGGCGAAAAACAGTATGCAATGCGGTTATGGCTCGATCCGAATGCACTGGCAAGCCGAAACTTAACTGTGGCAGATGTCTCCACAGCATTGCGATCGCAAAACATTCTCGCAGGAGCCGGAACGTTAGGTCAATCACCTATTCCTCCAGGTCAAAGTTATGAAATTCCGTTGCGAGTCAATGGTCAATTCCAAAATGCGTCAGATTTTGAAAATCTAGTCATTCAAGCGGGAAGTAATGGCAGTTTAGTTAGACTCCGAGATGTCGGTCGTGCAGAACTTGGCTCGGAAACTTACAGCAGTAATGCTAGAAATAATGGTAAACCAGCCATTGGGATAGCGATTTATCAGTCACCTGGTAGCAACGCCCTGGATGTTTCAAAAAATGTTCAGGCTCAAATGAATGAGTTAATCAAAGACTTTCCACCAGGCTTAAAGGCTGAAATTGTCTACGATACCGTTGGATTTGTGCAAGCGTCCCTTGAAGAAGTGCTAAAAACACTAGTTGAAGCGATCGCTCTTGTGGTACTGGTGATTTTTCTGTTTCTGCAAAACTGGCGTGCTACAATTATCCCCCTGGTTGCCATTCCCGTTTCACTGATTGGGGCGTTGGCATTCGCTTATGTGTTTAGATTTTCGTTGAATAATTTGACGTTATTCGGCTTAATTTTGGCGACAGGATTAGTTGTTGATGATGCCATTATCGTGGTTGAAGCGATCGCCCGCAAAGTTGAACAGGGAATGCGACCACTTCAAGCATCAGTCGAGGCAATGGATGAACTTAGCGGCGCGGTAGTTTCAACGTCGCTAGTATTGATGGCAGTCTTCATCCCGGTGGCATTTTTCCCAGGTTCGACAGGAAAAATGTATCAGCAGTTCGCGTTAATTATTGCTTTTTCCATCGCCATCTCGACCTTTAACGCGCTTTCCTTTAGTCCGAGTATATCTGCAATTTTGCTCCGTCCACCTCAACCTGCACGCGGGCCACTTGGTTGGTTTTTTGGTCGTTTCAATCAAATTTTACAGTGGATTATTGACAAGTATTTAGCGATCGTGAATTTTTTAATTCGCGTTCGTTATGCGGTAATTGGATTATTTGTGGTTGGTTTAGCTGCAACTTACTTTATGTTTACCCATGTTCCCACCGGGTTTGTTCCGAGTGAAGACCAGGGAATTGTCTTAGGGATTATTCAAGGCCCAGATGGAGTTGCTCTCAACTATACCGATCGAGTCATAGAAAAACTCGAACAAATTCTCGAAAAAGAACCAGAGGTAAGTAACATTTTCGCCACTTCAGGATTTGGTTTTGCAGGTAGTGGCTCAAATCGCGGCGTGTTCTTTGCAAAACTCAAGCCGTGGGAAGAACGCACTCAACCCGAACAAACTGCCTCTGGAGTCTTAGCTCGAATAAATAAAGAATTTGCAACGATTCCAGAAGCTATTATTACCGCCGTCAGTCCTCCACCGATTCAAGGCTTTAGTACATTAGGGGGATTTGAATTACAGCTAGAAGACCGTACTAATGGACGATTGACAATTGATGATTTTTTCGCAAATGCTCAAGCAGTGATCGCCCAAGCAAACCAAAAACCGGCGCTCAAAGGTGGTGTTTTTACTCAGTTTACTGCCAGTACACCACAATTTGAAATTGACTTTGATCGCACTCGTTTAGAAGCACTTAACATCGATTTCCAAGAAGCCGTCTCCACACTGGGGGCTGCAATTGGCTCTCAGTATGTTAACGATTTTACCTTGGGACAGAGGACTTACCGCGTATATGTTCAGTCAGATGCTAACTATCGGCGATCGCCAGATGATATTCGGCGGCTTTATGTGCGATCGGCAAATAACCAAATGATTCCATTGAGTGAGGTTGCAAAAATTACACCCACTACAGGCCCATCTGTAATTTCTCATTACAACGGTTTCCGCGCGATCGATTTACAAGGCAGAGAAGCATCCGGCTACAGTAGTGGACAAGCAATTCAAGCAATGCAGGAAGCGGTGAGGGAAGCAGCAACACCAGGAGTTGGTAGTGACTGGATTGGAACCGCCCGCGAAGAATTAAGTGCAGGTAACTTAGGAATTTTGATTTTCGGCTTCGGGATCATTATGGTATTTCTGACGCTGGCTGCTCAGTATGAAAGTTATATCGATCCGGCGATTATTTTGTTGACTGTACCGTTAGCGTTGTTGGGTGCATTGAGTGCCTTGTCATTGCGCGGTTTGGTAAATGATGTCTACGCGAACGTCGCGTTGGTAATGCTGATTGGACTGGCATCAAAAAACGCGATTTTGATTGTCGAGTTTGCCAATCAAGCCCTTGAACAAGGTATGACAATTCGACAAGCAGCCGTAACCGCAGCCCAAGAAAGGTTCCGACCGATCGTGATGACTTCAAGCGCCTCCTTGCTGGGATTTTTCCCCCTGGTAGTCGCCACTGGAGCCGGTTCTGCTTCGCGCTGGTCATTAGGAACAGCCTTATTTGGCGGGTTACTCGTGGCGACAATTTTGAGTTTGCTGATTGTTCCAGTGCTGTATGTGATCATCAAGACCTTGGAAGAGCGTTTCTTGAAGAATAAACCTACTAATCGCTCCCAACCACCATCGCCTGATGGAAACCAAGATGGAAAATCAGAAGCGATGCCTTCTCCTGTTGGAGACGGTGCGCGAACAACGAATGCTCATCAACATTCGCCTATAATTATCAGGCAAAATGATGACGATCGCAGACGTAATGATTCTAATCATTGAAAAAGAAAATAGGGTATATAGCAATATTAATTTGAATGAGTAGGGTAGGACAGCTAGCTGTTCCAATACTGCTCGGGTAAAGCATTTTTAACTCGGAATTGGATTTTGGTAAAAGGTTAAAGGGTAAAGGTTTTTTCTTTCCCTTTTCCCCTTCCCCTTTTCCCCAAAACCCGACAAGTATTACTAGCTGTCCTACCCTACTCTATGCAATTGCTCTGTCTACTATTACAAGAGGTAAAGATTAAGTTCCAACTTTAGAAACCACTGAGACAATATACATAGAGTAGTTTCTAATAGTTCACCAAAATTATAAGCATTGGAGCAAAGCAAATGAATGCTAGATTGATCGCTTTCTCTGGCTTTGTCACAGCATTTTTGGGTGCAGGAATTGGTTTTATTACTGCTGGTTTACTTCCTTGCCCTTACACGAGTCAAATGTATCAAAACTTGGAGCAAAAATACGCCCTTGTGGGTGCAGTTGCTGGTTTGCTGATTGGTTCTAGTCAGGAAATGATTAGAGAACTCAAGCAAGAACGCGATGCGGAAGAAGACTTGCTCCGGGATTTGAACAAAGCTATTCACTCAAGTACAGATCAAAAACATTACTAATCTGTCACTATAAGACATCGTTATTGTTAAAAGCTTTCCTACACAACAACACGCTACTACTGTGGAAGAAGTTGAAGAGTTGCGCCTAGCTAAATCTAGATAAGTAGTATAGGAATCCGGTTTGATTTATGAAAATATCTGTAGGATGTGAGCGCAAAAAGTCCGGCATCAAACCCGTGATAATAGTGCGTTACGAACTCCGTTCTAACACACGCTACAATACCTAATTTCGTTCAAAAATCAAATAGTAATCCTATAAACCTAAAGAACTTGTAACAGGTAATAAATTTAGTGGTATAGCACAAGTCTTGGTGGTTAGGACATCAACAGATGATAAAACTTAGACACAAAAAGACTTTTCACCCAGTCCCCAGTCCCCAGTCCCTTGCTATACCAACTTACTTAGCATCTAGAAATAATTAAAGTCGAGACAGCTAGGTTTACCTACTGCTTAATCCCCGATCGCTAATCATCTCTCGAATTGCATAAGCTGTAGCGGGTGCTAGTAAAACGCCGTTGCGATAATGTCCGGTAGCTAAAAGGATGTTACTAAACCCTGGTAATTTACCAATAACTGGGGCTGGACGGCCTTCAGGACGGGGACGTAACCCCGACCAAGTGCGGAGAATAGTTGCTGTGGCTAACTCTGGGCAAAATGCGATCGCTTGTTCTCTAACAGATTCCAATAATTCTTGATTTGGCGCTATCTCATCACCATTGCTAGGAAATTCTACTGTTGCACCTACCCAATAATCTCCACCGCCTACAGGAACAATATGGATATCGTTACCCGTTATCGCTGGCTGAAAGTCGGGATTGCCTAATGGATGCCCTAGACGCATTTGCAACGCTTGCCCAAGTACGGGGCGGATATCAATTATCTGATTTAATTTTGCTGTTAGTGATGTAGAACCTAATCCTGCTGCAATTACAAACCAATCTGCGGTTATTTTTCCTTCTGTAGTCTCAAGTTGATTGCAAAATTCCGGTGTTGAGGTTGGCGCATCCAAAACAGCCACACCGAATTTGAAAGTTACACCGTTTTGCTGGGCAGCCTCAACTAAAGCTAATGTGAGTGCAGTTGGATCAAGTTGACGGTCTTGGGGAGAATAGACAGCGCCAATAATTTTTTCACAATCAACTTGAGGACAGATATTCTGGAGTTTAGCCGTGTCCCATATTTCTAAATGCCAGCCTTGAGAGTGGCGAACTTCTACAAGTTTTTCCCATACTGCTAAATTCTCCACTTCCAAACCCAGGCTGAGAATTCCCTGGCGATTAAAAGGGATTTTGCGACCTGTTAAAGCTTCTAGTTCAGGAATCAAAGTTTCATAGCGTTCGATGCTAGTTTGTCGCATCTGCCAAGCTTTGCCCTTGATTTTTTGACTGATTGCGCCCATCAAAACCCCAAGTGCCGCGCCCGTGGAAGCTTGGGCTGGTGGTTGGCGATCGCAAACTGTGATTTTTAGCCCTTTTATTTTACTCAGTTCATAAGCGATCGCAGCCCCAACTACACCACAACCGATAATAACTACATGACTCATTGTTGTTTTGAGGCAAAGTGGGAGAGATGGGGGACAAGGGGGACAAGGGGACAAGGGGACAGGGGGACAAGGGGAAATTATTAGAATAAGTCTCTCCCTTGTCTTCTCCCTCTTCCTTGTCTACCTTGTCTCTTCTTCATCCCCCTCAAATCATCTTAGCTTGCGCTTAACTTGCCTCTGCTTCGCTGCTGGTCTTAGGAAGCAGTTGGAGAAATTTGTCAATCTCTGCGAAAGCAGCTTGGGAGTTATTTAAGGCAACTAGAGGATTACCAGCACTAGTAGCTTTATCAAGCTTAACCAGATCGTTAAACAAATCTCGCGTTATTTGACGTGCTTTGGGTTGGTCGTTCGGTAGAAGGTTGGGAGTGACATAAGTCAGGTTTAACCTTGCTTCTGTTATGGGGCCGTGTATAAAGTTACGCACATTGATCCAATCACCCTTTTTAATTAGGGTTGTCAACTCATCTGAGCGATCGCGCACAGCCTGAATTTCAGGAACATAAGCCTGAATTTTTTCAAGTTGTACTGCTGTGTAAGTCGGAGGTGCCACCGCAACACCAGGGCCACCACAACTAATCAGGAATGTGGCCAATAGTACTAGAAACAATGAAAAAATCGAGCGTTGACGCACCATAGTATATTGAACTTAATTGCTTTTTGTTTACCCATTCACAGTGTCATTTTAGATCGCTAGCGCAGTTAATCGTTCTTGTCAGCCAAGGATTTTGCAGAAAATCTTGATATTTTCTCCAAAGAGCAGAGTTTCATCTGCTTTTAAAGATTTTTTTAAGTACAATTACTTAATAGGTGTTAGCCAGTCCCAATAAGAAGCGATTTTTAGCTTCTATTAGTAACTAAGATTGTTAGGGAAGTATGATTTAGAGTTGCTAAATCTCAAAGGTATTGATAAGCTGAAACACCAATAATATAAGCCTTCTGGCGGTTTTTCTGTCTTCACATCCCCGAAGATGCCGACGCAATATAGAGGAGTGTTTTTTAGTGAACGCAGCTGAACAGGCAACGAACCTTGAACTCGCCAGCAACATTGCTACAGTGGTTAATTTGTTCAAATCTGAGTTTCCTGATGCCAAATCCGATCTCAAACCCTGGAAAAATGACCCGGAAACTAGGGAGTTAGTCGATCCAGATTCTATAGATATTGGCTTTCACTTTCCAGGTATTAGCAAATCTTGGCGAAGTCGCAGTATTTTAATTCAAATCCGATTTTATCAAGATCCAATCAATAATTCCCGCCGTGCGATCGGCGTGGAGGTAGCTGGATTCGATCATCGCGGTGAAGCATGGCGACTTTCTACTGTAGAAAACTGGAGTGTTGTCGGCGCATCTTCACCTTCTGATGAAATCGAGGATAAACTCAAACAGATTTGCCGACAGATTTTAGAAATTTTTAATAAACAAAGTGATTGAAGAAGGCAGGGCAATAGGGTTTGGTTAAGGTTTTTATGATGGAAATTACTAAATTCCAAAGACGCGATAAATCGCCGTCAAGACGAAAAAATGATTACTGTAGAGACGGCGATTCATCGCGTCTCTTATCTTGGCGATTCATCGCGTCTCTTATCTTGGCAATTCATCGCGTCTCTTATCTTAATTTAATCCGCGGAGGTGGACTATTTGTGTGTCCATATCCGCGAATTCTATTTCCCCTGATTAGATGCCTACAGGTTGAGCGATAGCAGGAAGCATTGAAGGATCGATTGAAATCCCTAATCCTTCAGCTACACGACGACCATAAGAACCATCCGCCCGGAAGAAGTGGCAAAGTTGGCGCATTTGGATGTCCTGTCTCGCTTGAGAGAGACTGCCGACGATATTTTTAGCAAGACGCTCTTGCTGCTCAGGAGTTAGTAACCGATACAAATTACCTGCTTGGGTGTAATCGTCGTTTCCTTCACGATGATTGTAACGATCGACTGTGACATCGCCCAAATGGTTAGGTGGCTCTGCATAAGCTGGATTTTCTTTGGGCGTACCCTCAGCACTATTGGGTTCATAGTTAGGAGCGCTACCGTGGTTGTTCCCCGATGCCATGAAGCCATCTCGCTGATAATGCATCACTGGACATTTGGGCTGATTAACAGGTAGTTGCTGATAGTTACCACCCAAGCGATACCGTTGAGCATCTGGGTAAGAAAAAATTCGAGCTTGCAGCATTTTGTCTGGAGAGAAACTAACGCCAGGAACCACTGCACTAGGGCTAAAAGCGGCTTGCTCTACTTCGGCAAAATAATTCTCAGGGTTACGATTTAGCTCTAATATCCCGACTTCAATTAGAGGATATTCTGAGTGCTTCCAAACTTTGGTCAAGTCAAAGGGATTATCTGGATGTTTGGCTGCTTGCTCCTCAGTCATCACCTGAATACACATCCGCCATTTGGGATAGTCACCTTGAGCGATCGCTTCAAACAAATCGTGAGTCGCATGATCGGGATCTTCGCCCTTAATTTTGGCTGATTCTTCCTCAGTTAAGGTTTGATGCCCTTGCAGCGTCTTAAAGTGAAATTTACACCAAACGCGATCGCCTTCAGCATTAATCAAACTAAAGGTGTGGCTACCAAAGCCGTCCATGTGGCGATAGGTTTTCGGAATTCCCCGGTCTGAAAAAAGGATCGTTACTTGGTGAAGCGACTCTGGACTGAGCGACCAAAAATCCCACTTTGCATTCTGGTCTTTGCAATTGGTTTGAGGATTGCGCTTTTGGGTATGGATAAAATCAGGAAACTTGAGGGGGTCGCGGATGAAGAAAATCGGGGTATTGTTACCTGTAATATCCCAATTGCCCTCTTCAGTATAAAACTTGATGGCAAAACCTCTAGGGTCGCGCTCGGCATCTGCTGAACCCTTTTCTCCCCCAACTGTAGAAAAGCGCAAGAGAAGTTCCGTTTTCTTTCCAACTTCAGAAAAAAGTTTAGCTTTACTGTAGCGAGTGATGTCATTAGTAACAGTAAAAGTACCGAAAGCAGCCGCACCTTTAGCATGGACAACTCTTTCAGGAATACGTTCTCTGTTGAAATGAGCCAGCTTTTCTAAGAGGTGGAAATCCTGCATTAATACAGGGCCACGCGCTCCAGCAGTGAGTGAGTTCTGGTTATCACTAACAGGAATACCGTCAGCAGTTGTCAAGTTTTGGGGTTCAGTCATAGATAAAGAAGTTCTCCGTTAAGTTCTTGAGATTGCCAAAGTAAAATTTAGCCAACAGATAGGCGGTTGCCCATTAATGGAGCTAATTAATTCATAGTCATAACGAGTTCATATACAAAGCATACTCGATATGACTTTTAATTGCCACCAAATTGTTTTGTCTTTTTGGAATCTGTTACCATTCATAGTTATGCATTAATGTCAACCTTAAGCCTGGGTAAAGTTGATTCGCAGCTAGACAAACAAAGTCAGCCTACATGGAACAAAGGGCTTGAGCAACTGGTTTAACCCACGGAAGTGGGTAAAGTTTAGTGTAGACCTGGTTTCTAACCGCCGTCTTTACTGATTTAAATGTTTGAGAATCAACGAGCAAACATCTGTGGCCTCAATTCGATTTTCCTCAACTAAATGAGTTTGATGGGTGATAAATAGAGGCCCTTCATCAGAAGAAGTGGTAACGTTACCGTGAGAACCACGAACTAAGGAAGCATCCAAAGGAATCACATCCATTAAGTAGCGGAAACCCAATTGTTTCTTAAGCAACTTGAGAGCAATTTTCCCTTGAGGAAATTTAATCTGTGGATCGAGGAAAAGTTCTACAGGATCGTAACCAGGTTTGCGGTGGATATCTACAGTTCTAGCAAAATCAGGCGCTTTTGCGTCATCAAGCCAATAATAATAGGTGAACCAAGCGTCAGTTTGAGCGATCGCTACCAACTCCCCCGATCTAGGATGATCGAGGTGGTAGGCTTGTTTACCCTCTTCATCCAATACCTGCGCTACGCCTTCAGTCGCTTCTAAAAGCGATCGCACTTTCGGGATATATGCCGGATCGTTCACATATATATGAGCAATTTGGTGATCGGCGACAGCAAAGGCAATGCTAGCACCAAAATCGAGCAGTTCTCGTCCCAATTCTTCTCGTATAGCAATTAAACCATTTTCCCGTAGTACGCGGTTTAAATCCACAGCTTTAGAAACTGGGGTAATGCCATACTCAGAAAGAATAATTACCTGAGTGTTGCGTGCTTCAAAATATTCAATTAAATCACCACAAACAGCATCAATTTCTCGCAAATCAGCTTGAATTTGTGTTTGATTGTTACCAAATTTTTGCAGACAGTAATCTAAATGTGGTAAATAAACTAGTGATAATGTCGGGCTGTAGCGTTCCTCAATCCATTTTGCAGAATTGGCAATCCATTGACTAGAACTAATGGTAGTTTTTGGCCCCCAGAAATCGAACAGAGGGAAATCACCTAAATCAGATTGAATTTGCGATCGCACATCACTAGGATGGGTATAAATATCAGGTAATTTTCTCCCATCTGCGGGATACATCGGGCGCGGCGTAATTGCATAATCTACTGAAGAATACATGTTGTACCACCAAAAAAGGTTGGCACAAGTGAAAGTTGGATCAATTGATTTAGCTATTTCCCAAATTTTGGGAGACTGGACTAATTTATTAGATTGTCGCCAAAATTTCACTTCACATTCATCGCGGAAGTACCAACCATTAGCAACAATTCCATGTTCATCAGGGAATTTTCCTGTTAAATAAGTAGCCTGAACCGAACAAGTAACAGCAGGTAAAACTTTTCCAATTGACGCTACCTGGCCTTTCGCAGCCCAAGAAGATAAAAATGGTGTGTTTTCTCCTAGTAAACTGGGCGTTAATCCCACAACATTTAGAACAACAGTTTTCTGCATGAAATTAATTTCCTTTTAATTTGCGGCAAATTCTTTTAATACCCATTCATACTCGCGCTGAATTGAAGTTAGTAAATCTATCTTCATTTCTGATGGCAATACATCCCAAGTGTAAGTCTCAATTTCTAAATGCGAACAAGCATTATTTGCCCGAAGTAGATGCAAAACGGTGGCGATATCATCTTGCGTAGACTGCAAAATTTGATAGTCATGAATAAAAATTGGGACATGAAAATGAGTCCGCCATTCTTCAGCTAGAGATTGCTCTAAATGTGGTAGTGCAGTTATTAAATCAGGATAGTGATGGAGTGTACCATCATTGCGACGTTCTATTACTTGGTGAAGATAAGTAGATTCAGCAAAAGGACGTAAGCGGTCAACTATCAAACTACGCCTTTCAATCTCAGCAGGTATTTTTAATTTAATTGCAGCGCTGATTTGAATTTTGCCAATCTTAATGCCTACTGATTGTAAACGCGCAAATACAGATTGCGGTTCCTCATATTCAACTGAAAAATGGCAGGTGTCATAACAAACTCGAACGTGTTCTAGCAATTTAGTTTCTGCTAGATGCTGTTCAATATTTAATTTTTCTGATAAGTAATTACCGCCAATTGGCAACAACCAATTTTGATAAAAATCAATTACCTCTGATGTATTTTCAATTAAGCCATCAGGTTCAGGTTCTAAATCAATATGTAATATCTTTCCTGTTTCTTCGTTAATGCGAATCATCTCTAAAGTAACTGATGCTATGTTCAAACAACTCTCTTTCAGAACTACCTCAAAAGTTGCTTGGTCTTTTTTCCACCAAGGTTTATAAGATAATGGCAGTGTAGAAATTCCGCCATCTAATTCTTCGGGTAACAGAACAGCTAAAATTTTTGCCAAGTTTAATGTATAATTAACCCGTTCTTGTGTAGACCAATCTGGTGCATAAACTTGGTCTTTTACAACCTGCCGATGGAATCCACCATAAGGAAATCCATTTAAGGTGAAAACATATAAATTATGCTGGGTTAGCCATGCTTGGAATTTAGCTAAATTATTACTTTGTAAAAGTTCTGTTGCGGCAATATCTGCTAATCTTAAGCCAATACCAAAAGCTTCGGTAGGTGATAAACGTGACTTGAGTTTGGGAATATAGTTTTCTAAATTAGCGAAAACCTCTAGCCAGCTTTCACCAGGATGAATATTGCTGCAATAAGTTAAATGAAAGTTGCCATCTTTTGTAATTTTCATTTCCTAGCTTTATTCCTTATATATGTAATCTGTTTTATTTGGCGTAAACTATTTCACAAAATACTTGCTAGATATTCATAGTTAGGGGCGCACATATATGCGCCCCTATAGCCTATTAATGCTATTACTGGGTGTATACATTCAAATTTAAGTAACAGCAAATACTTTTGCTAACTTCATCGAAATGGGTAACAAGATTAGAACTAATAAACCGTAATACAAACCAGCAAAACCAGATGCAACGGTTGCATCTAAGACTATTAGAGATAAAACACCTATTTTCACAGCATTTCTGATGTTTTCGGCTATCGGTTCCAGCGCCGCTTTGATAAAATTAGGTAAGATTCTGATAGCTAAGAAAATAGCGAATGGTAGGGCTGCGATCGCTGTATAGTCTCCTAATAGCCCTAAAGCTAAAACTGCCGTCAAAACTATTGCAATCAGTAATAGTGCAACTACTCCCGTAATCTTCTTACCTCCGTGAACTTCACCCTGGCTAATTGCGGTAATAGCAGCAATATAAAGAACAGGAATTAGTGCTAAATACCAACGTTCTCCAATGATTGCGGGTACAGCACTTACGCCTAATAATAAATTACTACCACGGCACAAACCCATATTTAAAGGGCCAAAAAAAGGATGATGTTTGGCGAGTGAATCGTATAGGAGAGAAGAAAGAGTGATGAATGTAGCGATCGCAGCACTCAAGGCAGATACTTGAAAAGCAGCTATAATCCCGATGGCAAAGAGTATACTCCCCAACAAAGCAGCATTTTGACGAGATACGCGACCACTAGGAATTGCTCTATTTGGTCGCTCTTTTGCATCTAACTCTGCATCGAAAACATCATTAAAAACTATACCGCCGCCGTATAAACCAGTTGTAGCTAATAACAACCAAGCTAATGGGATTAAGATGACAAAACTTGCTTCCCCATTGATTAATTGAGCCAAAATCATCCCAGAGCCAGATGCAGCAAAACCGACAAGAATATCCGCCCAAGCAGTAACAATATTAGCAGGACGCATCAATTCCAGATAACCCCGCCAGCTTTGCAAATTTAAGCTTGCAACATTCATTCGCCTGTCTCCGTGCCTACTAATTTCTCAAAATAAGATAAAAATCTCTTTTGCAATACTCAATGCCCAATTCTCTACTCAATCAATACATAATCTGATACTGATTTGATTCCAGGTTCTTGTCCCCGCAATACAGAATTACCATTGAACATTTGGCGCTGATCGATAGATTGGGGATTGAGCCAGTCTGACGCTTTCATCTGTCCAGTTTGACTGTAAGCAGCTAAGGCATTTTCATAACAAACTGCTTGTACGTGTTCTTCAGGAATGCCTCTATCTAACATCAACTGAGCCGTTTTCGGAACTGCCAAAGGATCGCTGATACCCCAATCAGCGCTACTATCTACAATGATGCGATCGCATCCATACCTACGGACAACTTCTACCATTCTGGCGTTACCCATCTTGGTTTGGGGATAAATCGTGAAAGCCGCCCAAAAACCTCTTTTTAATACTTCTTCAACGGTTTCCTCGTTGTTGTGGTCAATAACTACTTGTGATGGGTCTAAGCCATATTCAATACAGCGCTCCATACTCTGAATCGCACCCGCTTTCTTATTGCGATGGGGGGTATGAATTAGTACCAACATATCGAGTTCTTTAGCTAATGCTAACTGTTGACAAAAGTACTTATCTTCTGATTCTGTCATGTCGTCGTAGCCAATTTCGCCAATAGCAACAACACCTTCTTTACAGGCATAAAGTGGCAACAGTTCTATCACTTCTGCTGCTAGTGCCTCGTTGTTAGCTTCTTTTGGATTTAGACCGATTGTACAGTAATGTTGAATACCAAACTGACTAGCACGAAATCTTTCCCAGCCTACAAGACTACTGAAGTAGTCTTTAAATGTACCAGCATTGGTTCGCGGTTGTCCTAACCAAAAAGCTGGTTCAATAACGGCGACAATACCATATTCTCGCATTACTAAATAATCGTAAGTAGTACGGGAACACATGTGAATGTGAGGATCGATAAACATCATGGTGTGGTTTAATAATTGGGCATTGGGAATGGGGAATTGGGAATTGGGAGGAGAATAATAACTCCTAACTCCTAACTCCTAACTCCTAACTCAGCAGCACTCAGCCTCATTTGTGGCTAAAACTGCTCCAAGTCAGATTACCTTGTTGAATGGATGACTGTAAATCTGGATAACGGGAGAGTAATGCTTGTGCTTGGGGTAGAAGAGACTCAGCACAAGCTAATGCTGCTGCTTGTTGCTCGTCTATATCCCCATTAGCTAATACTTTTTCCAAATCTGTGATGATTGCGCTATCTGCAAACCGCCCTACAGGTCGCCAAAGTTCTGGCGTAACTGAACGTTTAGCCGCCCAACGTTCATGGGCATAGTCTGCTAACATCCTCGCCAATTCTGGGTTAGCACGCCGATCTAGTCCCCAAATTAAATGCAACGGACTGCCGACAAACACGGCCTTTAGCACCATCTGATTCCAAGCAGCATCATCCAAATAGTTTGCTGGATAAGGATTACGTAGTGCTATGGCTTGAAATACATTACTCATATTGCTGCGAATTCCCTCAGCAGTACGGTGGCGATGTGACTCTGGATGTGGTAATAGAGGCAAACTTTGATAAAGGGCAACTAACTCTCCCATATCGGCAGTAGAGAAGACTCGATCGAGCGATCGCACATAGCCCTCAGTATCATCGTGGGGCAAGGCTAGAAGCAAGAGTGTGCGGCCTGCCTGATCCACACTCCAATTACCAGGATACCAACCGGGAATCACATCTTCTGCGGCTTCCAAGTCCTGGAATGTTAGCTGCAAATCCTCTTTACCTAAATAACGCGGTACAGAACTAAATGCCGTGAAAAAAACTTTTTCGGCAGCACCGCTAGCAATCTGTGCCTGTTTCTGCTCTAACCAAGCCAAGCCTGGAGCAGAAACAGACTTTAACAGCCAGTTGTGCAGTAAATTCTTTACTTTACTCATGATGAATTTCAGGAGAAGTTGCCCAGCTTTTTTGTGACAACCTAAGTATAAAATTTACCACTAAACTTGATATTTTGTGATTAAAGCGCCTGGGTAATATACTACTTGTGTCAGAACTTCACGGAATCTATAAAAATATCCAATTTTCAATAAGATACTGTAAAGATATGATTTTAATTAGATAAATCTCAAGTTTATCTAACAAATAATTTCTAGAATTCTTATGTAAGAATGATATTTGTTGCCAATATTTAAGATATAAAATCTTCATATCAATCAAATTGTAAATTAATGTTATTTTAAAATTTATTTATTAGACTAAAAGCAATTAATAGATATAATTCTCTAGGATCTAGAGGACTACTATTTGATTTTTGAAAAGATATGTAGGGTGTGAGCGCAAAGAGTACGGCACCAAAGCCTTAAGAATGGTGCGTTACGGCTTACGCCTAACACACGCTACAAATACTTAGATTTTTTAGAAATTAAATATGATTCCTATATATTTGTTTTAGGAGCTATATCATATGTTAATTTTTTCATTGAATTAATGTATTGATTTCGGCGTTATTTTTATCGTATTTAATCGATTTATAGTTAGTTAAAAGTTCCTGATATCACAATGGCTATTCAACAAAAAAACACTCTCAATCTACAATCAATTAACCAATGTATCCGCGTCACTTTTAATTACGACGTTCACTTCACTAGAGGTCTTTTGCAGTTACATAACCCTTTACTTGCACAAGTAATTGCCGCAGAAGGAGAGAGAACACCAAAACAAGTGCTGGCAGTGGTAGATGGAGGATTTTTGCAACATCACGATGGGTTGCTAGAAAAATTATCAGTTTATGCCCAGTCTTATGAAGATGTAATCACCTTGGGCGGTGAGCCAATAGTAGTTACAGGGGGAGAAGCAGTCAAAAACGATTCTAGATTTATAGAGCAAATTCATCAGCGAATCAATGCAATTGGATTATGCCGTCATTCCTACGTCTTAGCAATTGGCGGTGGAGCCTTACTAGATATGGCGGGATATGCAGCAACAACTGCTCACCGGGGAATTCGGCTGCTACGAGTACCGACAACAGTATTGGGGCAAAACGATTCAGGCGTAGGAGTAAAAAACGGAATCAATGCTTTTGGCAAGAAAAACTTTTTGGGTACATTCATGCCACCTTATGCTGTCTTGAATGACTTTGATTTTCTTACTAGCCTTAACGATCGAGATTGGCGATCGGGTATTGCAGAAGCGGTGAAAGTAGCACTGATTAAAGATGCAGATTTCTTCGATTTTATTATGACTAATGCCGAGAAATTAGCTAATCGAGATATGGAAATAATGGAAAGGCTAATCTATCGCTGTTCGCAGTTGCATTTAGAGCATATTGCTGGTAGCGGCGACCCTTTTGAAATGGGTTCATCGCGTCCTTTAGATTTTGGACACTGGGCTGCTCACAAACTGGAGCATTTAACTAATTACAGCTTACGTCACGGTGAAGCTGTAGCGATTGGCGTTGCTTTGGATACGACCTATTCATATCTAACAGGGCAACTTTTACAATGTGAATGGCAAAGAGTTATTAATACACTTAGTAAATTAGGCTTTACTTTGTACATATCAGCACTTACAGAACAATTAGATCAACTAGATCATCCCCATTGTCTATTTCGAGGACTTACCGAGTTTCGTGAACACTTGGGAGGACAATTTACAATCACCCTTCTACAAGGAATCGGACAGGGGATAGAAGTACACCAGGTAGATTTGTCTTTGTATAAAGATGCTATTTTGATGCTACAAAATTGGCAACTTTCGCATTAATTCTTCTTTGGCTACAATTAACAAAATTTCTGCCAAGAAAGGAAGCCTATCGCATCAGACATACATACACTTACAAAATGCTTGTAATGTGATTCTTTTATCCAAATAAGTATATTGTTAGGACTAGCCCTAATTCCTATCTACTTTATCGAAACAGAATTCAGGAGTCATTCTGAATTCTGTACGACTGGCGGATAGCGCTAGCGTCTCGTAGAGAGTGCCTTGATTTTGACCGGAGCTAACGGAAACGTTTCCGGCGCTACTCATTACTCATCACTCATCACTCATTACTCATTACTCATTACTCATTACTCATCTTGATTTTGACCGGAGCTAACGGAAACGTCTCCGGCTCCGCTCCTGTTAGCAGATAGCTATGGTTTAGCCCATTCTGACTCTTGAATTCTTCTTTAACTTCTTAACCCTCCTTGGTGTTCACAATGAAAACCTTTATGCTCCCAAGCTTGCATATCTACTTCGGCAAGCTTTGTCACATTTGAGCATTCTGGTTGAATGATTTGACTTAACATCGCCCAAAACAGGCTGCGCGTTAAATCTAATCCAGTTTTGGCCCAAGATTCACGATTCCCAGGAATACCCCATTCCTCAACAATCTCTGGCTCTACCCAAATACCATGAGCGCCCAAGAGAATCTGTGCCATCCATTTAGCTCTGGGTAAGTGGCTTGGTGAAGTAATCAACATGACTTTATGCACTCCCCAACGCCGGAGAATTGGAATACCATAATAAAAATTTTCAAAGGTAGAATTCGCACATTTTTCTAACCAAACGTTTTGTAACTCTACTAATTCCGGCTGAAAAATTAACCATATACAGGGATCTGGGGAACCATGAGAAATTAAAACTGGGGTTTGTGGATATTGTTTTGCTTGTTGAGCAACATAGGTTTCTCGACGAATGCTGCCACCAAGGACTAAGAAGGCATCTACTGGCTGTGAATAAGCAAAAACTAAGGTTATAGTAGTAAAAATCAGCCAAGTGCCCAAAACAAAGTAAAATACACCAGTTAGTTTTTGTAACAATTGCCACAGATTAGTGAAATTTTTTTTAATAGAAATTAACGATTTGTTGGTAAATTTACGTTTCATGACTTCGGTAAGAAAACCTGATTTAATAGCTGTCTAACAAGGCTGCAATTAAGCGATCGAAGTGCTATCTTATAAAAGTAATGAATAAGTACAAACATGACGCTAATCAAAGTGTCACATGTTCAGTATAGCCTTCCGGAGACAGCTAACAAACTGAGAAATGGTTGTTAATAATGCAGCATCTTCAGCATCATTGAACAATACAAATGATGAAGAGAGCATAACTGAGTTTGGGGTATAAAAAGTTAAAATTTTCTGGAAAGCCTGATTGCTAAACTGTCAACAACACAATTATTCCAGCTAATATACATGAACCAATCTGCGAAAAGTTACTCGCCGCTCCAAGTAGCCTTGATTGGTGGAGCGATCGCCACTACTGCTACAATATCTGTGTTCGGCCCCGCTTGGACTCGTGCTGTCCGTGCCTCTCTAGCTTTACAAGACAGCCCAAAAGTCATAGTTGACCAGGTGTGGCAACTGGTGAATCATGAATATGTTGATGGCAAATTTAATCAACAAGATTGGCAAGCAACCAGGCAAAGCCTGTTAAGCAAAGACTATTCTTCCCGAGAAGAAGCATACACTGCCATCCGCGAAGCTTTACAAAAGTTGGGAGATCCTTACACTCGATTCATGGATCCCAAACAGTTTGAAGCCTTGACTAGCCAAACATCTGGGGAAGTATCTGGTATTGGCGTTCGAATGGAAGTAAACGAAAAAACTCAGCGCCTCACTGTTGTCGAAGCCATAGAAAATTCTCCAGCATTAAAAGCTGGGATCAAAGCAGGCGATGAAATTTTGGCAATTGACGGCAAATCAACTCTCAAAATGAAAGTGGATGATGCTTCCAAGTTAATTCGTGGCAAAGCTGGTAGTCCCATCAAACTACGGTTGGGAAGGGCAGGGCAAAATGCCTTTGATTTAAAGCTGACTAGAGCAAGTATTGAAGTACCAACAGTACGTTATACCCTCAGACAAGAAGGGAATCGCCGCGTTGGTTATATCCGTCTGCGGGAATTTAGCGCTCATGCCGCAGACCAAATGCAACGAGCTATCCGCGATTTGAACACTAAGAAAGTTGATTCTTATGTTTTGGATTTGCGGGGAAATCCTGGCGGGTTGTTACAAGCGAGCATTGAAATTGCTCGGATGTGGTACAATGATGGCGGAATTGTCAAGACAGTAGACCGTGTGGGCGGTACTGAAGAAACTAAAGCTAATCGTACTGCCCTAACTAATCGTCCCTTGGCAGTATTAGTAGATGGTAATTCAGCTAGTGCTAGCGAAATTCTCACCGGGGCACTTAAGGATAATAAGCGGGCAGTTGTCGTAGGTGGTCAAACCTTTGGTAAAGCCCTAGTACAGTCAGTTCATGAACTTGCAGATGGTTCCGGCTTGGCTGTCACCATTGCCCATTACTACACTCCAGCAGGAACAGATATTAACCATAAAGGCATTGCTCCAGATATCAAGCTAGACTTGACAGAGGCGCAAGAGCGGCAGTTAGCTTCTAATCCCGATTTAATTGGAACTAAGAGCGATCCCCAATATGCTCGCGCGATCGCAATTTTATCAAATAACAACTTTGCCCAGCCTCCAGCAAATCAGCCCACTCGACCGATGAGCCGTGCCGATAGCCTGAAATTTTAGGTCAATGTTTTGTTAACAGGTGTTTATATATTAAGTAGTATTCCCAAATCCAGATTTTTGGAGTTACGAAAACTGCTTAATATAGCATTCTAGGATTTTGGTTTGGGAATACTAACTAGTAATCTCAAACCAAAATCTCAGATTTATGAATCATCAGTTAGTTGATGCAACCACCGCCACCAGCCTTTTACCAATGGTTTCGGTGGTTGTTCCTATTTATAACGGTGAAGCGGATTTACCAGATTTAATCAATTGTCTGTTGTCTCAAACTTACCCGAAAGAACGGGTAGAGTACTTGTTGGTAGACAATAATAGTAGCGATCGCACTTTCAGCATCCTCAAAACATCTGCTGAAAACTGCCCAATTATAATTCGCCCCTTGAGCGAAAACCAAATTCAAAGCTCCTACGCTGCCCGGAATACAGGGATTCACGCTGCTGTGGGGGAAATTATAGTTTTTACTGATGCTGATTGCCGTCCCCAACCACAATGGTTAGACCGATTAATTCAGCCTTTTGTCAATCAAGAAGTGGTAATTGTCGCTGGAGAGATTTTGGCATTACCAGGCACAACTCTGCTAGAACAACATGCAGATCGTGAAGAAACTTTGTCGCAAAAGCATACCCTTAAACATGCCTTTCGTCCCTATGGACAAACTGCTAATTTAGCGATTCGACGCATTGCTTTAGAAAAAGCGGGTTTATTTCGTCCCTATCTTACAACTGGTGGCGATGCCGATATCTGCTGGCGAATTTTGGGAGAAAACATCGGGCGTTTAGAATTTGCCCCGAATGCGATCGTTCAGCACCGTCATCGCACCACACTTAATGAACTGCAAAGTCAATGGCGACGCTACGGGCGCTCAAATCGCTATCTGCACGAATTACACGGTGTAGATTTGATGCGAGAGATGACACCCAAAGAATACGCCTATCGTTTGGCACGTTGGTTATTGAAGGAAATACCAAAAGATATTAAAAAGGCGTTGACGCAGCCCACCGCAGGTATCAAGGGTCAAGCTACCCTTCTAGATTTATTAAATACTCCCATTGGTTTGTTCACAGCGAGGGCGCGTACTGCTGGGCAAAAACACTCCAAGTTGCCAGAAAATGCCAAGATAATTGATCGGTTATAAAAACTCCTTGCCTCTTATCTACTAACCCAAGTAAGTCAGTTCATAAATCAAAGCAGATTCCGATAAAACTTACGCATTAATAGGAAGAACCACATCTGTTGTAGGAGCAATTCAAGAATTACCTCTACACGGAGGATTTATTTACCGTCAAAGAATGATTACTAAAAACCTGAAACGGCATACATTATTTATATTGATACACAATGTGATTATAGGAATCCGGTTTGATTTGGAGAAAATATCCATAGTAAGGCATCAAACCTGTGAGAATAGTGTGTTACGAACTCCGTTCTAACACACGCTACAATACCTAATTTCGTTCAAAAATCAAATAGTAATCCTATATTTTACACATTGCGTAAGTTATAATAGCATCCGCAAGTAAACTAAGCAACATAAATTACCAACTTCCTGAATCTATCTAAAGAAGTATATTAAAAAATAGAGAAAGCAAATATGCTGTTATTGAAAAGCTATTAACTTAAATAAATTGCATTTACAGCTATTTTCAAGTAAATAAACCACGTCGTAGGGGCCTAAAGCCTTGCGCCTCTACGACAGGTGTGGTTCAGATACTTGAATTCTGCTGTAAGCTCGATTTATCTATTTTTTCGTAACGCAATACTCCTGCCAAGTCGTTACATTAATACTATTTCTGAAATATTTGTTTGTGCAATGCAAGTTTTACTATTAACTTCATTGATAATCTTTGACGGAGAAAATATTTACTATAAAGCAAGGCTTTTTACAGAATAAAGAAAATTGAGTTATTACTTTTGGATAAAGTCGAGTTAAAAGTATTTTTAAAAAGTTTCAAAACATATAATTATACTGTTCTGATTTAAGTTTAATGCGATAAAAATCAGAATTTAACCTCGAATGATATACTTTGCTGTAATAACGGTGAGAGTAAAAGACATTTTAAAACATCCTGTTAATGAGTAATATGAGCGTGGATGTATTTAGTCAACAGATAGAGCAATTGTACTCACAGGTACAGGGACTATTGCAATGCAATACAACTAAGGCAAACTCACAACAGCAGATCATCACAGAGGCTTTCGAGCAACTAAATATCGCAATAGAAGAACTTTTAGCAGCCTCTGAAGAATTAAAGGTAACACGAACGGCAGTAGAGAAAGAACGCCAGCGTTACCAAGATTTGTTTGAGTTTGCTCCAGATGCTTACTTGGTAACTAATACCCTTGGCACAATCCAAGAGGCTAACCATGCAGCAGCAATCTTACTAGGTGTCCAGCAGAAGTATCTAGTAGGTAAACCATTAATTATATTTATTGCTCAACAAGACCATGAATACTTTAGCTCTCAAATGATCAATTTTCAAAAACAACTGACTTGGGAACTGAATCTAAAACCAAGGTACAGCAAGCCTTTCATGGCAATGATTAAAGCATCTGCGGTATACGAATTACAAGGGGAGCATGTTGGCTGGCGTTGGCTACTGTACAACATCAGTGAACGCAAACAAGCTGAAGAAATGTTGCATAAAGCTTACAGTGAGCTAGAAATACGGGTGGCGGAACGGACAGCAGAATTGGTAAAAGCAAATCAAAAATTACTAAATGAAATTACAGATCGTAAACGCGCTGAGTCACAATTACTACACCTTGCGTTTCACGATGCACTAACTGGTTTGGCAAACCGCGCTTCATTTATACAGCGCCTAAAACATGCGATAAATTATTCAAAACGGCATTCAGATTATACGTTTGCTGTGCTATTTATCGACATAGATCGATTTAAGGTAATCAATGACAGTCTTGGACATTTAAAAGGAGATCAATTACTGCTTGCGACTGCAAATAGGCTAAAAGTATGTGTACGCTCTATAGATACAGCTGCAAGGCTTGGGGGAGACGAATTTACAATCCTGCTTGAGGGAATCCAAGATGTGTCAGATGCCTTCATAGTAGCTGAACGGATTCAACAGGAACTGGCATTACCCTTTAAGCTTAACGGACAAGAACTGTTTATAACTGCAAGTATTGGTATCGCATTGAGTTCGATAGTTGACTATGAACACCCAGAAGAAGTGTTAAGAGATGCTGATACAGCAATGTACCGAGCCAAAGTGCTAGGCAGAGCGCGTTATGAGGTATTTAACTCAGATATGTATGCTAATGCTCTGGCAAGATTGCAGTTAGAGACAGATTTGCGCCGAGCAATTGAACACGAAGAATTTCGGGTTTATTACCAACCGATTGTTTCACTCACTAGTGGCTCTATTTTAGGTTTTGAGGCTCTGTTACGCTGGCAGCATCCAGAGTATGGTTTGCTTAATCCAGCCGATTTTATTCACCTGGCAGAAGAAACTGGACTAATTTTCTCCATTGGTAGATGGGTGTTACATGAAGCCTGTCGGCAGATGCAAGCTTGGCGAGTGTGCCATAATTCCAACTTGTTAGAAAAAATCAGTGTCAATCTCTCCCTCAAGCAATTTTCTCAGCCGGATTTGATTGAGCAGATTGAGCAAATTTTGCACTCAACTGGTCTTGATGCTAGCACTCTAATGCTAGAAATTACTGAGAGTATAATTGTAGCAAATGGGGATCGAGTAACTACCACACTTCTACAACTTCAAGAGATGGGTATTGAGTTATCAATCGATGACTTTGGTACAGGCTACTCTTCATTAGGTCGTCTTTATAACTTTCCGATTAGTGTATTAAAGATTGACCGTTCTTTCATCAGCTTGATGAGTGCAAATATAAGGAATGTAGAAATTATTGAGATAATTGTTAGCTTGGCGCACAAGTTGGGCATGGATGTGTTAGCCGAAGGAGTAGAGACAAAAGAGCAATTAGCACTTTTAAGAAAGTTGAATTGTAAATATGCTCAGGGACATTTTTTCTCAGTTCCATTAAACAGTTCAGCAGCAGAGGCATTTTTTATGAAAAATCATCGTTGGTAAAGGTAGTTCATAAATTGTTTTTATAAATGGGGACAGAGGACAGGAGGAAAACTGAGTCGCCCACAAGGGGCGAGACTTTAAACCTTTAATTCATTGCATAAACTTACTGGTTCGGCAATTTGGGGTGTGTATTTGAGTATTTTGCTACAATGCCAGAAATCTCAGGATTATAAAGTCTCAAATAATTCCAGTAGTTGCCAAATACCTGACGCACATAATTTTTGGTTTCATCAAAGGGAATTTGTTCAACAAACTCATCTGGATCTTGTGTAGTTAGAGTTTGCAGCCATTTGGAAACATTACCAGGGCCAGCATTGTAACTAGCGATCGCCAGCAACGAGTTATTATTATATTGGTCATGGGTATGACCCAAATACCATGTACCCAGCATGATGTTATCGTTGGGATTTTCTAGATTTATTGTTTTGAAATCCACTTTGATTTGTGGCGCAATCCATTTAGCTGTACTTGGTAACAACTGCATTAAGCCAGTAGCATCAGCGACGGATTTGATTTTTGGCTCAAACCGTGACTCTTGACGCATCAAAGCGGTGACTAGCAAAGGATTGAGTTTACGCTCAATAGACCACTTTTCAATCTCTCGGAGGTAGGGAAATGGATAACGCGCTTGCCAATAGGTAATCTGTTTGCTCAAACTCTGGTATTGGGTAAGTTCAGCTGGTGTTTCCCGGTCTTCCAATTTAGAAATTTTGTCAATACCGATGAGATTTTCTCCCCTTACCATCCGCACTAACCCTTCAGTAAATTGCTCTGCTACCGTTGGCTGAATTTTATTCTGAAATTCTGTCTGCCATTGTAACCAGGCATCGCGGTCTTGACCTAGCAGATACAATTCTTTAAAAGTCTCGGAACCAGCTGGTGGTAATGAACGCTGGGGTGTGATGACTTCCGGGTTCATGACGCGCACGTTGTCAAAGTTACCAACATTTAGCCCTAGCATGGTTGCGGCTCGCCATGCATAGTAAGAGTAGGGAAACTGACTAATGACATACTCATAAGCAGTTTGAGATTCCTGTTGTTTGCCTAGAGAGGCTGCCCATTTACCTACCCAAAAGCCTGCTCTGGGAGCTAAGATACTATTGGGATTGTTGGTGACAATTGGCTCTGCCCATTGCCAAGCACCAATGTAATCTTTAGCATTGGCTTTATCTTGGGCGATTTTCCAACGGTACTCTGCCGCTTCATCGGAATTGCCGTATTTGGCTATGAGTAATTGCCACGCCGTGCTAGCTGACTTTTGATCCTTGAGGGTTTGGAGAGTTTTGGCTTTTTGTACCAGTGCAGTAGCAGCTTGTTTAGGGAATTTACTAATTACCTGGTCAAGATAAGGTAAGCCATCTTTACCTGTTTTTGCGGTTTCTGCTAATCGCAATAGTGCAGTCCCAGTTTCTTCAGTATTAGGAAATTGCTGCACCAATTGTTTATAAGTAGCGATCGCTTTTTCTTTATCTTTGCCCCCTATCTGTAACCCTCGTGCAGTCCGGTAGAGATTGCGCGATGTTTTGGGCGCTTTGGCATAAGCATTTGCCGCTTTCGGAAATTGACTATTTTCCCAATAGCTTGTACCAATTAGTTCCCAATCTTCGGGTTTTAAGGCGGGCTGTTTTACTAGCTGATCCAAAACGCCCACTATGCCTGGTTGATCGTAAGCATAAGTAGCCAAAATCAATTGTAAATTTGGCTGATTAGGATTTTCTTGCAAGCGTTTGCGAATAATTTCCCAAGTTAGAGGATTGGAAGGAAATTGAGCGATCGCTATTTCTTGTTGCTTCGGTTGGGCAATCAGATATAGTGCTTTCACCGAAGCTGCTTCTTTAGGATACCGTTTCAGCACGCTTTGTCTAAGATCAGAAGCTTTGCCGTCTTCGCCCAGGATATCCTCTGCCTGAGCTTGTTTCAGCAAAATGTAGGGCGCGAGAACCGAATAATCTTTATCTAATCCTTGAAGTAAAGCCAGGGCTTTTTGGGCTTGGGTTCTTTCAATGTAATCACTCGCCAAAAGATAACGAGCGCGGTTTCGGTCTGGTGAAGGCGATTGCCCGGCGATCGTTGCTAGTTTGGCCGCCCGTTCTGGCAGAGATTGTGATATCAGTGGAAAAACGACTGATTGGGCAATACTACCATCAGGTGTTGGCTCTGTCTGATTCTTACTCAGTTTGAGCCATTGTCCAACGGTTTTACCAATCTGAGGTGCTGATACCATCGCCCCGGCTAAAAAGGCAAAGAGTGCCGCACCTGCAATTATCGAAATTTGCTTTTTTTGTAATTTCTTCAGCATGAATACCCGCTGAAAAGTCCCGATGAATTTCCTGAAACTTTAACACTCCTAGCCATCAGTATTACCAATTTTTAATTTTAGATTTTTAATTTTATGTACAAAAATATTAATTTTCAATCCTACAGTCGATAGTACTGATGGCAATCTACATATCAAATACTATTACATCTATCTTTAGTATTATCTTTCTGAAGGGCGATCGCTCTTGTAGGATGTGTTAGCGCCAGCGTAACGCATCACCCAAATCTTGCTATAGCAACGTCTCCATTCTTTAGGCAGTGCGATCGCCCGATCTTGTAGTGGACTGACACAGCTAAAATGTTGCATTAGAACTAACAGATTCCTCCTCCTCAAAAACTGGATAAAGATGT